>CBKWLJ010000065.1:0-25491 GCA_966675205.1 uncultured bacterium
ACAGTAGGAATCAGCAGTATCAATTAGAGTAACACCTAGATCGAGTGCCCGATGAATAACTGCGATCGCTTGTGACTCTGGTGGCCTCTCACTTAAAGATAGCGGCATACCGCCTAATCCCATCGCGCTGATTGTGACACCCGTGTTGCCAAGCTGCTTTGTTTTCATCTTTTGCATTCTCGATGTGTGCTTCCTCTTTATTAATTTCACAAAGACAGTGCAATATCCTCTGCCGAATGGTAGTCAAGCAACCTAATTCGTAATGCGTGAAGCAAGTAATTCGTAATTATTATGCAAATTAGATGCACATCAGCTGACAACGTTCTGGCTTAGCTAGAAGCGCTTGTATAAAAACGCAACGCAAACCGCCAAAAAATGGCAGAAGCACACAGTAACCCCAAGGCTAAGGCACCTGAACCGATTACCCAACTTACTTCAGTACGACCTAGCATTGCTTCTGCGGGTACAGTAGTTAAAAAGGCAACTGGAACCACGAAGGTGAAGAAGAAGCGATATGTAGCAGGATATGCAACCATGGGGAAACGACCGGCTTCCATTAGCCCTCGTAGAACTTCAGTAACATTGTAAATTTTGACAAACCAAATGCTTGTTGCTCCCAGCATGAACCAGAGGCTGTAGAGGCTGATCATTCCAAATAAGAGCGGTACAGTACTAAGAAGGTAGTTACTAATTTCTAAGTTCAGGCGTTTCCCTGCATAAGCAATCAGAATAACTCCAAAGATTAAGTCCGGCATTCCCCACGGTGAAACCATGCGCGAGGAAAGCCAAAATTGACTGCTAATGGGCTTAAGCAGGACAAAATCTAGGGTTCCCTCTTGGACTTGCCCAACAATGCGGTTCAGGTTCGGCACGAGAAAGGTGGCAGAAAAGCCCTGAAGTAAGGTGAAAATACCCAGAATGACTAGCGCTTGCTCCCAACTCCAGCCTTCAAAGTTGTAACCTGTGCGGTAGAACAAAAATAGGCTGAATAGGCTACCAATTAGATTCCCTAAGCTACTTAAGCTAGCAATGACAAAGTTGAGCCGATATTCTAACTCAGCTGCGATCGCAGTACTCCAAAATCGTCTTAGCACTAATAAATATCGTGTCATATCCTCCTCATGGAACAGCCCAAGCTCTACTTATCATTTGCTATATCTCTCGTGTCAGCGATCGCGATTACACTGTGGTTTGTACAATTTTCATACCTCTAACTTAAACGATATTGTTAAATTCATCATGGTAAGCAGCAGACTTCATCGTTTTTCAAAGTATGTTAAATCTTTATAATCTCCCTAGAGAATAGGACTTAGCGATCAGGCAATGTTTAGCCTTAAATGACCTTTAGATCATTAAAACTTAACGATGATGAACAAAATTTTGGTGATTGAAGACGAAGAGTTTATCCGAGACAACCTGATCGAACTGCTTGAGATTGAAGGGTTCCAGGCTATCGGTGCTGAAAATGGCTTTGTTGGAGTGCAATTAGCCAAAGAGTCTCAGCCTGATTTGATTTTGTGCGATGTCATGATGCCTGAACTCGATGGTTACGGAGTTCTATCAGCACTTCGTGAAGATTCTGCTACCGCAGGCATTCCTTTTATGTTTCTCACAGCCAGTGCTGATCGCAATAATCTTCAAAAAATTAGAGAAATGGGAATGAATGACTATATTCTCAAACCGTTTAATATCGATAAATTTTTAGCCGCGATCACCAATCGGTTAGATAACCAAAATTGATGAGAGAAAGATACCAGGTACAGCAGTTCTCATCTGGATGAGATATAAAACTCTGAGTTTTGGGAAATGGGGAATTGGCAATAAACTCAGAGGTGTCTCATTAATACGAGAATTGTTATAAGTATTTTTTGATTTCTACTTCTATCATTACTCTGTATCCATCACCGTCTTAACTAACCTCACCAATAACTCGTAATTATTAATTCGTAATTCGTAATTTAAAAAATGGGTCAGAAGCCTCCCCCTTTAGGGCGCTCACATTTGAGCGGGGCTTAAATCCCCGTTCAAATGTTAATTACGAATTACGAATTGCGAATTACGAATTGTTAACCGTTTTATCTGCTCGATTGGGTAGAAGTTTAAGTCTCAACATTCTTCTACCAAGAGTCTCCCGTCCACATCCTTTAAGGATATAAATTTGGCTCTCCCGGACTAAGTTTGGTCAATCTTAAGGTGGATGGTCTTGTTTAAGTGACAGACTAAAGTGAACAATAGACACTAATCACCCTTTTTAGAGTTAGCAGTAGAGGAACTAATGAATTCTTGGCGCGATCGCTTAAATCGGCTTGGTGGTCGAACTCGATACGTCGTGTGTCGTTTGTTAATCCATCTAGCAGGTCAAGAGGTGGCACCGCTATTGGGCGTTCTTAATCGCGCAGCACGGGAGGCAGTCGAATCAGACGGAGACATGGAGGTTTTAGGAGAAGGGTTAGTTGAAATTTGTCAAGCCCTATTGCAACACGATGTCTATTGGCAATCGGCGGCTAATGAAGGTGATGTGTTCTGGAATGAGGGGGAAGCAGGAGACTATGTCAATGAATTATTTACTGACTCCGCTCAACGCTACCTCAGTGAACCAGATTTTGGTCAACCCCTTGGAGCAGAGGAACCTTTATCCTTACCCGTCACACCAAACTTAGTCGTGATGATTACGGTGGCGTACACCGGTGAAGTACCTGACTTGGAAACTGATCTTGCTCACATAGATGCTCTGAAAGCAGGTCTAAAAGCCTTGATTAATCTCCATTATCAGGACAGGCTAGAAGCGATTCAGGTTCACTTTTCTCCTGCTCAGTTTGGAGATGAACTGACCAATGACCAATTATTAGTCAATTTTCCGGAACTGGTTCCCCTCTAGAGCGACTGGCTCTTGGTTAAGACTTTAGAAACTTGGGCGATCAGAAAACTACAGTAAATCCGCCCTATTTTAGTGAAGTAAACCCATAAAGTAAGCTAGCAAATAAACGTTATTTTGGAATTGCCATCACTTTTAACTCACTTATGTTGCGTAAGTTAACAATCTTATTGATGTCTTTGGCATTGTGTTTAACAACAGCGGCTTGTAGTTCTCCTGACCGAACACAATCTCAGCAGAATCGGAACACGAATATACCTGCGCCTACGCAGTTAAGCCAGGGGCAATATCCGGTGCAGCAGGCAAGCTACAACGATGTGGATGGGGAGTACACCGTCATGTTGCTCAACACCCCTCCGGGGACTCCGTCAGTTTACCGGACAGCAGATTTGCAGATGGCGCGTTTGACGGATGAAGAGATTCAGAATGGCAAACAGACTTATCTAGAAGTAAACAACGGTCAGGCAGTCATGCACTTGACGCCAGAATTCAAGATTGAATATGTCCATAATGTTACGGAAACACGGACTGACCCTCAAACCGGTCAACGAGAAACCGTAATTGTGCGTCAGCAATCAGGCTTCTGGGCTCCTTTTGCCGGTGCTTTGGCGGGTCAAGCTTTGGGCAGTTTGTTATTTGCACCTCGTTACTATGTGCCACCTGTCTATCAACCAGGAGGAGTGATGACAGGATACGGTGGATATGGCAGCAGCTATCGTGAGGCTGTTACTCGGTACCAGACTCGTTATAACCAACCGCCAGCAGCCGTGAGAAATCGTCAAACTTTCCGCACCACGGGACGTTTGAGGTCGCCGTCTGCCAATCAACCTTCAACCGTCCGCCGGACAAATCCTAACGCCAATCGCTCAACAGGGTCGGGTTATGGGGGAAGTCGGTTACGTACTACTGGCAAATCTACTCCTAGCCGCACACAGCGTCCTAGTGGTTTTGGGAGTTCTGGTTCGCGATCGCGTCCTTCCAGAAGCCGTTCATTTGGTACCCGACGACGTTAACCAGGTCATTCAGGCACTATAAACAACACAAGAGCGATCGCATCCCTAAAAGTGCGATCGCTTTTTTGCTGGAAACTATGATGCGGTAATCGAAACAAACAAAATCCACCCAAGTCCAACAAAATTGGATTGGGATACCATGCAGCCTCAATAGTACAAAAAATCCCTATCTTCCAGAAGTTAAAAGAACAACTGCTACACGATTAGTCGCGCTCAAAATCTTTGCGTCTATAGGTCAGTCTTCATTAGGATGATTCAGCCCTAAGCTGAGACGCATCTAAATTGCATACTTTGGTGATGAATTCAAATCTCTTATCCCTTCGGTGCGTTGCCTTAGAGCCTTCTGCCTTGTCTACTCGATGATGCCAACTCAATGCCGATTAACTTATGCCAGCTCAAGCGTCACCTCTTCCTACTCTTCTCTCAAAGTATTGAACAACTATAGGCTTTAAAGGCAAAAACAGGCGGTAGGAAGAATCTTGGTAGTCAATAGCCTTGAAGAGAAATAGCTCTTAATTAGAAACAGAGGTGAGTTCAGGATAAGCGCTGGTTGCGGGAAATTCCTGCTGAGATAATTTTTGAGTGCTACGTGTGAATCGCCATTGCCCAGAAGTAAACTTTGACTTGAGTGATACCACTACTTTAGGCAAACAAACGCAGATAACCCCACTAGGCAGCACCATGACGAAGAAATCGATCAGGTTCATAATTCCTACTCACTACTTTTCCAACATGGAATAGGAAATCCTTGTTTCCTACTTCAATAAGTATGAAGGAAAAATCCCTAATCGAAACACCTACAAACTTTTAAATTGCTTGTAGTAGTCATAAGTTTTCCTAAAGATAAGATTTTTAAAGATTCGCCCGTAAAAATTTTTGTCGTTTAATAAAGTAACTAAAGGAAAAGCGGTTTGCTCTATAGTATTTTATCTACTCCTTTAGTGTCAAGTTCTTGGAGAAAATTATTTTTTGATGGGAGAAAGCCTGTGCAGAGAATCAGGTTAAATTATGAATGTTGAATGTTGAATTATGAATTAAGGGTTTGTCCAAAAATAACTTCGCTATTTCCAGTAAGGCACGGCAACATTTATCTAGGCAAAGGTTGGATGCTGCTGATGCCGTGCCCGCAGAAAATACGAGTCTGTTTGTGGAAGACTCCTAAGCATTTAGGCTTTTAAAGAGAGATTTCGACTCACCCCAAATGTATACCCCTGGTTTTTTAGGGGAGTTTAAAACTTATATAAATTGCAAATCATTTCATAACTCATAATTTACAATTCATAATTTCGGAAAATGAGTGGGTTTTACTGCTGCACTTGGGCTCCATGGCTGCGAGGGTCATCTTGAGTCGCTTTAGAGGTTGAAATGGGAGCATCAAAAGCAGAAACCCTTCCATTGCCTTGAATATGAGGAAGAGGTGCTTCAGCAATCAAAGCTTCTAGGTTCGCCTCTATGATAGTACGGGGTTGTTCTCCGATCGCTTGGGCGATCGCTGTCCCGTCTTGATCGAGATACACAAAATGAGGAATCCCATCCACTCGATAATTTAGAATTTCGGGTAACCACTTGCTGTTATCTACATTCAGCATCACAAAATTAACTGAATCAGCAAATTGCTCTTTAAGTTCACCCAAATCTTTCGCCATCGCCTGACAGCTAGTACACCAGTTAGCATAGAACTCCATCAAGGTTGGCTTATCATTGCTCAGGGCTACTTCTAAAGGGGTAGATGCCTCGGCTTGAGCATCAAGAGTCGTCGAACTTGTGGAAGTTTGTGCTCCTAAAAAGAGGATAGCGCCGAGTGCGATCGCCACCAGTACAATCAAGAAATTTCTGAGGCGTTTACCCAAAGGAGATTCAGGTGTTGGAGAGGAGGTTGATACTGACTCAGGTGAATTCACAGCCATGCTTAATCAAACTTATAGATCGTTTCTATCTCATAAACACACTGTAACAAGACATGAAAAAACGGGTAACACTCACCTTTCCTAAACGCACCGTTCATATGCCAGTAACCTACCGACTGGCAAAGGATTTCAACGTAGCAGCAAACATTATCCGCGCCCAAGTAGCACCCAATCAAATTGGAACGTTAGTCGTGGAACTTTTAGGGGATATTGATGAGGTCGATGCAGCAATTGAGTGGATGCGATCGCAAGACATCAACGTGTCCCTGCTAGGTCGCGAGATTGTGATTGATGAAAATAGTTGTGTCGATTGTGGCTTATGTACGGGCGTCTGCCCCACTCAAGCCTTAACTCTTGATCCTGTCACCTTTAAACTTAACTTTACGCGATCGCGCTGCATTGTCTGTGAGCAATGTATTCCCACCTGTCCCGTTCAGGCTATTTCCACCAATCTTTGATTAGCTGCCGTACTTACCCCGTCACGAAACCTCCGCTTAGAAATCCCCTGTACTTGAGTCGGGAGAGTGTCAACCCAATTCAGGTTGGCTCATTTTTCTCAGCATTGTCGCTCGATTCAGGTTTTCCTGAGCAGGTTTATAAGTAGGGTCAAGGTTAACAGCAACACGATAACTCTTTAAGGCATTGGAGCGCTCTCCACTGAGTTCTTGCAATGCACCGAGAAGATTAAAAGCTTCAGGCCGAGATGGATCAACTGCGATCGCTTGCTTTACCTGTGCCATTGCTGCATCAAACTGTCGCTTATTAACATAACGCTTGGCGAGTTGAAGGTAGGAATCATAACCTACACTTTGCGTCTCCTCAATCGACTCACGCTCAATCACTTGCTTCACCACTGCCCGAATCTCTTGAGGGGCAAAGGGCTTCTGGATAAAATCTACAGCACCTAGTTTCATCGCTTCAACCGCGTTTTCTACCGTACCGTAAGCGGAAACCATAACAATTCGGACATCAGGATGCTGCGTGGCAGCTTGCCGCAGAACTGCTATCCCATCCATTCCTGGCATCTGAATATCCAAAAGCATCAAGTCAAATTCTTGCTCCTCCAGTTGCTTGAGAGCATCCACGCCATCAACCGCCGTGCTAATGTCATACCCTAACGGCTCTAGTCCCAGGCTCACCGTTAACCGGATATTTTTTTCATCATCAACAATGAGAATTCTGGGATTAGACATCAGTGATTTCTCCTTTAGGATATTGGGTAACTGCGGTGGCAACAATTGGCAGGGTAAAGGTGAATGTACTACCACTACCCGGTGTTGAGTCTACCCAAATCGTACCGCCATGAGCCTTGATAATCTCCTTACAGATCGCTAAACCTAGTCCACTGCCCCCCACATCTTTATGCGTCTGTACCTGAACAAACTTATCAAAAATCCGAGATTGATAGTCTAAAGGGATACCCGGCCCATCATCCGTTACACAGACAAAAGCAAAGTCAGTCCGACTCTTAGTGGTAACACGAATACAACCTCCGGTATCGGTATAGCGTAAGGCATTGGCAATCAGGTTGGTCAGCACCCACATAATTTTGTTAGCATCGGCTCTTACGGTTAAGGTATCTTCTGATATCTGTTTGGTCAGTTTTACCCCTTTTTCCACGGCTTGTACCGAAAAGAGTGCGATCGCTTTTTCAATCAAAAACTCTACCTGCACTGACTCAAAAGCCATTTCCATGCGACCTGACTCAATTTTGCCTAAATCCAATAGGTCATTCACCAAGGTTCGCAAGCGCTGGACATCTTCTTGAGCAGCTTTGAGGAGTTCCTGCTCTTTTGGGGATAGCTTGTCTTTAGCACTCTCTATGAGTAAATCGATACTCATTGCCATACCCGTTAGGGGTGTGCGTAATTCATGAGAGGCTGTCATCACAAACTGGGTTTTGAGTTGGTCTAATTCTTTGAGTTTTGTGACATCCTGTAATAAAAGAACAACCCCCAACATTTGGTCATCTTCTGTTTTGACAGGGGTGATGGAAAACTTGTAATACTGTGTCTGGTTTTCATCCTGGATGGACAAGATCGATTGTTCTTCGCTTAGGTGAGATAGATTTCCCTGTTTAGCAGTGGTCTTAATGCGATCGTAAAGTTCTTGGTAATTTAATACCTCAAAAAAATGTTTACCTTGAGCGAGTTGAGGTGAGGTATTAAGAATTTGTGCAGCTTTGGGATTAATGGCAATAATTTGGGCATCAGCATCAACAACCACAATGCCATCGGTAATGCTGCTAATAATCGCTTCACTGCGTTGTTTTTCCGCAATAACTTTGCTGACATTGAGTTCATGAAATTCCTTCAGCTTGCGGCTTGTGCTGTTGATTTTGCTAGCAAGGCGTCCCAACTCATCATTGGATCGAATGGAGAGTTCCACATCGTAATCGCCTTGAGCAATTCGGTCAGCAACCCGACTCATCTCTCGCAGGGGTTGCACCAAAAATGTGGATAATAGCAGACTAAATGCTAATCCACAGCTAGCCGCAATTGTACTGATCAAGGTCATTGACCACATCGCACGCGTTGATACCACCTTAGTATGTTCAGCCGCAGTGAGCATGGTCTGCTGATTCAGAAGTCGTAGTTCGATACAGGTATTGCGAACCTGTTTGAAGGTTGGTAAGACACTTTGGTAATAGTAGTTTACTAATAAGGCTTGAGGTTGAGTGAATCGCAGTTCCCGTAACTGGGTGTATACCTTCAGATAATCCTGGTATTTGGTTTCAATCCTTTTAACAATTTGTGCTTCACCTGCAATCGTAATATTGGCTTTAGCTCGACCTAACCATTGAAGGAACTCACTCTCATACTGTCGAAATTGCGATCGCTCTTCTTCTGATTTCAGCAAGAATAATAAAGTTGCACTATCCTGTCGATCTAGCGCATCACTCATGTTCTCAGCGGCAAGAATGCTGCTATAGTTTTCTTCTACAATCGCCTCACTTGCCTTGCCTAGACGATAAAGGTTGACTACTGCCAAAATGCACACCGTCACAATCAAAGTGAGGACTAGACCATAGCCAATCAGTATTTTCCTTCTAAGTTTCACCGCTTCTGAAGCCTCTTATCCTATTCTGGCTCGTCTGAGTTCTTATCGGGGGTCAGCTCATAGCATAACGAATGCCGACTTTAGTGATTGGGGATGAACTGCGATCGCATGAGGTGTGGTAGATGCCGAGCCATGACCTAACACTAGGTAACAGGAGTTAAGCGCACGGTTTGAAGCGAAAAGATTGACGGGCCACAAGCTTGGCTGGCACCGCTACCAGCTACTTTGGAGGAAGCACTTATATTCATCAATCGGCTTGACAATTTAGCGATTGTTTGTCTTTAACTGAGACTGCAAGATTAAGAAGCCCGCACCAAATGCCGTCAGTACAATCAGTAGAATAGCGACGACAAGTAACCACCCACTGACATCAGAAATTCCTTCAGATGGGGTCATTGAGCGAGAACGACTGTCTTCCTGTTCAATGACCAACTCTGCATAGGGAGAGGGAGTAGGTTCAGGTGTCTTGGGAGGCGGTGGATTTTCGACAGGTGGAGTACTAGCAGCTCTTGGAGGCGGTGAAGGCGGCGTTACAGGTCGAGGTTCGGGCGGATTAAAGGGTTGATTCATGGGTTGAGGTCGAGTTGCCTCTGCTTCGCTGCTAGCGCCAAAAGAAGCAATGATCTGCTGGAGATGCTGGGCTGACAAAACGACCTTTTCAACTTGTTGTCGTAGCTGTTGATTTTGCTTGACTAACTGCTGATTTTGTGACTTTAACGATTCCACCATCGTCTTAGCAGCTTGCAACTCAGCCGCAAGTTCCCGATAGACTGAAATGGGTACCGATGGCTGGTATGGATTGGTTCGTTGTTGGCTATAACCGTCAGTTGGCGGGGTTTGCATGGAAGGATTAATCCGGGAGTTAGAGGTCATTAGGATAGCAAAAGTTGATGTAAGGCAAGAATAGTGGAATTATGAATCCTGCGCTCAGCAATTTTTTCAGATATTTGCTACCTATTCAACCTTACTCTTGCTCCACTTGAACTTCAGAATGCACGCTTAGCCCAATAATGGGAAAAAATGTCCCACAGGTCCAGTTCCCTGACCAATGTCTAAAGCGTATTTTAAGGCAGTTGTAACATAATCTTTTGCCGAGCGTACCGCTGATAGCAGGTCTTTCCCCAGTGCCAGATTAGCAGCGATCGCACTACTCAGAGTACAACCAGTTCCGTGCGTATTGGATGTCTCCACTAACTCTGTCACTAGAGTGCATAGCGTTATGCCGTCAAACCAAACATCAACACCCCGTAAATCCCCTGTCATGCCTCCCCCTTTAACGAGGATAGCCCTTGCCCCCAATTGATGAATGCGCTGAGCTGCTGCTTGCATATCATCAAGGTTCTTAATTTCTAAACCACTTAAAATCTGAGCTTCGTAGCGGTTTGGAGTGACAATCGCCGCCAGAGGAATCAACACATCTCGCAAAGATGCTACAGCCTCATCATCAATCAGTTGAGCTCCAGTCCGTGATACCATCACAGGGTCTACGACGAGGTTTTCCAGTCCTAACGTTTTTACACTCATCGCCACAGCATTAATGATTTCTTGATTGAGCAACATTCCTGTTTTTGTTGCCTGGACGCCGATATCACTAACCACCGCCTCGATTTGAGCCACCACTGCCTGGGCCGATAAAGCATCAACTCGCGTAACACCTTGAGTATTCTGTGCAGTTACACAAGTCAGGGCACTGGTTCCATGAACACAGTGAAAGGCGAATGTTTTGAGATCTGCCTGAATTCCTGCGCCACCACCACTATCGGAGCCAGCAATAGTTAAGGCTATGGGTATGCTCGATGAAGATTGACACGTCATACTTGGGAATAAAGACTAATGCTAAAACGATAAAATCACCCGGAACTCCTCGATCAAACCTCCTTTGCAGCTTGCGAAATTAGAGGTTTGAGGAGCCGAGCTGATCGTTCCTCTTAATGGTTGACGACTGCTAAGGACGGGGAAAACGTCGCCTTTGCAGAAACTCTGGAATATCTAATTCCTGTTGTCTATTTCTGGGTTCAACAGGAGGTGTAGGAGGAGTGGGGGGCGGTGTGAAGGGCCGTCTTGGATAAGCCGCTTCCTTGATCGCCGATGGTGCTGACTGAGCTTCACCAGTAAATCCAGTAGCAATTACCGTAATTCTAATCTCGCCTTGCATTTTCTCATCAATCACGGCTCCAAAAATGATATTGGCGTTGGGATCGACAACTTCATAAACGGTTTCTGCTGCTGCATTGACTTCGTGGAGGGTTAGATC
This sequence comes from uncultured bacterium, assembly GCA_966675205.1. Lineage (GTDB taxonomy): Bacteria > Cyanobacteriota > Cyanobacteriia > Cyanobacteriales > Coleofasciculaceae > JBFLZA01. The sequence continues at coordinate 11,110 of CBKWLJ010000065.1, forward strand.
ACTACCCCCTGTGATGTTCAAAACAACACCTCTTGCTCCATCAATGGAAGACTCTAGTATGGGAGAAGAAATAGCCTGAGAGGCAGCTTCTCTCGCTCTCGACTTCCCGGAACCCACACCAATACCCATTAATGCCGAACCTGCATCCGCCATCACAGCGCGGACATCGGCAAAGTCAACGTTAACCAAACCTGGAATTGTGATGATATCTGAAATCCCTTGAACCCCCTGACGGAGAATATCATCCGCTACACGAAAAGCTTCTTGAACCGGAGTCTGCTCGGAAATTACGGATAGCAGCTTGTTGTTCGGAATCACAATCAAGGTATCAACCCGACTTTGCAGGGCGGCAATTCCTTCCTCTGCCTGATTCATGCGCCGACGCCCCTCAAAAGTGAATGGACGAGTGACGATCCCAACCGTCAAAGCTCCCATTTCTTTAGCAACCTCGGCCACGATGGGGGCTGCGCCTGTGCCTGTTCCACCTCCCATCCCGGCGGTAATAAATACCATGTCCGAGTTTTCGATCGCATGGGCAATTTCCTCGCGAGATTCTTCAGCCGCTTTTTGACCAATGGCTGGATTCCCTCCCGCACCTAGCCCTCGGGTCAGCTTCTGCCCCATTTGTAAGCGTTTGGAAGCCGAGTTTTGAGCAAGGGCTTGTGAATCAGTGTTAATCGACCAAAATTCGACCCCAGACACCCCGCTTTCAATCATGCGGTTGACTGCATTGCCACCGCCCCCACCAACGCCAATGACTTTAATTTTGGCAACGCTACCTGGCACGATATTGTCACTCCTGGGTTCTTCTCTAGGTATCCCTCTAGGAGAATCAGACATTTGACCGAACTGTAACCCAGAATTCCCAAAAGGATGAGTGTTATCTACACCGATCGATAGTTCGGCAGGAATCTTGATAGGTGAGCTTTGATCAGCAAGCTCTTGTTTATTATTAAGCGTCATTGCAATAGGTTAGGGTCGATAAACAACTTTATCAGTTATTGGTAGCAATCTGAGTCAACTATAGGGTAAGTCGATTGAAAAACCAACGAACGCTCACATAAGCGTGTTGGTTTTTACAAAAGGAGAGTAATCAGTAAGGGTCACTGTCAGCCGGAAAGACGAAGTGACAGAAATCACCATTATGACACTCTTCATTATTCAATCTTAATGATTGCTTGGTGATGACGGATCACTTCCTTTTTTCATTTGAATGGCGGGGAACTCTGGGTTTTTCAGATTAATATAAGCGATTTGCTCAGACTGTATACGGGACGGCAATTCTCGCATTCGATCTAAAACAGCTAATTGCTGACTCAATCGAGAACTGTAAGGGCCGCAATGGACGATTCCCAATTCGGTTTTCAGGATCAAATTCCCTGGATCGCGCCAATCGATCTCGAAAACTTTCACGGGAGAATGGCTGATAGTCTGGTAAGCTTCCGACCAGTAAGGACGGTAATGTTCCCGTGAGCCAATGACCTTCAGGGTCGGTAACTCAAAATCTTCCTCCAATTGAGTGTAGCTGCCTGAGGGCATCCAAACTCCTTGGGCATCTAGTAGCCCAGCTTGCGAACTTTCTGGTGAGGCTTGAGGGCTCGATGAAAGTATTGTTTGAGCGATCGCTACAGGTTGGCGCTCTTTGACTTTGATCGTCAATCCGGGGGGCACCAGTTGACGTGTCACAGAGGCTTCGGAGATCGGAGCTTGAGACTCTAAGGTTTTGGCGATCGCTTGAGGCTGCACTCGCAGAATAGATTCTGGATAAGACAAGGGCAACAATGAGCGAATTGCTTTGGCGGAGAGAAAATGATTGCCTTCAATGACAATTTGTTCCGGTTGACGGATTACCCAATCGGGTAATGTCAGTGCCCAAACCAAACTGCTGGCCATGCCTCCCGCCAATAGCGATCGCCAAATAGCTTGAACCAATTTAATCCGACGTGCGCGTCGTAGCTGTTTGCGCCGAGTGGTCAATTGTGCTTGAGAGACTGATGCGATGCTTGCCATCTACTACCGCTCAATCCAAGTAATTGCGTAAATGATGTTTCTCAAAAATTTAGAGAGAGTTAAGATTCGCTGAGTTAAACCCAGTTAACTACACTCAGAAAAACTGTTGGGTAAGCTGGAAAACTCTATGACTGCGAACCCAAGTTAGGAACGCCAAGAGAGTCTCTGTACTCGCCCACCAAAACCAGGATTTTTATAGCTATCAGCTAGGACACCCTGCCCAACCTTGATCTTTACTTTTAGCGCTTACGTACCGCTACGCTAATGTCACTGACTCCTAGAAGCAGTTACAGACTAAGGCGGCATTCTGTAACGTCTTTGAACGGCTACGTTCAAGGAGTGCAGTTAATCTCAAGGATACAGGCTAGATATGGGTGCGAGTCTCGAAAGGTAAGACTGAGCTTATCCTTTCCTCCAAGCCCTCGACTTTCAGCCGAAGGGAGTCACTTATCCACTTAGCCCAACATACCTTTCCCATTTAACCACTCCTTTTCCCGACGCTGTAAGTAGATTCAATGCCGCCACTACCGGCTCTAATAAAGTACGACTCTCCCACATCTTAAGTAAAGTCCCTAAACCATAGTGCAACTGACCTGATGCTTGAGGTCTTTAGGTCTCCTATCGTCTTACAGATTAACTGGACTGCCAATCAGGAAAAATAGGTCTGGTTTCCGTTGTCAAGTCCCCATTGTCCCTAATCCCCTCTAGGGGCACCGAGTTCCCTATTAAAGAGTTCTCTTTTTCTCTTTTCCCCATTTACTCCGATTAGACGCCATGCGAGTAGAGTGCATAAAGCAAGGATGAACTATCCTTCTTCCCTGTTCCCCGTCAAGGAGTTTTCTGTTACCCATTTTCAGATTAGACGCTATGCGCGGACGCGCACAAAGAAAAAATGAACAGTCTTCTCCCTTCTGCCCTGGAGGCCTCTGCCTTCTGCCTTATCTTCAAGACAGACCCCCACGGGCGATTACCCACAACGCTCATAATGAAAATAGTTCTCGTTTTAAACGAATTTGCGTCGTTTCAGCCTCTATTTTCAGGTTAGACTGCCATGAATTTACGTTCACAACGAAGGATGAAAATCTCTTTGTCTCCGCGTCCCCGAGTCTCCGCGTCTCCGCGTCGATTATCAGATTAGTGATCCCCGAAATTCTCTCCCTCCCCTACCCCTCACTGACTGATGCGTTCCGGTTTTGGTGGAGACAAGGGGGGTGGGGGGCATGGGGGGGATCGACAGAGACTGAAATCCCTGAAATTCTGTATATGGTGCGTAAGTCCTACGAAAGAAATGAAGTTGCATCTACCGACATTTTTCAGAGCTTGTAACCCTGCTAAGACGCTGGTTGTGGGGAATCCAGAAGATCGCCAGTACTATATCGATTTTTCTGCTGTACGGGGGGGGCGGATCATTGAGGCATTGGGGCGAACGATTACTCGCCTTTCCCCAGATGAACCCACCTGCCAATTGTTTACAGGTCATATTGGTTGTGGCAAGTCAACAGAATTATTTCGGCTCAAGACCCAGTTAGAACAGCAAGGCTTTCATGTCGTTTATTTTGAGTCCAGTAAAGACTTGGATATGGCGGATGTTGATATTAGCGATATCTTGCTTAGCATTGCCAAAGCAGTCAGTGAAAGCTTAGAAGAAATTGGCATTCATCTGAAACCCCGTTACTTTGGTCGGTTATTCAACGACATTAAAGACTTTTTGCAGACCCCCATTGATCTGTCCGCAGAAGCCGAACTTTCTGTTGGTATTGCCAAAATTACAGCCAAAACTAAAGATAGCCCTCTTTTGCGTGACCAACTTAGACAGCACTTAGAACCTCGAACTAAAAGTATTTTGGATGCTATCAACGAAGAAATTTTGGGACGGGGGATCGAGGAACTTAAGCGCTGCGGCAAGAGAGGATTGGTTGTCATTGTTGATAACCTAGATCGGGTCGATCCCAGACCTTTATCCTCAGGGCGATCGCAAATTGAGTACCTTTTCATCGACCGTGGAACTCAGCTACGAGACTTGAAGTGTCATCTGGTTTACACCTTGCCCTTGGCTTTGATGTTCTGTAACGAATATGAAGCCCTAAAAAATCGTTTGGGCGCTGGAGTCGCTCCCAAGGTGTTGCCGATGGTGCCGATTCAATCTAGAGATGGTCGCGAATCCCTCAAAGGAATGGCACTACTGCGGCAGTTAGTATTAGCACGCGCTTTTCCTCAGGTGGATGCTCAAGCTAGATTGAATTTGATTGGGGAGGTTTTTGACAGCCCGGAAACCCTTGACCGGATGTGCCGCATTAGTGGGGGTCATGTCCGTAACTTGTTAGGGTTGCTCTATAACTGTCTGCAACAGGAAGATCCCCCCTTCTCCCGAAGCTGCTTAGAGAGTGTGATCAAAGGCTATCGCGATGACCTTACCTTAGCGGTGGATGAGGAGGAATGGGAATTGCTGTCTCAAGTTGTGCAGCAGCAGAGTGTGAAAGGAGAGAAAGAATACCAGGTTTTGTTGCGTAGTGGCTTTGTCTATGAGTACCGTGATGACTCAGGACGTTGGTTTGGAATTAACCCAGCTCTGGCAGAAACAGAAAAATTGCACGCTTGAGTTGCCGCCGCAGCCAGCAGATAGAAGCCCTAATCCTCAATCGCAATCCAACTCTCTCCCTGCGTCCGGGAGTTCCCCCTGCTATTTTCAAAACAGGCTTCGTAGCAGAATTGCCGCCCCCACGCAGGACAATAGCCTTCCTTCCCCGGCTCCCGACTCCCTATTTTCATAAGAGTCCTCCACGAGCAATTGCCCACAACTGGCGGAATGAAAATCCTTCAATTCCCTATTCCCAGATTAGGGGAGCAACTTTTGAGTGTAATCCTATTGAAGTGGTAGAAAACTTATGTCGCGTTCACTAGTCAGTGATGAGTATCACAGTAGCTGTGAAGCGTTGCTCATATCTATATGACACGCTTACTGTCTGACAATTCCCTAAGCCACTCATAAATGCTAGGCTAATCCTTACCCGTAAAATTACTGATTTTTTTAAGCTTTAATGCTACACGATCTCCCTCGGAAATCACTGATACTATGAAGTGCCCCCAATTACGCAAAACCTAAAAAATTGGGTAATGGGATTTACTGGGATGTCATCTACTATCATTCTGCTGAGCCAATGAAACGCAATATTTGGTCCGTTACGAAAGTTCCTCTCTCCTGTCGCAGTGAAAACCTCATGAGGTGTAGCGATTCTTACCAGCAATCAATCGCACAATTGATACATCGATACCTGTTTCCCTACATCAAGAAATCGTCGCCCAGTCTAGTGCAAGAAGGCAGAAGAAAAAAGGCAGAAGGCAGAAGGGAAGAATGCTTGTACACTAAGCTTTTTCACCTTTTTGGACTGGTGGGTTATTTTTGCCGCGCTGCACTAGGGCGAGTGATTCGAGAGGTTTGTTTTATCTAGAAAAACAAATTAATAAGACTTGTAAGGAATTGTCAAGTCTTATTGAACCTCAAATGATAACGCATTCTCAAAGCACCGAACACACGCATCGGCAGTAGCTTAAAGTCGTCACCAACCCAATGCTGACCGCTTAGACGGTAGGGCGTGGGCTTGAAAAAATATTCTGAAACCTTCCAGAAAGAGAACCGTTTCAGATTTTTCTCTAGCCGTAGAAATGCAGAGGGATAGTGGCAAATTTGTAATTACGAAAGCCGTCACACCAGAAATTGAATGAGCGAGGCAGAGCGAGCGAAAGAAGTAGCGATACTCAATCAGCGATCGCTATCAACATTATCGAGAGCAATTACTCTCTCTGAAGGGAATTTTGCACTAATTTTGGTGCGATGCAATTATGCAGTCTGCCAAGAACAAATGTGGCAGCGGCTTAGGTCATTAACTAAGGTCTCACTCACTGAGCTAGTACTACGAAAATCAATTAAGACCTTATATACTCCCATCATCGCTGCCACTGCTGGCAAGCCAACATCTGCTCTGGTTGTATTCGGACTAGAATCAGTCACAGCCATTGATCGAGTACTACTAGCAACCAACCAAGTACGAGACGAGTTTCGCAAAAGCCTGCCACTGCCTATTGTGTTGTGGGTAACCGATGAAGTATTGCAAAAACTAGCGCGATTTGCTCCTGATTTTAAAAGTTGGGCTGCTACCTCGATTAAGTTTGAGCTGACCATCCAAGAGTTACTTGCTTTATGGCATCAAACCACTGATAAACTATTTACAAAAATATTAGGGAGCGATTTCAGCGAGTTTCTCCCGAACGAGGTGTTTAATTTGGCACCTGGTTGTCGCCGCCGTCAAGAACTTGAGTTGTCATTTCGAGATTTAGTCTGTCGTGACGTCAAGTTAGATCCTGAATCATACGCCACATGGCAATTTATTTTGGGGCGAGATGCCTTTATGGCAGATCAAATCGATTTCGCCCTTCAGCAATACCAGCAAACGCTTGAGTTTTGGCAGCAGCAACTGAAAGCCGAGAACTGGATACAAGAGTTGAAAGTTGGAAGGTTGAACGTTGAAAGTTGTAAGTTATCCGACAGAAACGCTGACAACAACAAAACGTCAAACTTTTCCTCTCCTTTGGGCGCTTTTGTTTGCCCACCCGATGCGCTAAAGGACTACACCGAACAAGGTTCAACCCAATCTCTAGAACGTGTTGGAGTCCTTCTCCATCACATTGGTTTATGCTACTGCCGTCAAGCTCAATTGCAACGGCTTACCTGTCGCTGCCAGTGGGAACAAGCTAAAGAGTCATTTAGTGCAGCGATTCAAGTCTTTAAAATTGCCAATCGTTGGGATTTAGTTGCTCAGTTAACCATTCAATTGGGCGAGGTACTCAGACAGTTGGAAAGCTGGACAGAGTTACAAGCTCTGGCTTTACAGGCTCTGGAACAGCCTCAAAATCAAAACAGTCCAACCCGATTGGCTCAAGCGTATGGGTTGTTGGCAGCTGTTTCCTTGACACAGTCAGATTGGGACGATGCTAAATGGTTAGCGCTAAGCGCCCTCGACTTGCTTGAACAGTTTCAGGTATCAAAACCTTTGCACCAAGCTTGGTATTTGCTACTCTCGGCCCAAGCCCATCGGCAGCTAGGTGAACTGGCTGCGGCGAAGACTAACTTGGAGCAAGCTATCCAGGTAGAGACATTGCTGTCACACCGACACTCAGGAAAAACATCTTTACACCAAGAGCCTCAGCTTTATATTGACATTTTAGAGGAATTGCGATCGCTGGTGCGTGAGCAACAGCAATACTTACGTGCCTTTGAACTCAAACAACAGCAACGCTCCATTGAGCAACAATATGGATTTTGTACCTTTGTTGGTGCTGCACCCTTACAACCCTTTACGCATCAAGGTCGAGGCATCTCCTCACTAGAAATTGCTGCTGCTGGGCGTCAAGCAGATGTCAATCGCCTCCTCGAACGCCTCAGCCGCAATGACCATAAACTGACGATTATGCACGGTTCCTCCGGGGTGGGCAAAAGTTCGTTAATTAATGCGGGCTTAGTACCGGCTCTCGAAGCACGCTTTATTGGGGCTAGGGAAACGATGCCGATTGTGCAAAAAACTTATGGGGATTGGGTTGGAGAATTGGAGAGGTGTCTTGAACAAGGATTAGAACGTCGGCAACTAGAAGGGTTGAATCCTTCAAAGGAAGACCGCACACCTCCTTGGAGTTCCAAAACTAAGCAGCCCGGATCGGCTAATGATCCGAATACCACTAAGACCAATTCTCACGAGCCCAATGTTGCGACAGCTTCACTTTCTGCCCATCATTCCATATCGCCAGCAATCACTCAATATCCCATCCCCAGTTTTCAGCCTCCAATTGCTAATCCCAAGCTGCAAAACATTTTGAAACGGTTACAACTTTTAGCTGAAGGTAGGCTATTAACTGTTCTTATTTTTGACCAATTTGAAGAATTTTTTTTCGCTTGTACTCATTTGGAGAGTAGGTGTGAGTTTTATGATTTTCTCTCTAGAATCTTGAATCTTCCGTTCTTGAAAGTCATTTTCTCGATCCGAGAAGATTATCTGCATTATTTGTTAGAGTGCGAGCGCTACAGCAATTTGAATGCGATCAACAATAATATTTTGGATCGGCAACTGCGCTATCACATTGGAGATCTTTCTCCAGATGATGCTAGAAATGTCATTAGCACCTTAGCGGCTGTATCTCAGTTTCAGTTGGAAGAATCTTTAATTGCAGCTCTTGTGCGAGATTTAGCCGGAAGCGCACAAGCCGTCCGTCTCATTGAGTTGCAAGTTGTCGGGCAACAACTCCAAGCTGAAAAAATTACAACTTTGGGGCAATACTATGCTTTGGGAGCCGATCCGAAGGCAACCTTAGTAGAGCGATCGCTTTTAAGCGTCATTGCTGATTGCGGACAAGAGAACGAAGATATAGTTTGGGAAATCTTATTCTTTTTAACGGACGAAAAAGGAACACGTCCTCGGAAAACCCAGAACGAGTTAATTAAAGAGGAGTTGAAGATTGCAACATTAGCAGAACGGACAAAGACCTTGCACCAGAACACAAAAATTCAGGTTAAGCGTTCAAGAAAAGGTCAAGTAAGCCTCAAAGCTCTCATCAACAATCTTCAACGGAAACGGCAAACCTCTTCCCAAGATTCTTCAGATTTAGCAGAAACAATCGACTTGATTTTAAAGATTTTGGTGGGGTCAGGTCTGGTATTCCGAGTACCAGAGGCGCAAGAAGTTCGATATCAGTTAGTTCATGATTATTTAGTCGAACCCATTCGCTCTAAATACAAGCAGCGGACTCAATTGCACGTCGTTGCACAGCTAGAACAAAGTGAAAGGGCAATCTCGCGGATGCGCCAACAGCGACTGCGTGCGATCGCAGTCGGTGTTACTCTAGGCATTCTAGCGATGACCGCTGGAGGTTTGGGATGGAGAGCAGAAGTACAAAGGAGACTCGCTGCATCGCTTTCGATTAATACTCAGTTGAGTGCAATGAGTGTCTCTTCGGAAGCTCTGTTTGTCTCTAATAAAAAGTTTGATGCTTTACTAGAAGGATTAAGAGCAGCAAAACGCTTAAAGGAACTAGAAACCGCTGATCAATCAGTGGAAGCAGATACTCGGTTACAGGTAGTCACAACACTCTCGCAAGCTGTTTATGGAGCTTTAGAACGCAATCGCTTAGAAGGGCATAGTGATGTCATCTGGAATATCAGCTTTTCACCTGATGGTCAACTAATAGCCTCAGCAAGTCGGGATCAGACCATAAAACTATGGCGACCGAATGGAGCATTAGTGAGTGTCCTTAAAGGTCATACTGATGCTGTTACCCGTGTTACCTTTAGCCCTGATGGACAGCTAATTGCTTCTGGAAGTTGGGATGGTACACTCAGGCTTTGGCATCGGAATGGTCAACTGATGCGAACGATTCCAACTCATATCGGTCAGGTTTTCAGCGTCAGCTTTAATCCAAAAGCGCAGATGATTGCTGCGGCTGGTAGCGATGGCACCATTCGGCTTTGGACTGTTGGTGGAAAGCTGATCAAGTCGTTCCAGAGTCACGAGAATTTAATCACCTGGGTAAGTTTTAGTCCCGATGGTCAGATGATTGCTTCTGCGAGTGAGGATCAGACTATCAAGCTGTGGACGCTTCAAGGGAAGTTACTGCAAACACTTAAAGGACACCGTAGCAAGGTTAACTGTGTGGTGTTCAGTCCAAATGGTCAGTTAATTGCTTCCGCTAGCGACGATAAAACAATAAAGCTTTGGAACCGCAGGGGTCAACTCCTGAAAACTTTCTCCCAGCACAGTGCATGGGTTCTTGAAGTTGCGTTTAGTCCTGATGGTCAATGGCTGGCTTCAGCGAGTGCTGATAATACAGTGAATCTGTGGAACCGCAACGGTACTCTCGTGCAAACGTTTACAGGACACAGCGATAACGTTACATCGGTCAGTTTCAGTCCAGTCAGTGTTGGGAATTGGGAATTGGGAATTGGGAATTGGGAATCGGGAATTGGGAATTGGGAAATGAGGAAGAAGGATGTTTATTCTTTCGTTGTGAACGAACCGCTCATGGTGTCTAATCTGGAAATAGACGCTCCAGACGCCAAGACATGGGAACACACAGACAAAAAAAATTTTATCGCAACGTTCGTGAACCCAAATTCATGGGTGTCCAATTTATCCTACAAGAACATTGAGGAAAAACCTGCCAGTCTGCAACCTGCTAACCGACCCCTTCACAGGGGAATGCGGACGCTCGTACATCGCGATCGCGAACAGCCTTCAACCCTATCATCAGTCCCCCTTCTTGCCTCAGCTAGCTTAGATAAAACTATCAAGCTCTGGGGGCTTCATCACCAATCTCGCCTAATTTTACGGGAACAGAATGATGTTAGAGATGTCGTATTTTCTCCTGATAATCGCCTCATTGCTACGGCTGGTGATGACAAGAGTGTGAAAATCTGGAATCGTGCTGGTCAGCTTCTTTACACCTTGAAAGGGCATCGCGATCGCATCAACAGTATCACTTTCAGTCCTGATGGACAACTGATCGCATCGGCAAGCCGGGACGGAACGGTCAAACTTTGGACGAGCCACGGTACCTTGATTAAAACCTTAACGGGGCATAGTGACTGGGTACTGAGTGTAAGTTTTAGTCCCGATTCCCAACGGTTGGCTTCGTCAAGTCGGGATGGAACGGTCAAACTTTGGACTCGCTACGGCATCTTAATTAAAACCTTAAGTGATCATCGCAATTCCCTCATTCTTCTGTCAGGAAAAGATCATGCATCTGACGAACGCGAGAATGAGACTTCACGGGTTAATGCTGTTACCTTTAGTCCTGATGGTCAGATGTTGGCTTCAGCGAGCGATGATAAAACAGTGAAACTATGGACTGCTGATGGGGAACTCGTCAAAACCTTACGAGACCATAGTAATTGGGTTTTGGATGTTAGTTTTTCTCCTGACTCTCAGATGCTGGCCTCGGCAAGTTACGATAACACGGTGAAACTTTGGAGTCGTAAAGGAGAATTGATCAGAACCCTGAAAGGGCATACGGATAGTGTGGCTCGTGTTCGTTTTAGTCCTACTGGAGAAATTCTCGCAACAACCACTTGGGATAACCGGATACAGCTTTGGCGTCTTGACGACACGTTAATTAAAACTCTAGAAGGGCACTCCGAGCGAGTGAGTAGCGTGAGTTGGAGCCATGATGGTCAGGCGATCGCTTCAGCAAGTCGGGATCATAGTGTGATAGTGTGGAGTCTGAACCTTGACGAACTTTTGTCCAAAAGCTGTAACTGGCTACAGTCGTATCTCGAAAACAATTCTAAAGTAAGGTACAGCGATCGCCACCTTTGCCAGCTCATGGACAGACCAAAACCATGGAAAAATGAATCATCCGAGAAAACTGAATCATAATAAAAGTTAACACCTTTAATGACAAGCCAAATTATAGTCGAGTCAGGTGTATTATCCGGACTAGACATCTAAATGGCTGCAAAGAGATATAGGCTTGGGCGCTTACTGGCATAGCGTGTTAGAGTGAGCGTAATTCCTTTGCAGTAGTTTTCCTCCAGCTTGTGAAAGGATTATGGTAATTACACAACGTGGCCTCGTTCTTGGTGCGACAGCAGTGGTACTCACCACCGTTGCAGTTACAGGCGCTGGTCTTTTATCCAAAAGTCAGGCTTTTTTTAGCCAAAGTCCTAAGGAGTTAGTTGATGAAGTTTGGCAGATTATTGATCGCCAATATGTAGACGGTACATTTAACCAGCAGGATTGGCGCTCAGTTCGTAACGAATATCTGAACCGCAATTACGCGAACCAGGAAGAAGCCTACAAGGCAATCCGGGAAATGCTGAAGAAGCTGGAGGACCCTTACACGCGGTTCATGACCCCAGAAGAGTTCAGAAACATGCAGATTGATACCTCTGGGGAATTGACAGGTGTAGGGATTCAGCTTGCCCAGGATGAAGAAACGAAAAAGTTGATGGTCATTGCACCCATTGAGGATACACCTGCGTTTAAAGCTGGAATTTTGGCAAAGGATGTAATTCTCAAGATTGATGGCAAGAGTACCGAAGGGATGGATGTTAATGATGCCGTCCGACTCATTCGAGGTGAACCAGGTAGCACTGTCACCCTGACAATTCAGCGGGGTGACAAGCAAATTGATTATCCCTTGCAACGGGCAAAAATTGAAATTCATCCAGTACGCCACAACGTTCAAAATACACCCTCTGAGAAGATTGGTTACATTCGCCTAACTCAATTTAGCGCCAACGCGGCGGAGGAAATGCGCGATGCCATTAAAGATTTAGAAAAACAGAATGTGACTGGCTATGTCTTAGACTTGCGCTCCAACCCAGGCGGTTTACTCTATGCCAGCGTGGAAATTGCTCGGATGTGGATCGACGAGGGAGGAATTGTCTCGACGGTAGGTAGGCGAGGAGAAACAGACCGTCAGGTTGCCAACAATCGAGCTCTAACCGATAAGCCACTCGTGGTATTGGTCGATGGGGGTTCTGCTAGCGCTAGCGAAATTCTATCGGGGGCGTTACAAGACGATAAACGAGGCACTTTGATAGGAACTAAGACCTTTGGTAAAGGGTTGGTGCAGTCCGTGCGAGGACTGGAAGATGGATCGGGTCTAGCCGTGACGATCGCAAAATACCTCACCCCTAGTGGTCGCGATATTAACAAGCTAGGAATTGATCCAGATGTCCTAGTTGAGCTAACGGATGCACAGCGCAAGGAATTGCAGCAAGACCGTACTCAGATTGGTACCCCGAAAGACCCGCAATTTGCCAAAGCGCTTGAAGTTCTTCAGCAGAAGATTGCGGCACAACGCAATACAAGGGCATCATCTTCCGGACGATAAAGTAGTCCCTTATGAACTGCGTCCACCAAGACGCATGCAAATTAAGCAGGTTGACACTTGCCAGCACGAATTAACCCAACTCGACGAGCGATCGCATCGTGTTGAGATTTAAATGGCCCCCATCGTTCTATAACGGTGGGGTCTTCTTTGTCCTCTACTTGATCGCTAGGGAGAATTTCGCACGGCCCTTCAGTGCGCTTGACAATATACCAAGTTTGTGCATTTTCCATGGAAAGGTCTTGTCCTTGACAGGACTTACGCAAATTTACTGTTAAACCGCCATTTGTAGGGGCGATTCATGAATCGCCCCTACTATATATGGTATCCATGCGTAAGTTCTGCTTGACTACGACTACTGTAATGAAAAAGGGCATCGCGTTGTCGATGCCCTAAGGCGAGGTTGATTGATACTGCTATTGTGAATGATTAGGCTACAGCTAAATGAGCCCTATTTGCCATTACCATTGCCAGTTGTTGCCAGCACGTTTTCAGCGAGTTTACCGGGGACTTCTTGGAGATGGTCGTACTGCCAGTTGAAGAAGCCAACACCTAAAGTGAGCGATCGCAACTCAATGATAAAGTCGTGCATTTCGGCCTGGGGTAGATACCCAGAGACACAGTCCCAACCCGGCCAGTCGCTACGCGCTTCATAGCCAAGGATTTGACCACGACGCCCAGTAATCAGTTGCAGAACTTTCGAGGTAAATTCCTGAGGGGCACACACCTGAATCGTCATGATGGGTTCCAACAGTACGGGTTCGCACTTGGGCATCCCCTCCGTCATTGCCAGTCGCGCTGCCTGCTTGAATGCCTGTTCAGAGCTATCAACACTGTGGTAAGAACCATTGGTTAGGGTTACTTCCACATCCACCACTGGGAAACCCAAAGGCCCATGTATCAAATACTCCCGAACACCGGTTTCCACACCAGGAATATACTGCCTGGGAACAACACCCCCAACAATGGTTTCTGAGAAGTTAAAGCCTTCGCCACGCGACTTGGGTTTGATATCGAGATAAACATCGCCAAACTGCCCGTGACCGCCGCTTTGATGCTTATAACGTCCGTGAGACGTGGTAGTTTTGCGGATAGTCTCTTTATAAGGAACTCGCGGCAGGTGAGTCACCATCGGCAAGTTGTATTTACGGCGCAGTCGGTCTAATGCCACCTGTAGATGAATTTCCCCCTGTCCCCACAGGATAATTTCATTGGTGTCGCCGTGCTGTTCCCAAGCTAAAGAAGGGTCTTCTTCTAACAGCTTGGTTAATGCCGTACTGAGCTTCACTTCATCTTTGCGATTTTCTGCGGTAATCGCTAAAGCATAGACAGGGCGTAGGGATTCAGGTTTCGGCAAGTCGATTGCTGCTTGTCCAGAATCGGTGGTGAGAAAGTCGCCCGTTTGAATGCCTTCTAAACGTCCAACCGCAACAATATCACCAGCGGGTGCTTCAGAAATAGACTGCTGTTGCTGACCGAGGAGGCGGTACAAGCCAC
>CBKWLJ010000066.1:0-25360 GCA_966675205.1 uncultured bacterium
ACTGACGAAAGAGCTGAACGAAGCCAAGACAAAGCGATCGGAAATTAAATTACGATTGGAACAATTTAATAAAGAAATTAAAAATCAAAAACAGCAGCAGGAGCAAGTGCGATCGCAACTGGCAAAAAATACCCAGGAACTTGCCTTAGCTAGCGATCGCTTGCAAACTTTAGATGTAGAATTACCCTCTCAAGACGCTCAACTGACCGAATTCCGGAAACAGTTGGCAGAACTGGAGACCTCTCAAACCCCTAGTGAATGGCAGCAAATTCAAAGCTTAATTAAAGACTTAGAAGTGCAGTTAAATGAAAAAGAAAAAGCACTCCGAACTACAGAAAAACAGCTCGTTGATTTAGAAAATCAGCAGCAGCGAGTCAGCGAAAAAATTACAGAAAACTATCGCCGGATAGCTGAATACCAAACCCAACAGCAATCGGTATTGGAGCAACAAGCTGCAATTAGCAGTCAGCTTCTACTGGTGAGCGAACAAATTACTCAAACTCAAAGCAAGTTAACTCAATTAGAGCAGAAATTAGGGGAGGTGAAGCAAGAACGCGATCGCACAGAAGCCTACCTCCGAGAACGTCGTTTACAACAACAACAACAATCCTGGCAACGACAGAAACTTCAGGAAACTCAGGTAACAAGGCGAGAAGAACTGACCACTCTCAAAGCTCAACTCGAACTGCAACAGGCTGAATTACCCAATCCGCTGCCAGAGTTGCCCGATGATATGCAATCGGCAACCGATAACCTGCAACCCCTTCTAGAACAACTCGAAAAAGAAATCCGCAGCGGTCAAAAACGCCTTCAGGCCATGGAACCTGTAAATATGCTGGCGTTAGAAGAATATGATCGCGCCCAAACTCGTTTGTCAGAACTTTCTGAAAAACTAGCAACCCTTGAAGCTGAACGAACTGAACTTCTGCTCAGGGTAGAAAACTTCACCACCTTGAGATTCCGGGCCTTCAAAGAAGCCTTTGATGCCATTAACGAGAACTTTCAAACCATCTTTGCCGAACTCTCTGATGGGGATGGTCACTTACAACTCGATGACCCCGAAGACCCCTTCAATGGTGGGCTGAATCTAGTTGCTCACCCCAAGGGCAAACCCGTACAGCGACTCGCTTCTATGTCAGGGGGTGAAAAATCTCTGACCGCTTTGAGCTTTATCTTTGCCCTGCAACGTTACCGCCCTTCGCCGTTCTACGCGTTTGATGAAGTTGATATGTTTCTCGATGGGGCAAATGTCGAGCGATTAGCTAGAATGATCAAACAACAGGCTACTTTAGCCCAGTTTATTGTTGTGAGTTTACGCCGGCCAATGATTGAATCTTCCGAACGCACGATCGGTGTAACCCAAGCCAGGGGAGCGTATACTCAGGTGCTAGGTCTAAAATTACCGCCAAAAAGTGCAATTGGGTAGATTAACTTTACATGATTTAGCGTTCAATATTATAGATAGATATCCCAACAGGAATCGAGAGCAGGATTGCAAGACATAATGACAACTGAACTAAATCGTCAACGCTCCGATATTTTAAATACTCCGGTGATTACTCTAGATAACGCCAAGCGCCTTGGAGTTGTTAAGGAGCTATTAGTAGATATTGATCGGCGCGAGGTTGTGGCGCTGGGATTGCGAGACAACCTGCTCGCCGTTGCTGGGATGCCACGCTACATGCTCCTCAGCAGCATCCAACAGATGGGCGATGCCATCTTGGTTGAGGATGAAGACGTTATTGAAGACATTGATGTTGATGCCTACAGCCCCCTCATCAACAGCGAAGTCATTACAGAAACTGGTGAACTGCTCGGTCGAGTCCGGGGGTTCAAGTTCAATATTGAAGACGGCAAGGTGTCTTCTCTGATTATTGCTTCTATCGGCTTGCCCCAAATTCCCGATCAAGTGATCAGTACTTATGAACTGCCGATTGATGAAATTGTCAGCAGTGGGCCAAATCGCTTAATTGTGTTTGAAGGCGCTGAAGAGCGGCTTGTTCAGTTAACAGTGGGAGTTTTGGAACGCTTAGGTGTTGGCAGGCCCCCTTGGGAGCGCGAAGAAGAGGAAACCTACTACGCTCCAACAGTCCGGCCGGAAAATCAACTGGGAACAGGCATTCCTGTTCGCACTCCTATCTCTCAACCCATCCAGACGGCTACACCTGTAGAAGAAACCTGGGATGATGATTGGCGAGAACCAGAGCCAGAGCCTCTGCCTTTGCGTCGGGAAGTGGTAGAGCCAAGGTATGCTCAACAAGAATTAGAAGAGGACAACTGGGGCGATGATGAATGGGAAAGAGCGCCTACTCGGTCTACTCAATACCAAAAACCTTTACCTCCTCAGCCTCCATCTTATCGGGCAGACTATGCAGATGAGTATGACGATTATGAAGTAGAGGGTGATGCTTGGGATGATGATAGAGCGTCTGAGCCGTACAAAGCTCCACGCGTCAACATTCCAGAAAAGACCAAAACGCCAGAATACGAAGAGGAAGCCGGTTACTAGGCGAGAATTAGATCAACAGTTGCAGGTTGAAAGGTTGCAGGTTAACAAGTTGTTTTAAACCTTGTAACCTTCAACCTTCTAACTTTCAACCTTTTAATGATTAGGCTGTAAATTTCCTGCCATCACCATAGGGCCAGCAGGAGTTGTCGGTGTGGGTGATTCTTCTACCGTCATCACTAAAGCAGTGACATCCGGGTTTGAGGGCCGGGGAAGCTTGACAAAAACGGTACCGTGGTCATTGATGGTAAACCCGCCCCAGAGAATTTTTTCTTCCTTAACGACTGACCAAAGCTGATAAAACTGACCTTTTGGTAAAACAGGCAAATTTTTTAAGACTAAAATGGCGTTGGATTCATCTGGGGTTGTGAGCATACTGCCACTAGCCGCAGACGCCTGTTCCATGCCTTTGAGGGGGACTACATGAACATCGGGCTGTTGCAGCATGGAAATTACATCTTCCCGCCGTGCTACCTTAGCCTGCATTGTTTCTACTTGTCGGCTGATTTGGTAGTTATCTGAAGCCAGCCGAGCGACTGTAGCCTGCATCTTGGATACCTGTAGTCTAATCTGGTAGTTCTCTAAAGCAAGCGCCAAGACTAACAGTGAGGCCGCACCGCAAATAATACCCGTCCATTGCCGAGGAGAACCCTTCAATCGTCTCCATAAGGCTCGGCTCGGCTTTTTTGATGCAGGGAGCGGCTCCGGCGTTATGATGGCGTCGGCTTCGCTCTGGACCGCTGTATCGAGAATGGACTGGCGCAGGGTTGGTGGGGGTGCAATTTCAGGCAGGGCATAAGGCATCACTTCTAGGATTTCCTGCAAGCGTTGCACTTCAATCTCTAGTTCAGGATGTTCTATCAAAAGCTGCGTGAATTCTTCAGCTTCCTCAGAACTGAGATTGCCGAGGACGAAACCTGCCATCAATTCTTCTATGTGTTCCGGAAGTAGAGGCCCAGTCATAGTGCAACTTATTCAATATGATCGCGTAAGTTTTTTCTCAAGTTCAGCAAACCTTGGCGAGACCAGGTTTTAATGGTTCCTAGCGGTACGCCGAGTCGAGCTGAAATTTCTGATTGACTAAGACCATCGAAATAAGCCATCTCCAATACCTGCCGCTGATTTGCTGAAAGTTGAGCTAATGCAGTGCGGACAGAATCTGAGCGTTGATTTAAATCAGCCGACTCAAAAGGTGTAGTAGGAGAGGTTTCAGTAGCCATCAACTGGCCCCAGCGTTGGATAGTCTTAAGGTTGGTACCACGGGAGCGAAGCTTATCAATTGCCCGCGATCGAGTTAGGGTTGTTAAAAAGCTTCCCAGAGAACCACGAGACGGATTGTAAGAGCCGCTACGCCAGAGATTTAGAAAAATCTCTTGAGTTAAGTCTTCGGCTTCTTGGGGATTGGTTAAAATTCTCAGTGCCAACCTGTAAACCAGACTAGCGTAACGATCATAGAGAATGCCCAAGGCAGAAGACTCACCGGACTTGAGCGATCGAAACAGCTCCTCATCACTCTGAAGGTTATTACTATTGTCTCCTGTTACAGTACAGTCAAGATCCATTGGTTTTTCGTAGAACAGACCTGAACCAATATTTTTCACGTAGATTCCAGCCATAGCAATACGCGCATCTCCAGAAAAAACCGGATCTCCTTTATCTAGATACGGTTCTAAGAGCTGATTGGATGTATACAATTTCAGGTTTTCAGCAACTCACAACTTTTTTCAGGAAATTTGCAATCCAAACGGGCACCTCATCCGTATTAAAAGAAGAACCACCAAATAACCCTGATCTGGTGGCCTGTTAAATCGAAATCCCTGAAGGTTGGTAAAGAGGAATATGAACTGGAAAACACTTTGCGTCATCGCTGGTCTAATTCTGACTACAAGTTTGGCTGCCTGCTCTAACGCCCCTGCCGATACCGAAAATCAGGTCGATCCTGCTGCTTCACCGGCTACTGAAAATGTTGCTCCTGGTGCTACCACGGAAAGTCCTGCTACTACCAAGAGCGACGACGCTAAAGATGCTACCAAGAGCGACGACGCTAAAGATGCTACCAAGAGCGACGACGCTAAAGATGCTACCAAGAGTGACGACGCTAAAGATGCTACTAAGAGTGACGACGCTAAAGATGCTACTAAGACAGAGGACAGCACAACCAATCCCTAGTAGTCTCCTACCGAACTTGTTAGGTTCTCTCCCAGGTAGAGATTGAGTCTCTCCTAATAGCTCCTCAGGCAACCATTACTTTTCATGCTGACGAGGAGGCGACATGACTAAACACAGCCTACTAAGCTATTCCACATTTAACTTGCTCGCGTTGGGACGGGCTTGTCGGTCCATCCCACAAGATTTTTTTCAACAATATCAGTGCTTGCCTAGATGTGGAGCAGCTTAGTTTTGAGCCTGTGTTTGGTTGACTAAGAGTTTTTGAAATAGCTTGATAATCCCACGGCTAGAAGCTGGTGGGATTTTTTGTATTTTCCTTTCCACCGTAAAATGAGCTGCTAGGGTTCTTTCCCCATCCTCATGCACTTTTACAAGAGCTATGGATTCATTGCCGTCCTCTCAAACATCTCAGTTTCGTCCTTGGCCCAATCAGTCGATTTTGGCCAAAATTTTTCACTGGGTAAATCTCATTAGCCTATTCTTGATGATTACTAGTGGACTTCAAATTTATAACGCCAATCCAGTTTTTGGGGGACGTGCCGGTTGGCATTTTCCACCGATATTTTTGCTAGGAGGTTGGCTGGCTGGAGGTAGACATTGGCATTTTGCGACAATGTGGATATTTTCCCTCAACCTGCTATGGTACGGTTTATACATTCTGATTACTCGTCGTTGGCAGCATCGATTTTTAGGGTCTAATGACCTCAAAGCTCTGCAAAAAACTAGAAATCCTAAGCGCCTCAGTTATGCTTGGCATCGCTTAGCTTACACGGTAATTATTCCCGTCTTGCTATTGGCTATATTCAGTGGCTTAGGTATGTATAAACCCGCTCAGTTGCCTTGGATTGTTGAATTTTTTGGGAGTTGGCAGGCACTCAGAATTGTTCATTTTATGTCAGTGCCAATAGTCATTATCTTTGCCATCATTCATGCCCTACTCGGTTTTAAAGTCGGAGGTCAGCGGCTAATTGATTCTATGCTTTGGTAAGCTTTTAAATCTCTAAATTTCAGATTTAACTCAATCTACCTGCACTTAATTCACCCTAAAGGAATGAAAAATTATATCCGTGTTCCTATTGAGAGGATGTCTGAGAAGTCATTTTTACCACACCCTATCGTGGAAGATCCCTCTAAATCCCTCTTAAAAAGGCAGACTTTGAGTGCTTTGATTCCCCCCTTTTTAAGGGGGGCTAGGGGAGATCGAGGAATGTCTGGTACTTTTCAGATAACCTCTGAGGAGAGTTTGATTCAAGCTCCTCGTCGTCCCTTATCACGCCGCCAATTTCTTCAGTTATCTGGACTCTCTAGCATGGGTTTACTGTTAGGAGGTTGTGGAACGCCTATATTTGAAGATGTGGTTGGGAAAGCGTTTGAACCTCTCAATCAAACGGTAGAAGCTTTGTTGTTGAATCCTCAAAAACCTGTTCCTGAATTTCCTGTAAGTGCGATTGAACCCGATGATTTAATTGTTAATACTTTTGGTTTTACCCCGAAAATTGACCCTGTATCGTTTCGTTTAATTGTGGATGGGGAGGTGAATAATCCTTTGAGTTTGAGTATGGAAGAAATTCAACAAATGCCTCTTTCTTCCATGACGATTCGCCATGTTTGTGTTGAGGGATGGGCTGCGATCGTGCAATGGGCTGGGGTAAAGTTGCGGAATTTGGTTGCCCTTGCCCAACCGCAGGCGAATGTTAAATACGTTTACTTTTTTTCGGCAGATAATTACTACGAGAGTTGGGATATTGCCTCAGCGTTACATCCCCAAACGTTGATGGCATATCAGAAAAATGGTCAGCCATTAAGTATTGATAATGGTGCACCGCTTCGTCTCGCTTCTCCCATCAAACTGGGTTACAAGCAGAGTAAGTGGGTGATGCGGATCACGTTGCTGAGTGATTTGCTACCTCGTAGGGGCTATTGGGAAGATCAAGGTTATGAGTGGTTTGCGGGATTGTGAGGTGAAAGCCAAAAGGGAAAAGGCAAAACTAAACACTCCTCTTGATGAGATTTG
Organism: uncultured bacterium; assembly: GCA_966675205.1. Classification (GTDB taxonomy): domain Bacteria; phylum Cyanobacteriota; class Cyanobacteriia; order Cyanobacteriales; family Coleofasciculaceae; genus JBFLZA01. The sequence goes on from CBKWLJ010000066.1 coordinate 6,690, forward strand.
AGACTATATGAAGCAAAGCTGCGCTGCTACAGGATGTTCTCCTAGTTTGGTGACTTCGGGGTCGGTACACTGATGGAATAGCGAATAGTTTCCTTGGGAGAATGAATTGACTCAATTGCAACGGTTAGTGATTGCACCTCAACAACGACAAGGGGAACAGATTTCTTTGACTCCTCCCCAGCAGCATTACCTGAGTCGAGTGTTACGTTTGGGGCAAGGCTCTCGCTTTATTGCCATGGATGGAAAGGGGAGTTGGTACGTCAGTGAGTTAGAATCCAACCTGACGCAAGCTAAAATTATTGAGTCTCTCTCCATTAATACTGAGTTACTCCTCTGTGTGACGTTGATGGCTGCAATGCCCAAAGGCAATGGATTTGATGATGTGGTGTATCAGGCGACCGAATTGGGGGTTGCGAGCATTGTACCGTTGAAAAGCGATCGCACCCTGCTCAATCCCAGTCCCCAGAAAGTTGAACGCTGGCGACGGCTTGCCCAAGAGGCAGCAGAGCAGTCGGAACGCCAAGTCGTACCGACGATTTTTAACCCTGTGAACTTTGCTGCAAGTCTCCAGCTTCCTGAATTATCCAACGCTCAGCGCTACATTGGTGTAGCACGGGGCGATGCACCCCATCTTTTGAGTTGCCTCCTCAATCAAGGATTGGAATCTCTCCCTTCATCCATTGTCATTGCTACCGGCCCTGAAGGCGGCTGGACCACCGCAGAAGTAGAGCAAGCTACAGCTACCGGATTCCAAGCGATTTCCTTAGGGCGTCGTATCCTCAGAGCTGTTACGGCCCCAATTGTTGCTCTATCGTTAGTTGCGTCATTTATGGAGATGACAAACGGTAACTAGGAGGAGATTGCCCAAAAGGTTGAAGGTTAAAGCAGTGAAAGTTGAAAGTTTGGTCTGCAACCTGCTAACCTGCAACCTGCTAACCTGCAACCTTCAACCCCTATGATTGACCAAGTTGCTGATGCCTTTGAGCGAAAAGATTATCGAACGGCTGCCCGATTACTTAAACAACTCGTAAAGCAGGACCCGAAAAATCCGATGGTACGGCTTTATGTAGGAAGGCTACACGAAGCCACAGGAAAGCTGGAATCTGCGGAAACAGTTTATCGGCAGTTACTGCGAGACACTACAAATCCCAAAATTATGTCTCAAGCGCGTCAGGGATTGGGGCGTTTAGAAAAAATAGAGCAGGAACGACGCCAACAAGCTCTTGCTCAAGCTACAGCAGAGCCTAATAGTGCAGAGTTGGGGTGCTTAGTACTCGAACCCATCACCGCCGAAGCGAAAACGGAAGCCGTTCCCAAGTTTGCTCGGATTATGCAAATTGATGCTTACAGCGCCAGGTTACAGCTACCTATACGTGGCTGGCGCTTATATCGCACTGGGCCAGTAGGAGAACTGCAATTTTATGTATCCTCTCTACGGCAAGCGTCGATTCCCTGCTTTGCCGTCGTAATCGCAGATATCAAGAAACTCAATGTATTTAACGTCAATTATTTTGCTGAGAGTAGCTCATCTTCTCAAGCCAGCGTTATTTGCCAGAATGCTCAAGGCCAGCTAGGTTCCTTAGCGTTCAAATGGTCAGAAGTGACTCAAAGAGTAGAAGGGATGCTACCCTTGTTTGACGAAGTGGTTGATCGCGACGCTCGTGGTAACTTAAAGCGCAAAACCCAAACCCTAGATTACGTCGCCGTTTGTGACTTGCATTTACCAGGACGAAACAGTATCCTGCGTTTTTGCGATCGCAATTACCAATTTCAGCAGGGAATGGCTTTCTCCTCAAAACCCCGTCAAAGCCAGCCCAAAAACCTAAAAACTCCTTCTCTACAACAAGAAACCACCCGAACAAACTGGAATAACTTGGTTAATTTCCTCAACCAGTCCTTGCCTCAAATTCCCATTTGGTCAGATTTCAAAATTTTTGCCGAAACAGCGATCGATTTTAGAGAAATGCTGGGTCACCTGCCGTCTCATATCGACTTGTTTCGCCGTAAAGAGACACCTTGGGACCCAGCATTTCAGTTGTATAGCGGACTGATTTTCTTTAGAAATGATTGAAAAAGTGTTAAAATCCCTTAATTTGTACTGAGTTGTACCTGTTGGCAAAGGAATTTTTCATCTCCAGTTAAGAGTAGTTGGGAAACACCTGGTCAAATCATTAATAATTCGTGGTTCGTAATTCGTAATTAAATTATTTTAGGATATATGCCCCTCAATTCATTAATTGAGAAAGATAAACATTCTCCTTGTTTCAAGCCTTCAGATTCTATCTGTGGGGCAATTACGAATTACGAATTAAAAATTACGAATTATTGTTGACTGGTAACTAACTTAGCTACGGGGTTTGACCTGACGCGCCATATCCCGGAACATATCCATGCTGGGGCCAGGACGACGACGACTGCTGCTAGCCTGAGGAAGTAAGTAGTTAGGAGCAAATGTTGCTTCATCTTTAGATTCAACTTTGCCGTTACTAGCTGCTGTTGCTGGGGGGTTAGGCTGCGCCTCGATCTTGACTTTCCCGTTTTCAGGAGATACATCCTTAGCGGCTACGGCAGGCTTAGCTTCTGCCTTAGGCTCAGCTTGAGGACGTTCGAGTGTTGCAACTGCTGCCTTCGCTGGTTCTGCTTGTTCGGCTGGAGCTGAAGCTTTAGCTTTTACTGGTTCTGGTTTTTTAGCTTCAGTCGCTGATTTCACGCTTCCGCTATCGTCTAATTCCAGAAAATATCCCTGTGATTTTTTCGTTTTAGGAGCAGACGCTGCATCTTGAGATTTTTTCCCACCGAACAGCCCACCCAAGAAAGCGAAAATTCCGCCGAACAACTTTTTGATAAAACCAAACATTTTAGTGATACTCCTGCGCCTTTAGATGAATTTATGTGATTTGCCAAAGATGGAAGAACATTCTGCCAACCTTGATACAAAACTATTATTACGGTTGCTGACCTAGGTAGATACCTTTTTTGTAAAGATTTTCCATAAGTTTCAACCCGATTGAATTATGAGTTTTTACGGTGACTCTGTGCAAGATTCATGAATTCTTCTTCACAAAGCTTTACACTTACCTTAAAGTCAGTATATCTTGTTCAGCTTCTAAGCAGTAAACGTTAGAGCATAATTCATGCGTGTTTACAATCATCTCATAAAGTCAGTGAAAGTATAGCCAAATCTTCCTAAAGATATGAAGGGCTTGAAGAAGGCAGAAGTACAAGGGCAGAGGGCAGAAGGCTTTCTTCTCCAAGGGCATTCAAACCTGTCACAGAAGGGGAGTCACTACAAAAAATTTCAGTGGGGTACGGGTATTCTGACTCCCTTCGGTTGTGGGCAAAGGACGAAGGTATTAAGAGGGAACGGGGGACGGGGAACAGGGAACGGGCAATCCCCCTACTTAAAAACAGGGGATTTGGATCAGGACGCTTTGAAACCTCGCATCAAGCTGCCGGACTTCGTCCCGCTTCGCTAACGTTTCAAGTATTTTTTCCTCTCCATTCATCAATTCAGGGGCTTGCATCCTTGAGCTTCGGGGCTTATATCTCCCCCCTTCCCCATTCCCTATTCAGGAGTTCCCGCCCCAAAGGGGCTTGGTCACAAAAGTCTGCTGCCTTGGAGCTTTCTGCCTTTGTTGCTCAAATCCCCTCCCCTTAAGTTTCAGAGTTAGGGCACAGCTAAGCCAATCAGCTTGCTGTACTACAGTATCTCCATTATTTCTCAAGAGATGACTATGCTGGGGTTAGTAAGTGATTCGATTAACAATGCATAGTTCAGGTGATTACACAACCCCTCAACGTCAGGATTACGCGGCACGTACACTGGGTGAACGCAACCCTGTACTACTGATTCACGGTATTACTGATACAACAGCCGTTTTTACGAAGATGGCTCCTTATCTCAACAGACTGGGTTGGTCAGTTCATAGCTTCAACATGATACCCAACAACGGCGACTGCTGTTTGGACGTATTAGCCCAGCAAGTGGCGGATTATGTCGAAAAGCAGTTTGATCCTAAGCAAGCGATCGATGTGGTTGGATTCAGTATGGGAGGTATTGTGTCCCGCTACTATATCCAACGCTTGGGGGGAATTGAGCGAGTGCAGCGCTTTGTGAGTATATCTGCGCCCAACAATGGCACCTTAGCAGGTTACCTCTCTTGGCGTCCCGGTTGTGTTCAGATGCGTCCAGACAGTGAGTTTTTACTGGATTTGAATCGGGATGCGGTGGATATTTTAGAGCGGCTGAATTTTACGGTAATCTGGACGCCTTACGATCTGATCATTGTCCCTGCGAATAGTTCTCAAATGCCAGTAGGGAAAGAGATCACAATACCCGTTCGCCTCCATTCTTGGATGTTAACTGACGATCGCTGTCTTGATGCTGTGGTGAGTGCGCTTTCACAGCCAGTTTTAATTCATGCTGGCGATTGCAACCTTAAAACCGCTAGGGGCAGTTGATACGAAGTTGCTCCTCAAAGATAGTAGATAGCGAAGGAGGATAAGGAGGACAAGGGGGAGAGAAAGTACTACGGATGAACCCAACTTGGTATGAGTTTTGAAGATTGTCAACACAGAAAACTAATAGTCTGCTTCAGGAATGCTGTTCAATCCGTTGAGGCAGGAGAGCTTTTTTCGTCCTCCAGTGAAAGTGTTGGTGCCTGCGGCAAGCTGATATCAACCGTTCGCTGGGTAGAGGTTTGGCAATTGTTTTCATCAAGATAGACGATTAGCTGTTTCCCAGATTCCGTTGCTGAATTTTTTGAGTCATCTTCTATTACAGCTTCCTCTCGCACCTCTAAGGGGGTCAAAGCTAAAGTACAAGTTAACGAGAATTGTGGATTTGCAGGTGATACAGGTGGAGGTGATGCAGGTGGTACAGGTGGAGGGGGTGATGCTACTGGAGGTGGAACAGAAATAATTGAAATATTGGGCGGCTCAAAATGAGTGTACAGGAAAGAAGAGTTGGGGTTAATGGTTGTCTCTCCAGATGTGATGCTGCCAGTCGTACCGTTCGTCGTAGCATCCTCAACGATAAAGGGAGTAACACCATTGCCGCCATGCCGAATGGTAATCGCACCGCCACTAGTGCCGCCATCGCTGGAAATGCTAGCTACTACGCCATTATTGTCGGTAAAGGTGCCAGTGGCTCGGAAAAATCGTTCGGTGGTAACGTCCACGATGCCACCCGTTGTTCCTCCCTGGGTATTGATGGTAGTCACCTGGATGTCATTTCCTGCCGCGAGGCGAACATCGCCACTTCTGTCATCGATAGAACTCGTATTGATGTGATGAGTAGTCAGCCTTCCGGCAGCAGTTAACGTAATCTTGCCGCCTTGGCCGCTGGTAGTAGTGGCATGAATTGAACCAACTGTGATATCGCTGTCTGTGCTTTGAAGCGCAACATTACCTGCGTTTCCACCGCTAGCAGTTGTCGTGAGATGAGCATGGCTGCCGATGATGGTATTGCCTGCGATCGCAATATCTCGACCTGCGGCAGTGGTAATGTTACCGTTGAGCGTGACAGCATCACTAGAAGTAATGGTCACAGCACCTACATCAGTACCATTACCAATGGTATTGACATTAACACGGCCCGTTCCCGCATGAAGCGTCAAGTCTGGAAAGATAGTAGCGGCTGGCGTGACATCACCATTCCTAACCTGGAAACGGTATCGTCCAGCTAAATCACTATTAAGGCTGTTGCTAACTAAGCTATTCGGGCCATGATCAAGAAAAGCACCATTGACGGCTGAACCGGAAAGCTCGTAGTTAACGGTACTGCCATTGGAATAGCCTACGCGAGCTGAAGATCCACCCAACCCATTCAGGCCGCCACTGGCTGCACCTGTCTCCCATTGAATTTGCCGATAGTTGAATTCAAAATCAAAATTGCCTGTTCCGGTGTCGGTTCGGTCAGTAATTACAAGCTGGAAGTGATTCAACTTATCTGCACGACTTGCATAATAACCAACCCCATCCCAAGTTACACCGAAAGCAGGATGACCATCTACTGTTCCTGTACCGTAGGCTGTGACGGCTGAATTTGCATGTCTCGTATCTACATCGGCAAAGAAGGGAGCAATGATGATTCTTGTCGTATTGTTGAGGGGAAAAGGTGTATACGTGGAAAGTGGACTATCAAAGGTAACGTTGCCATTGTTATTGATGTAGAGAGAGTCTTGGATAGAACCAAAAAAATTGACAGTGAAACCGAGAGGAATTAAGCCACTAGAACTGTCATCATTACGCACAAGGCTATTGCTGTTAAATCCTTCTCGGAAAGTGGAATCGGGCAGAGAAAAAGCCGCTGCACTAACTGTCCCAGTTATGAGAATGTTGCCGTTGCCGCTGTCTATTGTAAAGGCCGGAACAGCATTATTGAGAACAACATTGCCCTCGAAGGTGATGTCACCGTTATTCGACATGATATTGGGGCCGTACAGCCGAATCTCACTAGGAGCTGCCAGAATAATCGGGCCACCAGCAGTAGTAATATTACCGACAGTAATGTTGCCTACCAATGAACCAAGGGGAGAGGTAAAGTCCGTTCCTCCTGTGGTTTGAGCAGGAGGCACATTGGCAGGATTTGCCAGCGAAGTCAATCCCGCTCGTAAAATCAAGGATGGATGATTTGCCAAAATCGGAATATCGGGATCGGTGCCAGAAAGAGTAGAATCTGCACCTGTAATATTGATATTCCCGGCTGTAATGCTACCTTGCGCTTCTACCTTGAGGGAAAAGCCTGTATAGTTGCCAAAAAAGACATTCCCATTAGAGCTAATAATAGGGTCATTGAGACTGACAAAGTTACCAGGAGCGCCGGAGCGTTTGAGAATAGCAAAGCTACCTCCACTAGCAAAGTGAGCATCGCCAGAAAAATTGCCGTCAGTGATAATAGTGGTGTCACCGCCGCTCTGAAACGGTGTTCCAGAATGATTCAGCGCCAGAATATCAACGTTCTGATCACCCTGTATGGTGAGTTCACCTCCGGAATGAGCTACAAAGGGATGTTCAGTGCTATCTCGAATGAACACCCTATTTTGGGCTTGTAGTGTTAAATCACCTGTCGTGTGAAGCTGGCTTTCCAGCAGAGTAAGATTATTGACTGCTGACAAGGTTGCTTTGTGAGCTTGGATAGATGACTGAGGCATTGCCATCACCACATCACCCTTGTCTACCTGCAAGCTAGAACCCGTAAGATTCACCGTACCATCCGAGTTAACCGTTACTCCTGTCGCATTGCTAATATTTCCTCCAGTGAGCAGTCTGGGTAAGTCCCAAGGAGATATTCCGGCAGCTATCGGCAACAGGTTGGTATTATCTGTTATTGGCTCAAACTCTAAATTTAGCACCATACCTTCCTGAATGAGACGCACGACAGTCTCTCCCGGTACGGTAGCGATCGCAATTTTACCCCCTTGTGCCGAAAGGGAACCTGTATTGATGAGTGTGCCGCTCAGCAGGTTGAGATTTTTGCCCTCACCTACAGCTAAATTACCTGCATTAATGATGCTTCCTGGTTGACTCATTGTGAAGGCAAAACGATTCGGGGTGCCGACCAAATTTTGATAGTCATTCGTGCCAACTGCATTAAACCATCCCTCTGCTAAACCAATCCCGTTGGCAGTGGTAGCCGTAAATGAGCCAGGTACATTCAAACTGGCACCTTGACCAAAAATCATTCCTGCTGGATTCATTAAAAACAGGTTAGAATTGCCCCCTGTTACCTGAATTAAACCGTTAATGATTGAAGCATCTCCCCCGACTACCCGACCAAGAATATTTTGAATTTGGGGGGTAGACAGGAAATTAGCGACCTCTCCTGCATTTAGACCAAAATTTTGGAAGCTATGGAATAGATTTGCCCCATTGCTCGATAGCGTTCCGCCTTGGATATTAAAGCGGTTATCATTAGAAATAACGCTTGTGTTCGTTCCATCAATAGCAGGGGTAATAGATTGAGCAATTGCTGAATGGGGAGCGATCGCTTCAATAGCAGAAAGGATGCTGATTAACCAAGCCGCACTTTTTTGAAACACAATCTGGCGTCTCCCATTGCTATAAAAACGCAAGCGACAGGGAGACCCTAGCTTTCGCAGGGATTTTAGATTATTCATAATAAAAAAATTAGAGCCAGAGATGGATAGATTAAATCAAATGCTTAAGCCTCTTTTAAAAGCACCCTTTAGCTTTTGCTTGTTTGAGTTCTCGCTTTTTTATTCGGTTTTTATGCAGGGTAAATATTATTTTTTTATTTATCTTTAGAGAAAAATACTTTATGATGACCTCTTCAATATTCCCTCTTGAAAGTTTAGAAAAAAAAACGAGAGCGAAACCGCTCTCGGTTAGTCATCAGGGTGCATCTATATTGCTGTATCCGGAATTGAGGCGACGGCATCAGGAAAAAATGAGGAAAATTTAGGTAGTAATATTGCCGTACTCAAATCAGGAAATGGCGAAATTATTTTTGGACAAGTCCTGAACCAGGTGTTTCCAGGCTCACTTGCAATTTTCATCACCCGATATAACCTGGGCTAAGGCAAGATAAAGAAGATACTGAAGTGTCTCTAGTTTTCAAGTCACAATGACTTCTGTCCTCTCTCAAGTAGAGCGCCGTGGAAATAACCCACCCGTTTAAAAAGGTTTAGAGGCTTCTTGTACAGGGGTTCTTCCCTTGAAGCCTCGGAGCCTTCTTGCACTAGTCTCGTCGCGAAGATTTGACCTATGATCCGGACACTTGTTTGCTACTCTCTTAGCTTAGGAATCGGTATTTGGATTGTTCTTTCCAGTCTCTCTCAACCCTTCAGGGATAAGGATAAGGCTCTCCAAGCAGGAGTTACTGCTACCTCTAATTTAGAAAAAATCTCTTCTTTGCCCTGTCTTTTACTGACTGCGTCTCCTAACTGGTTCCAAAATGAGTATAAGCCGATGTCTGACCGAGATCGATTTAGGGAGCCAGTGCGACCCAAACAGGCAGCAACATCGTTTGAAAGTTGTGAGTCACAAAATTTAGGGGTAGATGAGCAACTTTGGGGTCAATTTGACCAACCTGGAGACAAACAAGCGCTGTTAGCGGCAATCGATCAGAGTCTGCGTTACTTGCAAAGTGGTGCAGCAGCGAAGGCTTACCAAAGATATCGAGTTGCTGGAATTACTCGCGATAGGGTTTATCGCAGTCTTGTGCGATTTCGGCAGTTGGTACTTTCGTCGAAGTCATCCAAGGAACTAGAAGCAGCAGTAAAACGGGAGTTTGTCTTTTACCAGTCCGTGGGCAAAGATGGTTTGGGGAATGTATTGTTTACGGCCTACTTCGAGCCAGTTTATGCAGCTAGTCGCGTACCGACTCCAGAGTATCGCTACCCCCTGTATCGACGGCCACCCGGTTTAGATTCTTGGCCCAAACCTCATCCTACCCGTGAACGACTAGAAGGAAAGGATGGTTTACAAGCTTCAAAGGGAAAGCTACGGGGATTGGAAATATTTTGGTTGCGCGATCGCTTACAAGCTTACCTGATTCATATCCAAGGTTCTGCTCGACTCGTTCTGCCTGATGGGACGCAGACGACTGTAGGCTATGCAGGTCATACGGCTTACAACTATAGCAGTATCGGACGAGCACTGGCTGATGATGGTAAATTGCCGCTAGAAGGCATGACAATGCCGATTATTTTGGAGTATTTCCAGAAACATCCAGAGGAACTCAATACCTATATTCCCCGCGACAAGAGTTTTGTGTTCTTTAAAGAAAACCACGGTGAACCAGCAATGGGTAGTATTAGCGTTCCTCTCACTGCTTCTCGCTCGATCGCAACGGATAAGTCGCTGATGCCACCTGGCGCTTTAGCCTTGATTCATGCCCCTTTTCCGTTTAAGAAATCTAATGGAAAAATGGAATTTCACACCGTGACGCGCTATGTGCTTGACCAAGATACAGGAGGCGCAATTCGAGGCCCAGGTCGCGTGGATTACTTTTTGGGAACAGGAGATGAGGCAGGCGATCGGGCAGGGGTTACGGTTGCGGAGGGGCAATTGTATTATTTACTGCTGAAGAATTGACCAAAAATTATGAATTGTGAATTATGAATTATGAAATAGGTTGCAATTTATAGGCGGGAAAGAAGTCCAAACTAAAAAATTAGTGGTCTCCATTTAGAAGTAGTCAAAATTTATTCCTAAAAGCCTAAATTCTTCATTCATAATTCAGCATTCATAATTCATAATTTAAAAGATATCACGACTCACCAATTAGTGTAAAAGCGGCCCAGTTATAAGGATTGGATTGTTGTTTCATGGTTGTTAGCATAGCCTGACGTAACGCTTGGGCTTTGTCAGGATTTTGCTTGAGATTGCGATAAAATTCGGTCATCAACAGGGCCGTTGGTGCATCGGGGACAGACCACAGAGAGACAACAACGCTCGGAGTTCCAGCACTAATTAGGGAACGAGATAACCCGATAACACCATCACCTGTGATTTTTCCTCGACCGGTGTTGCAAGCACTCAGGACAACTAAGTCTGCATTGAGCTTTAAATTCAGGAGTTCTCCTGCTGTGAGGAATCCTTCATCACCTGGGGAAGGAGCAAGTGCGAGCGCACCCGGTACACCCAGTTGCTTGATATCATCGAGTAAGCCGTGAGTTGCAAAATGCAGCAGTCGCGCTTGAGCCATCTGCTTGACAATACTCGTCTTGGTTGCCTGTTCCCCAGTAATGGCTTTGGTATTCAAAAGCTGGGCAATTTCTATCGCTTCTTGTTCAGCAGCAGGTAATGGCTCGAGGTCGGCAGGCATCTTGGGATTGCCTACGATCAGAGCATTCTTCCCTTGTAGCCATTCTGCATTTTTTGAGGCTCGATTTTGCCGTTGTTGGTACGTCAGATCGAGTATTTGAATAGCTGGTGCGGTCAAAATCGTATGTTTTTCAATCAAGTACTGACCGGAGGCGTCTTGGAGTGCTGGAAAAGGTAACAAAAATAGGGTTTCGTGGGGGATGAAAACCACTCGCTCTGTAGGGTCTTTTGGTAAAAACTCGGCAATGGGTTCAATTAAAAGCTGATAAAGTTGCTTTCTTACAGGTTCGTTCCGTTGGGCGTAAGGGCCTGCCAAATTCCGGCTGGCACGAACGAGGTCTTCTAAGGAAGTTGGGGTATTGCTTTTTGCCTGTCCCGGTACTGGCTGAAGGTTTTTCAGATCAACTTCACGAAATGCGACTTGGCCAGTAGGTTGGACAACCCAGATGAAGAGTTTGGAGGATGGCCCTCGCAGCTTGCCTTGAAATTTAAAATCGTCGTCGGGAATGATGGAATACTCCACCAGTGTGGCGTTTTGAGTTTTCGCGATTTGCTGAATTTGCTGAATCGTGGGGGGTTGTGCCTTGGTTTTATAGTTTTGCGCTGCTTGCGGAGATAACCGTTGACCGAGTAATTCGACAAAAGCACGCGCCCTACCTCTCTCGGATATTTCTAAAGCGGCGTCAGGTTTTTTGGCAGCGATGAGGATTTGTTGCAGCAGATTGTAGGAGAATACTTGGGTGTCAAAAATCGACACATTATCGGCATCCGTCAAACCAGGTCGGAGGGATTCAAAAATCGTTAAGGCTTCTCTAAGTTGTTTCTCGGCTTCTGGGAGATTGCCTGAGTCCAACAGTACATGACCTAAGTTATTGTAAGCTAGTGCTTCGAGGTGACGATCGCCTATTGTTTGGGCGATTTTCAAGGTCTGCTGTTGATGTGCGATCGCTTTTGGGTAGTCGCGTTGGTCTTCATAGGTTAGTCCTAAGCCTCCTAGTGTCCTGGCTTCGAGTTGGCGATCGCCAATTGTCCGTGCCAAGGTCAACGCTTGGGTATAGTAATCAATGGCTTTGGCTGCATCACCCTTGACTTGGTAAGCAATGCCTAGATTGTTGAGAGTATTCGCTTGTCCTGCCTTGTCATCAATCGCTTGTGTAATCGCTAAACTCTGCTGATACGCCTCAATCGCTTCGTCGTACTTGCCTTGGTTGGCGTAAATCGTCCCTATATTTCCTAAAGCTGCACCTTCTCCCGAACGGTCTTTGACTTCCTGAGCAATAGTTAAACTCTGCTGATAGGATTCAATGGCTTTGTCATAATTGCCTAATGCTTCATAAGCATTGCCTAAATTTCCGAGAATCTGTCCCTCGCCTTGGCGGTTTTTTAGCTGCCGCATGAGCGTCAAGGCTTGCTGATGGGTAGCGATGGCTTTGTCGTAGTCACCTAAACCTTTGTAAGCAATTCCCAGATTACCTAAAGCCCGTGCTTCACCGTTGTGATCGCTTAATGATTGGGTAATGGGTATCAAGGGTTGCAAGGATGCGATCGCTTGTTTGTAGTTTCCCATTGCCAAGTACACTGCACCCAAGTTTCCGAGTGCTGTTGCTTCACCCTGACGCTCTTTGAGTTGCTGGTAAATTTTCAGCGCCTGCTGCCAAGATTGAATTGCCGCGTCCAGCTTACCTTGCTGATACTGCTCAATGCCTTGCTGTATGAGTTGGTCTGCTGATGTCTTGCGAGTATCTTGGGTTAGTGCCAAGGTTCGTGCTGTGGGAAATGGTGCCGGAACCATACCCGTCAACAATGGCGAGATAGTGGTAAGGAGAGTAACAAGTACCGTCAAACCAATTTTGTGAGGTTGCATAGCTGTCAATAGAGTAAATATTCTACCTTCTAAGTTAGAACCTTTGATTGCCGATTACTGCCATTTATTCAGGGATATTTTCCATGAATTGCTGCGACATAAATTGAAATGTAGGAAACAAAAGATGAGCAAAACGTCCCTCAAATAAATTCACTTCAGACAGCTTTTTCGGCTCCTCATGTTCTCTTGGCAAACAAGAGCCAATCAGTTCTACTTTGCCATTTTTCCTCACCCTCAATTGCGTTGCATGGCAGGAGATCGCTCCCTCCTCTAAGCTCATATTAAGAATCTTATCGGTATAGCCAAACACAGATGAAGAAGTTGTTGAAGTATCACTTCGTGTCTTCTTTTCCAATTCTGTAGAGGAGGTATCCGTTTGAGTAGTTGTATTGTTTGATGTATCATTGGTTGAAGAATTAGTGGGAGTAGAATCAGTTGATGTTGTCGTATCTGCGCTCGCAACCGTATTATTGACTGGGGTTGTTATATCAGTTCTTGGGTCAATAACAACAGGATTTGTTGGGTCTGGTGGATTGATAGGAGGATTTGGATTGATCGGATCGGTAGGATTAGGAGCCACTGGCAGTGGGTCAAAAGCGAGATTTTGAGTCGAACCGTAAAAGCCTGTGTTAGTACCAAATCCTACGATAATCGCTCCAGCTGTACCGCTACTGTTAGCAGGAAATGTACTGGAGGGAAATGTAGCACTGTATCTTTCATTCCTGATTAGGAGTGAAGATCGAGAGTCATCCGGTGTGCGATTCAGCGTAAATGTATCGGAGCTAACAGGGACAAAAGCAGATGTAGAAGTATTAGAATTGAACGTCCGTGTTACAAATTTATCGTTGATGGTAGGAAAAAGGAGACCTGTAACAGTCGGACCTGAATAAAAACCTGCATCTCCACCTTGAATAAGAATGCGACTAAACGTTTGAGGTAAATCAGGGTCAGGCTTTTCAACAGGAAATGTCTGATCGACCAGTGTTCGAGTTGCACCGCCGTATCGAATTGTAATAGGAGCATTCAGAGAACCAGCAGGGACGTCACTACTAGGTTTAGCCAGAATGCTAATGGGAATTAATGTTTCTTCATCTAAACCTGAGGTAACGTCAACAGGTACCTCTGGATCGAATGGGATTCCTTTCTCCTTCAAGAAACTGCTTAATTCAGTGCTATTTTGGGGCCGAATTCTGCCAGCAAGACTAACCTGTTTAAAAGAGCCTCTAGCTTGAAAAAGACCAGCGGCTGTGATATCAATACCACCAGCGCCTGAGGTAATTGTTCCAACGATGACATCACCCCCTGTAGAAGACAAGGTTACAGAATCTCCAGAGGTACTGCCGACTAAATCAATAGTACCTCTAGCTGATACTTGTATGGCTCTACCAGAGAAAATGGATGTAGGTTCGTTGGAATCGGTATTTCCACCGCTAATTCCTCCCGAATTAGCAGTTAAAACAATAGAATCATCACTTAAAATTCGACCAAATTGAATATTGCCACCACTCGATAAATTAACAGAATCAGAACCCGAAATTCGACCAAATTGAATATTGCCACCACTCGATAAATTAACAGAATCAGAACCCGAAATTCGACCAAATTGAATATTGCTTCCACTCGATAAATTAATAGAATCACCTGTGATATTCCCCTTGGTTGAGTCGCTATTATCACCTACAGTAATATTTCCTTGTGGCGCATTGATAGTAACTGAACCGGGATTGCCCCCACTGTCTCCATTCGGGTTAAAAATATAGATACCTTGAGTCTCAATATTTCTAACTTGAATATCACCTGCGGTACTCGTCAGATTTATTGCGCCACCATTTGCTCCAACTGTTCTTGTAGGGGATGTTACAGCAGAGGCATTGATATCTCCTGTAACAGTAATTGTGCCTGGTGCAGACAAAATGACAGGACCTCCATCACCGACTAAATTTGTGGTATTGATGTTGCCTGTAATATTGATAGTGGCTGGTGCAGACGTTTTACCTGATGGAGTGAAGTTTGTTCCTCCGATTCCCGTAGCAGCAGGAGGAACACTACTGAAGGAAGTATTAGGATAATTAAAATTAGTTTCCTGCAATTGAGGAACGCCTGCTCGCAAAATCAGAGCTAAACTACTGCCGAGAAGTTTGGCATCGTGGGAGCAATTAGCAGTTGAGCAAAAATTTGCCAAAATCGTATCGGGCCCATCAATTGTAATATTGCCTGCATTGATGCTACCTGTCGCCTCAACTTTGAGGGCTGCACCTGTGTAATCACCAAACGTAACATCACCATTGACGCTAATAATTGGGTCATCTTTACTGGTAAAGTTACCAGGTTCCCCTGAAGGTTTGAGAATGGAAAAGTTGCCGCTACTGGCAATGTGAGCATCTGTAGAAATATCCCCCTCACTGACTAGAGTAAAATTCCCTCCGCTCTGGAGCAGCGTTTCTGGGTTATTCAGTGCGTAAATATCGATTTTATTGGTGCCCTGAATCTTGAGGTTGCCTCCAGCTTGAGCGATAAAAGGTTGCTCAGCAGTATCGCGCACTTGCACGATGTCCTTTGCCAGTAGTTGCATCTCCCCTGTTGTTTGTAGCTGGCTCTCTACTAAAGTGAGATTGTGGTTAGCCTCCAACTGTATTGTTTCGGCTGTCATCTTTTTGGCTACCACATCGCCATTCTCTATCTGCAACCCTGAACCTGTTAGTACCGCCTGTCCTTGAGAGTTAACGGTTATTCCGCTAGCACTTTCTACATTGCCCCCTGTCAGGAGTTGCGGTAGAGACTGCACTGGCAATGTCCAGTTTCCTGGCTGAGTCTGTGCCGAGGTTAGGGGTTTTACCTCCAGACTTAGCAGCATTCCCTGTTGGTTAATCCGCACTAACTTTCCACCCTCTACTGCCGCTACTGTAATTTGTCTTCCTGGTGCTGAAACGTTTCCAGTATTGACAACAGTGCCACCTAACAGTGTTAAGTCTCCTCCATTTACACTTAAGTTGGCTGCATTAATGATTGCTCCTGGCTGATTGACATTGAAAGCAAGGCTAGTGGGAGAACCGACAAGGGCAACATAGTCATTGGCACCAGCAGCATTGAACCAATTAGCCCCAAAACCGATACTTGTAGCGGTGGTTGCTGTGAACGAGGCAGGCACATTCAAGCTTGCGCCTGAACCAAATACAATCCCAGCAGGATTCATCAAATACAAGTTAGACTGTCCGCCTGTGACTTGGATGAGTCCGTTAATAATTGAAGGTTCGCCCCCCATAACTCGCCCTAAGATATTGCGGATATTGGGGTTAGACAGAAAGTTGGCGATTTGCCCAGAGTTCAAACCAAACTGCTGGAAGCTGTGGAACAGATTTTGATTGTCTCCTGAGAGCTGCCCACCTGTGATATTAAATTGGTTGGGGTTGCCTGCATCGGGGTTAATATTAGTGTTCGTGCCTGGTTCTTGAGTGATGGGTGGCACTTGTGCTTGGAGAGGGGGACACAGTGCAGCTATCATCAAGGGAGTTGCGATCGCACTCAGCATACCTCCCCAAGGAGCGATCGCACCTAGAACTTTTGCGATCGACCCAATCATACCGACTGTTGCTCGTTTCATCGTTGTCTTGCTCAAATAGGTGGAATGCTGGCAACCCGGCTCAAGGCGAGAGAAACTGCCTTAACCCCTCTGTGTCGGTAATCACTTAAATTTCTAATTAAAACACCTAACTACGGATAGCTGGCAATTTTTCATAATTCTTTTCCATCCATTGCAGTGGCATGAATTGAATTTCAGGGAATAAAATGCTCCTGAAATTTTATTTAAACAAGTTAACTTCTAGCCGCTTTTGATCGTCCTCTTTCTCTTGTCTTGGCAGGCAAGAGCCGATGATTTCTACCCTACCCTCGCTATTAGTTCTCAACTCGGTTCCATGACAGTTAGTTAGAGTACCAATAGAACTCACATCAATAATTCCACCTGCATAGCTAACAAACGATAAAGAAATAGTAGAGCTATTACCTTGCGTCTTCTTCTCCAATTCTGTAGGGGGTCTGTCTGTCTGATTTGTTGTGTTGTTTGACGTATCAGAGGTTGAAGAATTTGTCGCAACAACCGGATTAGTTGGGGTTGTCTGGTCAGTAACAATAACCGGATTGGTTGGGGTTATTGAGTCAATGACTGGGTCGGTGACAATAACCGGATTGGTTGGGGTTGTAGGATTGGTTGGAGTCGTTGGATTAGTGGGATTAGGAGTAACTGGAACTGGGTCAAAAGCGAGATTTTGCGTTCCTCCATAAAAGCTCCCATTACTTCCTGCACCTACAACAATTGCACCAACAGTACCGCTACCATCAGCAGGAAAAGCTTGTGAAGGAAATACTAAAGGTTCGTAGGTTTCATTTGTAACAAGGTCATTTATATAATTATCAGGAGTAATAGCTACATAAGAAGTACCATCCCATAAGGCAAATTCATCATTGCCAGGGACAACCCTACCACTAATGTTTGGCCCGCTATAAAAACCTGCATCTCCACCTTGCACTAGAATTCGACCCGTACCACTACCAATAGGAAATGTCTGATCTATGAGAGTTCTTGATGCATCTCCATATCGAATCGTGATGGGGGCATTATTACTACCACCAGCAGGCCGGGCAATAATACTGATAGGAAGAGCATCCGCGAATTTTATCCTTACTGATTCGTTAGGATTAACTTGAATCTTCTTACTATCAAGGAATGCTCCTAAACTGGGATTGGCATTAGGAGAAGTGATGTATCCATCTACAAAACCACCGTTGTCAACAGAAGCTGTAGCCTGAAAAAGACCAGCGGCTCTAATATCAATTCCATTCGCTCCTGCATCAATCGTTTTAACGACTATATTGCCGTTTGTAGAAGTCAATTTTACAGAGCTATAGGCAGCATAACTGAGACCACCTGTGGAAATATTTCCTGTTGTGATATTGCCCGTAGCAGACAAGTCTACAGAACCTGCCGTAGTTCTAATATCTCCTGTAATAATCTTGTCTGGGGCAGATATTGTTACAGAACCCCCGTCAAGGATGAAGGAATCTCTACCAATCTTGTTTACCACTACATCACCGTTTTCCACCTGCACATTAGAGCCTGTCAGTTCTACCTGTCCATTGCTATTCACCGTTAGCCCAGTAGCATTTCCTCCACTACCGCCTGTGAGTAATTCCGGTAGAGACTGAATCGGTAACGTCCAGTTAGCTGGCATCGTATTCGCTGCTGTTAGGGGTTGAATTTCCAGACTGAGTAGCTGCCCATCTTGGCTAATACGCACAAAACTTGTACCTGGTATTGCCGCAACCGTAATTTGACCCCCTGGTACATCGAATTGGGTCGGTTTAGCATTAAGTTGACCAGTACTGACAACAGTGCCGCCCAACAACGTTAAGTCTCCGTTCTCGTTATCTAGGTTAGCTGCGTTGACAATTACACCAGGCTGTGCGCTTGAGAAAGCAAACTGGTTGGGGGTGCCCACTAACGCTCCGTAATTATTAGCACCTATAGCATTGAACCAGTTATCGCCGAAACCAATACTTGTAGCAGTGGTAGCAGTGAAGCTAGCAGGTACATTTAAGCCGGCACTTTGACCAAAAATAATTCCGGCGGGATTCATTAGGTAAAGATTCGGAGTCCCACCTCCTCCTGCCACCGTCACTTGAATTAAACCGTTAATGATGGAGGGTTCGCCACTGACAACCCGACTTAAAATATTACGAATATTCGGGTTCGCCAGAAAATTGGCAATTTGGGTTTGATTCAAGCCAAACTGCTGGAAGCTATGGAAGAGATTCTGCTCGGTTCCGGTACCTGATACTTGCCCACCTGTAATGTCAAAGGTGTTGCCGTTCAGGTTAACGACGGTGTTAGAACCAGCTTCTGGACTAATTTGCCCTAAAGCTTGCTGTGGGACGTAAAGGATTAGCGCAGCGGCTAGGAAGGAACTCGCTATCTCCAAGGGGAGTGCAATTGTACTAAGTATACCCAGGTTGGGGGCGA
>CBKWLJ010000067.1:0-25293 GCA_966675205.1 uncultured bacterium
CTAGAAACTCTGGCACGGCAGCCTTATGGCCCTTGGCTTTTGGGAATTGTTGCTCTCGGTCTGGTAGCCTACGCTATATATATGTGGGTACAAGCAAAATATCGTCGGATTAATGTTTAATCACAAGTCCGTTTAAGTAATCATCACAAAAATTCTCCAAGTTCTGAGTGTCTGTCTTAACGATAAGGATTCAAGCAAACATGAAATAAACTGGCATCAAGCTGGTCTAAAAATAGCTGTGTAGGTTTGGGAAATAGGTTGTAGAGTAGGCATTACCCACACGAAAAGAGAAGTGGGGCGTTGTTATGGAATATCCCCTTAATTTAGATCAACAGGCTTAACGGGCACCAAAAATTTCTCCCAAGGCTTGAGCAATATTTAAATAAAAATTTCCCTGCATTTCGCGGAATAGCTGAAAGGGGGAATTGGGTGTTCCAAAGAAAGGTCGCAATGTCCAAGCAAGCTGCGTACCGACAAAAGCATAGAGGATCAGCCAAAATCGCAAAACACTCATCCGAGTTGTTATCCCTTCCTCATCTTCCTTTGATAGCAACTGCATTCCTTGATAGAGAAATTTCACGCCAATTAAGCCTGTAATGGCAAAAATAGCTACATTCAACAGTTTAAAAAACTGATAATTGTAGGTAGTAATTAAAAAGAAAAGAGTAATCGGCGCAAAACTAAAGAGTAAAACACTAATTACAGCAGCAGATGTTAGGAGCATCGAAAAATGCTGCCCAGCGGTTTTACGAGACCCAAACAAAATATTAAAGAAGTAGAGGGTAGGAAAACAAATAATCAGGGTGATTAAGTAGAGTGAGGGAAGTTTGACAGCAGAAGATAATGCTTGCGCCCAACCATTGAATGAGCCAATAATCGCTCCATAAATCGCGAAAAATATGGAACTACAGATGAGCAAAGCTGTACTCTTGCTCTTGAGTTTGATGCCGGTGCGAATTTCTTCCAGAAATAAAGTGCGATCGCGCAGTAGCCCAATTAAGACCGAGAAGTATCGTGTCCCTTGGTATTGACGTTCTATCATCTGCTTATCTCTAGAACTCATGTTCTTTGTAGCCCAAGTTTTTTTCTTAACCAAAAGCCACAAGAGTAACACCCCATTTTCCGGAATCAGCTTCGACAGAAAACTGAACTAATAGTCCAGCGCAGCGTGGCGAGAATAACCCACTAGTCCAAAAAGCTTACTGTGCAAGCAATATCCATTAGAGCCTTCTTGCGCTAATAGTCGTAAGGATTTTCTGGTTTGGAAATTTTTTTGAGAGAACTCGCTTCAATGACAAGTTGGCGTCTGCCATCTAGAGTTTCGGTAATCATCCGACCTTGAACTTCTTGCCAACTATCAACGGGATAGGCATCACGAGTACCATTGAGCTTCACGGGTAATCCAACTGGATAGGCGTCAGCAGCACAGCAGGTGATCACGAAGCGAGAAATTAACAGATATTGTGATGGGAGATTCGGGGGATAGACCACAAAACCCTGGACTTTAACTGGATCGTCCGTATATTCATCCGGTTCGGGATAAACAGCGAGGGTTCGTACCCACTCAATTAGCGATCGCTCTTCTGGGTTACTATTGCTCCGAAACGATTGAGGTTGTACTCTCGTCATCAGTGTGGATTCCGTAATGCCTCGCTGAATAGCGGTTTGGCTAGCAAAGACCTGCGGTGTGATGACTAAGCCCAAAATTGCCGCCGCTAAGAACAACGCACTACTCCATCCGGGAGGAAATAAGCTGATATGTTGACCTACAGGGACAACGGGTGCCCTTCCTTTGGCGAGTCGGCGGACATGATGGATAAGCTGGAATAACCTCACCGTTGCCAGCAGCACTAAAACAATCCCCGTCGCAATGACTAACCCAAAGTAATTCGGGTGAATTAATAAACTTAACTGACCTTTCTGCCAGTATTTCAGCATCAAAATGCCCCAAGCCGCTAGTGCGAAAATATCCAACAAAGGCAGGAACAGGGTTTGAAATTGAGGACGTTGCTTTCGGGGTCGTTTTGCAGTTTGATTTGAACTCATAAATTAATAGCTGTGAGGAGGAAACAGCAAAAAGCTTATCGTTAAGCGCTAACTAATGTGTAAGTTAACAAACAAGGTCAACAAAAAGGTCAACTGTGCCACTAGACCGAAAATGTAAATAATCGCTCTTGTCTTGAATACTGATAACATCAAGCCGATCGCTTTGAGGTCAATCATCGGACCAAATACCAAAAAGGCTAATAACGAACCCCCCGTAAACGTTGAGGCAAAAGCGAGAGCAAAAAAGGAATCTACGGTAGAACAAATAGATACCACTGCTGCTAATAGCATCATGGCCACAATTGACATGATCGGACCTTGACCCAAGCTGATGATAATTTCACGGGGAACAGCCACTTGAATGACAGCCGCGATCGCACTTCCCAAAACCAGAACGCCGCCCAACTCTCGCAACTCCTGCACGGTATTTTCCATGAGCAGACGCAGTTTATCCTGTAATGGTTTGGTGGGTTTAGCCCCCGTTAATGAAGCTTGTAAAACGGTAGTATCCATCCGCACGGGACCACCCGGTTGACCCAGGATATAGGAGCCAGATTGCAACAGGGTGGGTGTTGTTTCTTGATTGGTAAAAGCATCTTTTCCCTCTGCTTTTTGTGCGCTTCTGGGTCGCAGCATCGAGCGACTTACCGAGGGTTGTAGCAGAGGACGTAAATCGGCTTGAACGCTAAAAACGCAACTAATGACAACAGCAATGCCCAGCGAAAATAACACTCGTAACACCACAATTTCTGGTTGGTCTCGAAATGCCACCCAAGTTGACAAAATGACGATGGGATTAATCGTGGGTGATGCGAGTAAAAAACCAAGCGCTACAGGAGTCGGTGCACCTTCAAGGATCAGGCGACGTGCCACGGGTACATTGCCGCACTCACACACCGGAACTAAAAATCCCCCCAAACTCCCAACAATTGCCCCTAATAATGGGTTTCGAGGTAGAGCAGCAATCAGCTTTTGCACATCGATAAAAAATAGCAGAAAGCCGGAAAGCAAAACCCCCAACAGTAAAAAGGGAATTGCCTCGACTAGCAAGCTTAAGAATAGGGTGAAACCGTTATTTAGCTGATTCATTGTTGATCCGATGATATTGTCCCGGTTTGGACGCGAGCTTGCGTCATTGTATCGAAAAAGCAGTGTAGTACTCTTTTTTCAATTAATGCACCACTTGACAGGGACAATTTAATAAAAGTTGCGATCGCGTTACTCAATGGTCGCGTTGCAAGTTAGTTTTTGAGCGCAGTATTTGAACGATTGCGGGCAACAGCGCGTTAGTGGAACGTCTCAACTCTCACTGATTCTCTGCGATGTTGGCTTTTTTAAGTTGTACAATGCACTTACGGTCATCAGTCTGGGGACTAGTACAGCACGGCAGAAATAACCCACCAGTTAAAAAAGGTTGAAAAGCTGACTGTAAAACCTTTTTTCCCTTCTGCCTTCTGCCTCCTTACTTCTGCCTTCTTGCACTAGTGTTTGCGGCAAGTTGCAGGAGCGATTCAGTTGGCGGTAACGCGATCGCCTGATTTAGTGGCGCGTTATGGTAGCGAAGAATTTGCCGTGTTTCTTCCCTTTACTCCAACTGTAGAAGCCGTGCAAGTTGCCGAAGTCATTCAACAGGGTGTTAGAGCGTTAGAAATTTCTCACCGCAATTCATCCGTGAGTTGGTGCATCACTGTAAGTGTAGGGGTTGCCAGCATTCTTCCCACACCCGAAGAGTCGCCAGCTACCTTGATTGCAGCGGCTGATGCAGCCTTATATCACGCTAAATCATCAGGACGCAATAACATGTGCGTTACAGTTTCGCCTGACACATCTTTTTTCATTCCTTCTCAAGTCAGCTACAATTTTACAAATAGGTAGAGGTTTGATTCATTTATTCTACAACTTTTGTTTTTTGTTTTTGTATATTTCTTAGCTTTTATTAAGAGAGAAAAAATATTGCAAACATAACCAAAACTTAACCTAAACTTAGGAAATTATTTACGATTTTTAGGGGACGAATTGTTCAAAATAGATTACATTGCCATCTTTTTTAACAGCAAAATTGAGTGTTAAATTTAGATTGAGTTTTTCTCTTCCTCTAGAGATGATGTCTACCTATTGAATCTTAATATGGTTGCCTTAAAGGAACCCTACACCGAACGACCAGTCTCTGTTCGCCCCCAGACGCCAAATCTGCATCTGGAGTCAACGCTCCAAGATTTATCCCTCTACGAGTTCCAAGTGGAATGCTCTCATCCAGGCAAAGAAGTTGCTCACCTGTTTCAAGTCAATCCTCTGTTGCCTGGAGTGATTCTTACCGAACAGGGGCAGTTTGTCGGAATGATTTCTCGACGTCGTTTTTTAGAGCAGATGAGTCGTCCTTATGGATTAGAGCTATTTTTGAAGCGTCCTCTCTATTCGTTGTATCGCTTTGCTAATGCAGAGGTATTAAAACTCAAAGGTGATATGCCCATTGTAGAAGCGGCTCGTCGCTCACTAGAGCGTTCTGCCCAGATGCTCTATGAACCAATTGTGGTAGAGCTGGAGGTAGGAGCTTACCGCTTACTCGATGTACATCAGTTACTAATTGCTCAATCAAAAATTCATGAATTGACAACTCAGCTACTTAATGAACAGACTCAAGCACAATTAATTCAAACTGAGAAAATGGCGAGTTTGGGTCAAATGGTTGCGAGTGTTGCTCATGAAATTAAAAATCCTGTTGGCTGTATTACCTGTAATTTTGAATTTCTCTCCAGCTACTGCCAGAAACTTATTGAAATTTTGTCAATTTATGAAAGAGAAATGACAGAGATACCTGACTGTATCGCTCAGGTCAAACAAGAGTGTGATCTTGATTTCATTTTAGAAGACTTGCCTAAAATATTGAAAAGCATGGCAGCTGGGTCAGATCGGTTGACGAAAATTGTGGGAGGTTTGCAATATTTTTCTCATTTAGATGAAACCAAGAGTCAACCAGCAGACCTTCATGAATGCATTGAGAGTACTCTAATCATTTTAAATAATAGACTCAACAAATCAGGAATTCAGGTTATCAAAAATTATGGATATTTACCTCCAGTGAATTGCTACTCAGGTCAGCTAAGTCAGGTGTTTATGAACCTGATTAGCAATGCCATTGATGCTCTTGTAGAAAAGCAATCTAAGCCAGTTCCTGTCGTTCAAACATGGCGACCTCACATTGAAATTAGCACTGAGTTAATAGCAGAACCAGAAGCAGCTTGGATTTCGATACAAATTGCTGATAATGGGGCTGGGATACCGTCAGAGCTTCAAGCGCGGATTTTTGAGATGTTCTTCACCACTAAACCTGTAGGAAAAGGCACGGGATTAGGTTTAACAATTAGCCATCAAATTATTACTCAAAAACATGGGGGTGAATTGCGTATGCATTCTCAGCCGAATATAGGTACAGAATTTTACATTCTTCTCCCCCTCGGTTAGAAGTTCCCTCAAAAAAATGACCTTGGAATTAGGAAGAAGTTAAAGGCAAAAGGAAGTCCAATCAACTTTTTCTCATTTCCCTTTGCTTCTCGATATGTAATGGGTAAATATGGGAGTTTAACTCAACTCTTAAGAGCAATCACGGGTAAATTGCTCTTACTTACGTTCTGGATGAGTCGCCTCTGGGGATGAAGCACCCATCTGGCTAATCGTAGCGAGTAGCTGGTAGAGACGACCGAAGTCCCGCTGGTTGAAGTACAAGACTAGGCGTGGTAAGTCAGTCGTTTCATCAAGGGTTTCTTCTGGTAAAGCTTTACTTTTCTCAATCCGCCCCTTGACCAAGATGTCGCTAAAATTGGCATTAAGTTGTTCGACTTGTTCATCCGATAACTCAGATTTGAGGCGAATGACAAATAAATCGCCCACATAGCGGCTTGAGTGATAGAGACGGTAAAAGCTATTAATTGCTTCGTATGCTACATCTAAGTTATCTGTAACCGTGTAAAGACTCGAATCTTCTGGGCTGATCAGGCCCCGTTCGATTAAATGCTTATGAACATAAGCATCCCAGCCTTGCCAGTAAGTTCCACCCGGTTTATCGATTAACACTAGAGGTATTGGTCCTGATCTTCCGGTCTGGCAAAGAGTTAAGCACTCAAAGGCTTCATCTTGGGTACCGAAGCCTCCTGGAAATAGAGCAATAGCATCACTCTCCCTCAGGAAAAATAGCTTGCGTGTGAAGAAATACTTAAAGTCAATCAGCTTGGGGTCGCCTTGAATATAGGGATTTGCTCCCTGTTCAAACGGTAGCTGAATATTTAGGCCAAAAGACTTTTCTGGACCCGCGCCAAGGTGCCCTGCTTCCATAATTCCACCGCCGGCACCCGTCATGACCATGAATCCCTGCTGGGTTAAGTAATGAGCAAATTCAGCCGCCATCTTATATTCAGGGGTATCTGAAGTAATCCGCGCCGAACCGAAAATGGTTACT
Source organism: uncultured bacterium (assembly GCA_966675205.1). Classification (GTDB taxonomy): domain Bacteria; phylum Cyanobacteriota; class Cyanobacteriia; order Cyanobacteriales; family Coleofasciculaceae; genus JBFLZA01. The sequence continues at coordinate 6,500 of CBKWLJ010000067.1, forward strand.
TTCCGCACATGGCGGTAGGGATAAAAAACTTGGAAAGCCCGCTCCATATCTTGTACGGAAGCGGTTAAGATTTTCCAGTCTAGTCGATCAATCTCTTCTCCAGCCAGCCGGACTAGTACAATTAGCGCCCGTTGAATCCATCTCCCATGTTGTAGCGAAGGCAGTTGGTCAATCAGTGCCGCTAAATCTTCTTGAAGTGACTTGAAGGCATGGTTGGAAGTTGAGCGAGTCATAACTGCATTACCTGACGGCTCTCTATTCTATCGAGATTTGTAAGTCCCTGAAAGAGGGTTGTATTTCTTGATACGTTTTTTGCGTCGTATTCAAAGCCTTTTGCATTAAAAAGCGCCCTAGTGAGGAGGGTTCAAGGCACTCCTGAATGATTGCACACACTCAGATTCCTCAATATCTGGGAATTTTGATCTCAAGTCTGCCTAATTACTCATCATTAAAAACACTTCCGTATCTAGAGGATTTGGAGCATTTTTCTTAAACTCTGGGTAATCAACCCATAATAATACCAAGAGCTTTGACAACTTTAATCACTGATGGTTATCGCCTATCTGAGCTTAGAAACAAAAAATCGAGTGCGGCAATCTCACAGTTGTGAGTTTTGAATTACCACACAAGATTGATGTTGATGCCAGATAGCTGGCATGCAGAAATTTATATCTTTCTTGAAAATAGGAGTCAGGAGCCAGGAGTCAGAAGTGAGGAGAGAGCTATTCTCCTTATGAGCGTTGTGAGCTTCTGCTCATGCTGCCTAACTAGTGATAGAGTTACGGTTCAGCGAGAATTCGCCGCTACCGACTATCAATTTAGAGGTACTTTTCCAACGTATTTGCCAAAGTCGTTTTAGGAACTGCGCCGACAACCATATCAACCCGCTGACCTCCCTTAAAAATCATGAGTGTGGGAATGCTGCGAATTCCGTACTGGCTGGCTATATTGGGATTCTCATCAGTGTTGAGTTTAACAACTTTTACTTTCCCTTCGTATTGCTGCGCAATTTCATCCACGACAGGCGCAACCATTCGACACGGACCGCACCAAGGTGCCCAAAAATCAACTAGAACGGGAACGTCGCTTTCTAGTACGTCTTGCTTAAAACTAGCATCTGTAACATTTAAGGCTGCTGACATGCCTGGAAATCCTTGCGTTTACCTTTTCTATACCTTATATCCCTGGCATTCTACCATAGCCAAAACCCAGGATATATACTTCAAAAAGTATACCTTCTGGCATAAATTTCGTTGTTCAGCCTTTGAGCCAGTCGCTTGTGTGTTTCCTCTCAGCTTTGACAAGCAAAGGTTCCACGTTAATGAAAAACTTAGAATTTTTCCAGACCCTGCCGGACTTTTAGGCAAAAAAGGAACCGCCCGAACGTAGTCGGGCGGAGTGTGGTGTGAGGAGTGAACGGAAACATGCGTCTCCGCTTTCTCTATTGTAAGCGACAGCTTTAGTTTTTCTCTTGCTCCTTAAGGGATACCGGAAATTTTAATGATCGTTGTAATGCCACTCAAATCACTGGCACATCATTATCGCCATCATCGGCGATCGCACAATGAACGTTATTTCCCCATCCCTAACTGTTGGGCTTTTTGGTATACTTTACCCTCCGTTAGCAAAGAAGGAGCGATAATCACTTCAACTTGCTGCATTTCCTTGATGTTTTTGGCTCCTAGAGTGCCCATACTGGTTTTCAGTGCCCCCAAGAAGTTATGAGTACCATCATCCAGTTGTGCAGGGCCGGTAAGAATTTGCTCTAAGGTGCCAGTAGAACCTACCTTGATGCGCGTACCGCGTGGTAAAACTGGGCTAGGCGTTGCCATCCCCCAATGAAACCCTCGTCCGGGTGCTTCTTGGGCACGAGCAAACGGTGAACCAATCATGACGCCATCGGCACCACAGGCAATACATTTACAAATGTCACCGCCTGTAACTAAGCCTCCATCAGCAATCACAGGCACATAGTTACCTGTTTCGTTGTAGTAGTCGTCACGAGCCGCTGCACAATCTGCGATCGCAGTGGCTTGAGGCACACCCACACCCAAGACACCACGAGACGTACAAGCCGCACCGGGCCCAATCCCTACTAACACAGCGGCGGCACCCGCCTTCATCAAGTTGAGGGCAACTTCATAAGTCACGCAGTTCCCCAAAATGACTGGCATTGGCATATTCTGACAGAACTGCGCTAAATCCAGAGGGGTGACTGATTCTGGCGAAAGGTGAGCGGTTGAGACGACGGTTGCCTGAACAAAAAATAAATCCGCACCAGCTTGAGCCACAACCTCGCCGTATTTCACGGCACCCGCTGGGGTAGCGCTCACCGCAGCAATCCCGCCTTGCTGTTTAATTTCCTGAATCCGCTGAGTGATCAGTTCCGGTTTAATCGGTTCAGCATAGAGTTCCTGCATCAGAGGAACGAATTCAGAATTACCCACTGAGGCGATGCGATCGAGTATCGGTGATGGATCAACATAGCGCGTTTGAATCCCCTCTAAATTCAGAACACCTAATGCTCCTAGCTGGGACAAAAGAACTGCCATGCGAACATCTACCACCCCATCCATTGCACTCGCAATGATGGGAATTTCTCGCTCGATGCCGCCAATCTGCCAACGAGTATCCGCTAAACTAGGGTCTAAAGTTCTAGTTCCCGGACACAGCGCAATTTCATCGATTCCGTAGGCTCGGCGAGCTGCTTTACCCCGCCCAATTTGAATATCCACGCTTCTAACGTTCCCAAAACTGCTTGGTGTTTGTTAGCGTATCAAATTGCAGCGAGAATTGCTTTGATGAGACGAATTAATCATTGTACAAGTCAATCGGAATGGGTTCAATAGCCGCAACAGCAGGACAATCCCCAGTGAAAGGCAAAAAGCATCCCACTGGGAGGAATCGGAACCTGTTGCGGATTGATTACACAGAGGACTCTTGGGGAGGAATTTGTCGTTGAATCTTAGTTTTTGTGGCTGATGAGGGAGGAGAGGTAGGAGTTGACTTTCTCATTAAGGCTGGAGTTGACGGCTCTATCGATGCCCCATCGGATGAAGCATCGTTAGTTAGAATCTCACCACTTGTCTTCTCCGGATTCCGAACCAACTGGCTGACTTGGCTCATCAACGCCCCCAACTTGCCTTCCTCTAACAACGTGTTGATCAGCGCCAACCCACTGGTAGAGAGTAGTAACTTGTTGATGTCGCCTGCCCCATTGCCGTTATTGCTATTAGCACCGGGAAAGGCATAAATTCGAGTATCACCCAAAATACCGGGTTGCGGTGCAAGAGCTTTGACGATTTCTGGGAGTTTATCCGCCAATTCTGGCCAGATAGTTGTGATAATTTTTGCACTCAGTTTCGAGTCACTGAGGGCGTTTTCTGCTTCAATTAAAGCTCGTTGACCTTCGGCTTCTGCTAAAGCTTTGTCTCGATTGGCGTCTGCTAGCGTCCGAATGGCTTGGGCTTCGAGTTCTGCCGCTTGTTGGGCGATTTCAGCTTGCCGCTTGCGTCGGAATGCCTCAATTTCAACAACGTTGCGATCGCTAATATTCCGCTCTTGAGCTTCGCGTTCGGCAGCAATGAGAGATAGGTGTTTCCCCCGTTCTGCTTTTTCCACTTCAGTCGCTGTCGTCACCGCCGATTCAGCCTTCGCTTTTGCCGCTTCCGCAAGGAAGCTATCACGTTTTTTGTTTGCCACTGCGATCGCAACATCTTCTTGAGCAAGTCGTGCTAAGCGTTCTGACTCTGCTATCTGCACTTGCGCTTGTAACTTACCCGCCTCCACAGATTGCTGACGATTAATTTCTGCGATTTCTGCTTCTTGTTTTTGCAGGGTTTGGGCAACTTTCAGTTGCTTGTTTCGTTCTTCCAACGAAATATCGGCTTCAATTTGGCTTTGCTGTACGGCTAGTTTCTTGCGAATTTCTTCTTCTTCGACCGACTTATCCTGCAAAATCTTCGTCCGTCGCACAGTTGCCGATTCTGTGTCTTTCGCCTCTTGAATTTCCCGCTCCCTTTGTGCTTTGAGAGCCTCAATTTCCAGTTGTTGGGCAAGAGTGGCACTTTCTTTTTCTTGCGCGATTCGTAACGATTGCTTTTGAGCATCCAGTTCTCGCTGCTCAATGGTAACTTGGGTATTGAGTTCTACTTCTCGTTTTTGCTGAATTGAGCGTTGAATCGTTTCAGTTCGCAAACGCACGCCTTGAGCATCAAAGAAGTTATTAGTGTCGTAGGTATCGCTTTCTTCAATTTCAGAAATAGCGATATTATTTAAAGTTAAACCAACCTTCTTTAAATCTTGCTGAATCAAATTTAACACTTCATCAGCGAACCCTAATTTATCGGAATCAATTTCAGCAATGCTCTTCCTTTTTGCTGCTGCCCGAATTGCATCATCCGCCCGTTTCTCTAAAGCTTCTTTAATATCTTCTGCCGATATTTTCCCACTGCGTGATAGTCGAGCTGCTGCCGTCAAAACATCTTGTTCATCTGCATTAATACAAACATAAAAAGTCACTCGCATATTTGCCCGTAGATAGTCTTGAGTGCGAACAGCCAGTTTTCCTGTACGCTCCACATCAATAGAAATTTCTCTTAAAGGAACGCGAGTGAGTTCGTGAAATCCTGGTAGAACAACACAACCACCATTGAGAATTACCTTTTTTTGTTTTACAAAAACTCCGCCTGTTCGGACAAATGCCTCGTTGTTAGGCGTAATTACGTAAACTCGTGTATATGCCCAAACGCTTAATAAAAGTAGGACAACTAAAGCACCAATAACACCAGGAAAAAAGAGGATTCCAGGGCTAAGTTGGGCGAGGTGAGGTTGTACGGGAACTAAATGAGAGGTAGAAGTTTGTGACATACAGTTCCTTGGTTCTAATCTTTAGTTTTTTGCTGCTGAATTCTTGGTTTTGGATTAATCTCAAATTTGAGAATAAGGTTGAATGCTCAAGTCAGACGGCAGAAGGGATAAGAATTTTTATTGTTTATTTGTGCGTTTTACCCGTATGGTATTTATTCTGAAAATGGAGAACAGGCAATGGGAAAATAAAAATTTTTATCGCAATATTTATGGGCGAAACCCATGGAGTATAAACCACCAATGACTTACTTTCCTTTAGTTGGAGAAGAAATCGCTAACCACTCTTGCTCATCTGAACTATCTTTAGCAATCACAAGATAGCTGTGAGGCTGCCGATCAATGACTAAAACTTGAGTTCCGCGACCGGGAATAACCTTTGCCCAGCTTGGTAAGGTCGCGTTGACGGTAACGAGATTGCGGGCAGCGTCAAAGACATCAACCTGACCAATTTTGCCTTGGTTTTCTGTTGGGATAGCCAGAGAGCTCACAGTACCTTGACAACCAATTAAGCGATCGCTACTGGCATCTTCCCCAAAAACAGCAAAAACTTGTCCAATAGGTCGCGCAATGAAACTCCCGATCGCTAAACTTAAAAACAGGGCTACTCCGGAAATGACCCCCACCGTCAGACCTGTAGGAATCTCACCCGTAATATTCGCAAACACGACATTCAGCATCCAACCGATCAGACCGAGGAGACTAAAGTCGGTTGCCAGCAACAAGATGAGAGGGGCTTTTCCAAAGCCTAACCATCCCAACACATCCAGAAAGTTGAAGTCACTACCAGTATCGATATCCGCGTCAGCATCAACATCGACATCTGCATCCGCATCAACCTCAATGTCGTCGTCTCCTCCACCGGAAAGAATAACGGTCAAATACAGGAGGACTCCCATACCCAGAAAAATCCAGTAGGGGAGGTTGACTATATCAAAAAGCATGGCTTAGGCGAGCAATGTGTGAGTGTGAAGTAGCAAGCATTGAGCGACCCCACCAGCCTAGCCGCTGAGTGATGGTAAATAGGAAAAATAGATAGAATTTTTAATTTTTTGCCAGAAGTATAGAAATGTATTTTTCCCGCTAGATTTTGGTTCATATCGAGAGCTGGCAAAAAGGCTGGAATCCTAACATTTTATAGGGAAATCAACAGTTCCAGGCGTTACTGCAAAAGCAGAGCTGTTGAAGTGATATTTAGTGTTGATTCACTTTCCAAATAGGCGCTGGTCTTTGGGGTCAAGCGTGAGGGAGAGGAAACTCATACCGAGTTGTACTCAAACCCAGTAGCTAATGCAAGAAGGCTCCAAGTAAGGAGGCTGCAAGTCAGAAGGGAAGAAGGCTTTTACAGTAAGCTTTTTAACCTTTTTTAACGGGTGAGTTATTTCTGCCGCGCTGCACTCAGACAGACACGGAGACGCTCCGAACGCTTCGGGCGCTCCAGAAAGTGAATTTGCTACATTGGAGCGCAACTTGGTATCAACCATCCCGTTTAGGATGTGTTGAGCTGATGGGAAAGCTTTTTTAGAGGCAGTAAATCTAAGAGGTAGCACTGCTGTCTATGCAGGCTAGCGTAGCCTTTGAGATTGATACGAGGCTGGGGTCAAAGACCACCGTTTGTTTCTTCCTGCCTCTGATACCAAGTTGCATTCATCCGTAGCATATTCATTTTCTGGAGCGTCCCCTCGTCCCCGTGTCTGTGCGTCAGTCTCAACTAGTATCTTTGAACGCAACTCGGTATGAAAACTCTTACTACCTACTACGTTTGGATACAACTCGATAAGCGGTTCCACCCTCTACAGATCTAAGCTGGTAGAGGCTTCAAATCAGAAAAATGTTCTTGCCAAAAGACACATTCCATGCATTTGCCTCCATCAAAAGTTAAGAATTACGGGAACATGAATTTCAGTAGAGTGGCGGAAGTCTATTTGTCAAATGTTGTAATAAATTGTAATGATTCGTGTTTTTTTCGATACACTAACAAGTCTGGAGAAAAATGGCTACTAATCAAGCAAATTCCATGCTTCCCCTGACCGAGCAAGACCGAGAAGCGCTAGACGATATATTTAAGACAGTCGCTGCTGAGGATATTAGACAAATTGAGGAGACAGTTGCTCGCTACTCGGTTGCGCCTCTAGAACCTTGGGAAGAAGCGGGTTGGGTCGTTAATAGTTCTTTACCCGCTAATCGGGACTCTATTGCCTAAAAAATTGCCATGCTGACGGATGTCCGAATGGAGGCACGACTTCATCGTCTGAAAATATCGTGTTGGCGGCAGTCTAGGCAGGTGCAGAGGGGGAAAATGATTTCGGTTAATCCCACTCGCTCTGTAGGGGAAATTATTTAATAATGACGGTAGAGCAATACTTAATATTTATTTAGAGTTTTGATTCAAGCTGAGACATTAGAACTACTAGAATGGTCCCGTCTGTGTCAGCACTTGGCGACATTTGCCGCTACAAAGCTAGGAGCGATCGCAGCCCGTTGTCTCCAGCCTCCAACCACTCTAGCCCAGAGCCAGCACCTGCTTGCCCAGACAAAGGAAGTGTACCAACTGGAAGCACGGTTAACTACGGGCTTGACTTTTGAAGGCATCCAAGACATTAGCGAATCCCTGGAACGGTCAGAATTGCAAGGGCTACTGTCGGGAGAAGAGCATTTAGCGATCGCAACAACATTAGCTGGTGTTCGGCGTTTGCGTCGTCTGATTGACGACCAAGAAGACGTACCTATTCTCGCTGCCTTGGTGGCAGATTTGCGGACTTATCCAGAACTAGAGCAAGAAATTCACCGTTGTATTGATGATCGGGGGGATGTAGCAGACCGTGCTACACCTAAGTTAGCCGGAATTCGCAGCCAGCTTAAGTCAGTACGAGACCGAATTTATCAAGTTCTCCAAGGAATTTTGCAGCGTCAAAGCGGTGCAGTTCAGCAGCCGGTGATTACTCAACGAGGCGATCGCTTTGTTATACCCGTTAAAGCACCCCAAAAAGACGCGATTCCTGGTATTGTTCACGACACCTCCAGCACAGGCGCGACTTTATATGTCGAACCTAGGGCGATCGTAGAGTTGGGAAACCAATTGAGAACTTATCGCCGTCAAGAGCAAGTTGAAGAAGAAGCAGTGCTTCGCGCCTTAACCCAACAGGTAGCAGATGTAAAGCCAGATTTAGAGCAATTATTAGCCGTCGCCACCACCCTCGATCTAGCAACAGCAAAAGCCCGATATAGCCTGTGGTTACAAGCCAATCCCCCCCGCTTCATTGACCGTCATGAGGGCGAAACAATTACGCTTCGGGAATTGCGGCATCCCTTACTCGTGTGGCAACAGCAGCACGAACAGGGAACATCAGTCGTTCCGATTAATGTGCAGATTCAGCCACAGATTCGGGTTGTGGCGATTACTGGCCCAAATACAGGCGGTAAAACGGTAACTTTAAAGTCATTGGGCTTAGCCGCCCTCATGGCGAAAGTCGGTCTATTTGTCCCAGCCAGAGAACCGGTAGAACTACCTTGGTTTGAGCAGGTTCTGGCAGATATTGGTGATGAACAGTCCCTCCAGCAAAGTTTATCGACCTTCTCCGGGCACATCCGCCGAATTAGTCGAATTACCCAAGCAATCGACGCAAAACCAGAAGCGTTAAATGTTGATAACTTGCAAGTTGCAAGTTTAGAAGAAAACCCTCAATCTTCTAACCTTCAACCATCCAACCTATCCTTCGGGAACGGCTGCGCCGAACAACCTTCGACCCCACTCCCCAGCCTTTCACTCGTGCTGTTGGATGAAGTCGGCGCGGGAACTGATCCGGCTGAAGGGAGTGCTTTAGCGATCGCATTGCTAAAACACTTGGCGGACACGGCAGAGTTAACCATTGCCACAACTCACTATGGCGAACTCAAAGCGTTGAAATATCAAGATGAACGGTTTGAGAATGCTTCCGTTGAGTTTAATGATGTGACTCTTTCTCCAACCTACCGTTTATTGTGGGGTATTCCAGGTCGCTCTAATGCACTAACCATTGCTCGACGCTTAGGGTTGAAGGCAGAGGTCGTTGATCAAGCACAAAGTCTGATTGGGGGTTCCTCAGAAGATATCAATCAAGTGATTGCTGGTTTAGAAGCACAACGGCGTCGTCAGGAAACAAAGGCAAAAGAGGCAACTCAGTTGTTGCAACAAGCCGAACGCCTGCACCAGGAGGTGTCTGATCGGGCAAGGCTGTTAAATGAACGGGAACGAGATTTGAAGCTGTCACAAGAACGGGCTGTTTCAGAAGAACTCACCAAAGCGAAAGAAGAAATCGCTCAAGTCATTCGGTCCTTGCAGCAGGGGCCCAAAAGTGCTCAAAATGCTCAAAAAGCAACAGATGCTCTCAATGAAATTGCCCAACGCCGTCTTCCGGTAGCGCCCCCGCCTAAACCCAAACCAGGATTTAGGCCCCAAGTCGGCGATCGCATCCGCATTCCCCGCTTCAATCAGACGGCTGAAGTTCTCAGTGCGCCTGATGAGGATGGCGAACTCACAATCAGATTCGGGCAAATGAAGATGAGTGTAACGCTTGCTGATGTGGAATCGCTCGATGGTCAAAAAGCCGAGATGCCCGTCAAGCAAAAACCCGCCCCAGCCCCCGTTGCTGTCCAACCCCCCCTACCCACAGTCCGAACGGACAAAAATACCATTGATATTCGGGGGAAGCGTGTAGCAGATGCCGAGTTTGAGATTGATCAAGCGATTAATCAGGCGATTCGATTAGGGACGCTATGGATTATTCATGGCAAAGGCACCGGTAAACTGCGCCAAGGTGTCCACGCTTTCTTAGAACGACATCCTCTGATTGAGCGTTTTGAACTAGCCGAACAAGCCGAGGGGGGAACTGGCGTCACTGTGGCTTATCTCAAATAAAGAAGAAGTGTTGAAAGTTAGCAAGTTAAAAAGTTAGCAGGTTGGAAAGTGTTAACCATCCAACCTTCAACCTTCAACTTCTTAACCATCCAACCTACCCTTCGGGAACGGCTGCGCCGAACAACCTTGTAACCTACCCTTCGGGAACGGCTGCGCCGAACAACCTTTCACCCTTCCCCAACCATTCGTTAAGAATTTTTAAATTCAGCGCCCAAATTTTCAGAACTATCACTATACGGCTGGAAACTTGCCGTAAACTCTGGTAGTCGTGTTTCAAGATTGGTAACTGCTCTGGGCCCCCTAAATTGGTCAACTACTCTAAAGCTATGCGCTCTACCGCAAAGACGCCACCACCGGCTCCCCCTTGGGAGGATTTACCTCTAGCTCAAACGCCAGATCCACTGGCGTTGGATAATATCAAAACCCAGCTAGATTTACTGTTACTGGGATTAGAAGCCTTAGCAGGGATTGGTTCTGAGGCAATGCTTCAAGCGGCAGCCGACTTGAATTTAGAGTCGATGGTGTCTGATCGGGTGAGTCTATGGCGTCTGCGACAGTCCAACCCCCTACGTAAAAGTTCAGGAGGTCGGAAAAAGCTAGATGTGGAAGAGGCGCGATCGCTAGTTTTGATCATCTGTTACTTGGCGAAACAGCAGCAGGAGTTAATCCGTCGGGCTGTTGCTCTTCTTGAACAGATGGCCGAACAAAACAATGAACCGCATCACGCGGCTCTATTAGGAGATTATCTGGATACCTTTAGCAACACTTACCAGGAGCGCATGGAGCAAGGAGAAAATGTATCGCCTGATCGGTTGACCCAACTCGCCCTGAAACTGCTGATTGAGCTGCTGTTTTATAGCGGCCCTAACGGTCACCGCCGTCTCTGGCTAGCACTGCTGGATCGAGTGCGAGACTAAAATCTTCATAGCCCCTACAAGTGAGGAGTCAAGAGTGACGCCATTTTAGATTAAAAATCAGTAGATTCCGATAGCTCTGTTCGGATCGGCTCCCCAAGAGCCAGCGTTAGTGAGTAAGCGAACTCTTCGTCAGCCATCAATCCTTAAACTGGCTTTCCTTCGAGACTGCTACCCCTAACTCAAACTTCAAAAGTTGGTTAATCTCATGCCTCTATCGAATTCGATCCTAAGACGCTATACTCCCCCGACTTGCACCCTGGAAGTTGCAGCAAAAACTTCGGCTTTATCGCGATGGGTGGGGAAATCGGTACTCAAGGATCTGCGCTTTGAGCTGCGATTTGATGATCCACGGCAGCCAGATGAAAAACGAGTAACGATTAAAGGTGACGCAGAAGGGCTAGAAACGTTATGCGATGTTGTCAATAGCTATGTCCAGAATTTCCTGAGCTCTTCTTCTACAAACCTGCCACTGACCCTTCAATCCTCAACTACGAGAACGGGTTTAAGCTCTGATGAAAATCACGATGGGGATTTATTCGCTTCATCTTCCCCTAACATTGCTCAAATCGATGCGATCGCGCCTCACGCATCGAACCAAAAACCCGGTGAATTGGAAGACTCAGATTCAGTTTCTAGGCTGGAATTCGACCCTCAACACAGATCACTTAAACCCCGAACTCCGACTCAAGATATTTACCTAGAACCCAAGGGTTTAGTCGCTCATAACCTGTTTCTCGGTCCCTTAGCTAACGAGGAATCTGGCTCGGTTGTGAACCTAAGCGTCACACAACTGTTTGATTTAGCAACGGCGCTGGATGAATATGTGGCTGAAGAAGTCGCATTACCCAAGCTCAATCCTCTGAGCGGGAAGAAGGCACCACCCGCTTGGACACGTACAGCCGCTGCTGTGTTAATGACAGTAGGAGTCACAACGGTAGCAGTTAAATATTTTGATCAACCTCAAACTCAACAGCAAGCAGCTGCACCAACTCCAACAGCGAATCAACAAACCAGTCCGACTCCCCTCCTCTCTCAAGTTCCGCCTGTACCCACTGAATCAATTTCTCCTCTGCCAACGCCAGCAGTACCGCCTTCTCTATCTCCTGCACCCACGTTACCGCCCCCTGCTCGTGTAACTGTCCCACCCACTCCCGCAACCCTCAATTCCCCTGCACAAGGACAACGCTCGACAACGACTATTCGTATCAATCCAGCTTCTGAACCTGAAGCTGCCACACAACAGCGTCCTATTCCCACTTCTTTTCCTAGCCGCACTTCTGTTCCTAGTACGGTTGCCTCTCGCCCTAGTCCTACAGCTTCTGGTTCTACCAATTCTTCTGGTTCTACGAATTCTCCTAGTTCTACAGCCGCTAAGAGGAGCAGTTCTCCTGCCGCTGCTGACAGCGCTCCAACACAATCGAGTAGACCTGCTGTACAGATAACCCCTCCGCCTCTACCGAATTTGCCTTCTCTCAACCCCGGTTCTTCTATTGCCTCTAATCCTGAAGATGCGGATGCCTCTTCATTTAGAATCCCTGAAAGCTCGACGCCAGCGGCAATAACCCAGTCAGAATCAGAACTAAGAAGTGATGATAAAGGTCGCCTGTTTGACAATAACAACCCTCAAGTGGGTAAGGTCAGAAACTATTTACAACAGCGTTGGCAACCTCCTTCTGGCTTGACACAACCACTAGAGTATGTATTATTTCTTGATGCGGATGGTTCAATACAACGTCGGGTTCCTTTAGGAAAAGCAGCAACAGAATACTTGGAGCGCACAGATGGGCCTTCGCTTTTACCTTTACCTGGTAAGCCGTTTGTTTCTGCCCTAGAAGGAGGAGCTAACCCACCCGTTCGCGTGATTCTTTACCCAGATGGTAGAGTTGAGACGATGGCTGATAATGGCGATTGGCGTCCCTCTTCTACAGCTTCGCCTCAGCGCTAATGTTTTATCGTGGACGAGAGCTATCCCATTTTTGCCGAAATAGTTTTAAACCAACCTGTGTTCAAAAGTAGCAAATCGATCTCCTCCAGCTCCCCCAGCTTCAGCTTACATTGGCTCACATTATTCGGATGCTCCTCGTAGTACTCCAATTTTTTGCGATCGCTCGAACAGTTGTAGCGGTTCTCATATGGATGAGGTAAGCTAACGCGCATTGAACTTGCAATGTCTACTGATGGGAAAAAGGTTAAGGGGGCTAGGGGTCTCTTCTGGAGTTGGGGGCGAGGGGAAAAGGTTTTTCTTTACCTTTCATATGCACCCCTTTTCCCCAAAACCGATGAGTTTTATATGCAGTTTAGATGCACAACAGCTTATAAAGCTCTGGGTTTTCGGCAATTGGGAATTGACAAGGAACTCAGACCTACTCCACTGATACAAGAATTGCTATATCAGTTGTGCCACATCTACTACCTGCACTATCCTTTTTGTTAAAACTTTTATCGGATAAGGTTCTTTTTCCCTTTTCCCCAGCGGCTGACGTTAACATCTGTAAATAAGTTCCTGTGCTAGTTTGAAGAACTGTCCCTTTTTCTTCTGTCTCTAGAGAGAAATCAATATGATAGAGCTATCAATTTTCAGTGATTTTACTGGAGGGATAGAGACGATGAAATCGGCAGTTCGGAATGAGACGCACAGTACAGGTTGGGTTGTTCAAGCTTGGGCTTCTTTTATTCTTGCCATTTCCGCCACATCTTTTGGCATTCTCTACCTTCCTGTAGATAGCTGGGTAAAAGGCTATATGGGCATGGGTTTAGCGTTTACAGTTGGCTCTACCTTTAGTGTGGCAAAAACAACTAGAGATATGCATGAAGCCAAGAGAATAACGGCCAGAATTGATGAAGCGAGAGTGGAAAAACTCCTCAGCGATCATCATCCACTCAAATAAAATCCCCGATTGCTTTTGTGCGATCGAGGATTCTTTGCGTAAGAGGCTATATCAAACAGCCTAAATTTTGTATGAATCAGTAATGACCTTTTTTACTCTTGCGCTGCTTATCTAGCTTCTTGCGGCGATTATGCATGGCGACAACGCTAGGGTCAAGGGGATAACCGACAACCGGCGGAATTACCTGATACTGCCGCTCTTCTTCAAGGTGCTTGAGCTCAGTGTAATCGACCCAATGAATGCAATCTACGGGACAGGTGTCGATCGCTTCTTGAATCACCTCTTCTGAGTCACCATCTTGCCTACTTACACGCGAACGCCCATAGTCAGGCTCGATGTAAAAGGTGTTCCGAGCAACATGAGCACAATGCTTACAGCCAATACAGGTAATTTCATCAACATAAACACCCTTCTGCCGTAAAGCACCACCAAGTTCTGGTTCAAAACCTGATCGTTCTGGTGTATCTCGAAAGATACCACCAAGTTCTGGCTCTAAACCTGATCGCTCCGGTGTCGGTGAGGAATCAGACATTACGCACTCCAGCGTTGGACAACTAGACGGATAGAACCATCTTCATTTTTTTGCTGCTCGGCAACTTGAAAACCCTGCTTTGCGGTTTCCTCCATTACCGTATGGTAGGCATAACCCTGCGTCACTCGATTCAAGAAACCATCCACTGACCAAGGCTGCTTCCAGTACTGTAAGTCCGCAACGAGTTCGTATTCTTTGCCATTCCAGCTAAAGCCGATATCGTAGTCATTCTCTTGTTCAATGACGACTTCAGCAGTGCGGGTCTGACCCTGATAGCCTCGAACGGAGTGAGGTCCAGATTTCCAATCAACACCGAGATCGGATAAGGCAGCTTGTAAAGAAGTGAGATTACGAATTTGAGTTTTTATGTTGCTGAAATGTGACATGGTTGTTTGTAAAAGAACTCGCTAGATTTGACAAAAAAGTTTACCAATCACCCCAAGTTGAGTGAGCAGTTGCTGTTGCTGACTGATTGAGCTTTTGGGCGAAGTACTCTGAGGTTTGCTCTTGAGATATGACTCGTCCTAACTGAGCTTCAATCGCTGCTGTTACCTCTGCACAAGAGGTTCCTATAATGCCAGTGACTTTTTCTTGAACTCTACCGTCCGGATAGATGATAAATTCTAAGGTTTCCATGCTCGTGACAAATTGATAGGTAATACCTCAATTCTTGGCTGGAGCAGTGATTAAGGACAGCTAGTAGGGCTTTGTAAATTGGTGAGACTACCCCTTGCACTTCGCTTATTCTTGCTCAATCAACATTGAGCAACCGCATCACTACTACTCATTTTTCAACAATCCTTAATATTTTACTAGTGGAATACTCTATTTTTTAGTTAAGTTTCGCGTATGTTTGGATAGCCGTCAAGCAGCCAAGTTGACCCAGAAGGGGACTTTAACAAAAATATACATGGATCAATTAAGGCTGACTTGTGTCTTCAGGCTGATCTATGGAGCCAGCGAACCCAGATAATGAAAGTCGGTTTCATAATCTATGTCAGGCACGATGAGTGAAAAGCAAAGCACAATTCCTAATACTGCTAAGACGACTAATTCAACACTAATGACACCTGTGCGAGTCGGTATTCTGGGCTTTGGAGGTTTGGGGCAAGCGGCTGCTAGAGTTCTTGCTCCTAAGCGTGAAATGCTTTGGGTAGCTGCTGCTGATCAAAAGGGTTATGCCTACGATGCTGCTGGTTTAAACCCTGATCAGACTATTGCGATGTATCACGCTCAGGGTTCAGTAGGCTATTTAGAGCCTGTGGGCACACTGAGCAACAACAGCATTCAAGAGTTAGTGGAGAAAGCTGCTGTCGATGGGTATTTCCTAGCACTACCCAACTTACCCAATACTTTTATGGCATCGGTAGCACGGCAATTTATTCAATCGGGTTGGCGGGGGGTTTTAGTGGATGCCCTTAAGCGTACCAGTGCGGTTGAGCAGTTGCTAGAACTCCGAGAAGAACTGCAAGCGGCAGGAATTACTTACATGACTGGTTGTGGTGCCACACCAGGGCTGTTGACAGCAGCAGCCGCTTTAGCGGCTCAAAGTTATGCGGAGATTCACAGTGTAAAAATCACGTTCGGGGTTGGAATTGCTAACTGGGACGCTTATCGGGCAACTATTCGAGAAGACATTGCCCATCTTCCTGGCTACAACGTAGAACTTGCTAGAAGCATGAGTGATGCTGAGGTAGAAGCTTTACTCGATCAGACGAATGGCATTCTACAGCTAGAAAACATGGAACACGCTGATGATGTGATGCTAGAACTGGCTGGGATTTGTTCGCGCGATCGCGTTACAGTAGGAGGCATTGTGGATACCCGCAATCCCAAAAAACCCCTCAGCACTAATGTTCAAGTCACAGGTCGTACTTTTGAGGGCAAGATTTCGACTCACACCTTTACTTTAGGTGATGAAACCAGTATGGCTGCAAATGTCTGCGGTCCAGCTTTCGGATACCTCAAAGCAGGAGTGTCATTACATCAACGAGGCATTTATGGTTTGTTTACCGCAGCCGAAGTGATGCCGAAATTTGTCCAATAATAAAGTTAGAGGTTGTTCTGCGTCGCCGTAGCTACAAGGTGTTACTCCGGAGAAGAAACAGTTATTGTTCCACGTAGCTGTTTTAGAGCAGTGTATGAGTTTGAACTTTCAAACCCGCTTTCTTTTCCCCTTTTAGGTCGATGGGCTCTCATGAGATAAGGTTTCTGAGTTCTCCTCTACTACAACCTCTGGCACCTCTATCACAAAAGGTAGACACCCTCCTAGCAGCCCTCGCTGGATGCGTTGGGGGGTTTCTGGAAACACAACGAATAAGGGATAAATGCGGTCATTTCCTTCGCTGAGGATATGTTGATGGCGAGGAGGCATCAACCATTCATAATCCTTGTCTAGCATTACTTGTGTCTGACGCCAGCGACTGAGGAGTTGAGAAAAATCTTCTTCGGGGCGATGTATAAATACGAAAATCTCAACTCCCATTTTGATTTTCCATTCTGGATCACACATCAAAATAGCGACATCGCAGGGTAGGCAAACAGCTCCTGCTAATGCTGTAAATCCCATATTGTTTTCTCCTAGTCTTTGTTTGGGGTTGCGAATCCGCACAATCGGTAGGGGAATCGTAATCAAACTTTCATCCGGTCGGCGCATACTAGGAATCAATTCCAAGTAAGGTCGATATTTCTTGAGCAGCGCGATTGCTCCCTCATGATGGCTATACTCAGCCAAACTAGCTTCGTAATCAGATTGTTTAACAGGCATTTTTTATGATTCTAGTGACAGCAATTACTCTAATGTTATTAACAGTTTAGCGAGACTAAACAGGAGGATTGGTGTAAAAAAGTAGAGGTTAACAACGACCTCAAGCCTGTGAAGCTACGTTGTTAACCCTCTGTGGTAAAAACCATTTAGTAATTTGGTAACGTAAGAATGTTCTCCTCTTCCTGCTGAGCGCTTTGACTGTTAACCCAGAGCATCGTATAGCTTGAACAGAGGAAGATACATAGACAGCAAAATTACTGCCACCATTCCAGCGAGAAGAACCATCATTATGGGTTCTATAAGACTCGTGAGCGCTTTAACCGCTTGCTCCACCTCATCTTCATAAAAATCAGCGACTTTCATCATCATAGAATCTAATTCTCCTGTCTCTTCACCGATACTGATCATCTGAATTGCGAGCATGGGAAAGACACCTTCTCTTTGCAAGGCAAGGCTGATCATCCCACCCTGCTGAATTTCGAGCTTCGCTGATTCTATTGCGTTGGCGATCACCTGGTTTCCTGACGTATCTCGGACAATATCCAAGGAATTAAGGATGGGTACACCTGAACGAGTTAAGGTTCCAAAAATCCGGCAAAAACGCGCAACCGCTGATTTTTGATTTAAATCGCCAAATAGCGGCATTTTCAATAAAAAACCATCGATTTGTACGCGACCAATTGGCGTTTTATAGTACCACCTAAAGGCAACGACGATAGCGATAATAATGGTGATCGGAATGATAATTTGCCAGCTTCTGAGCAGATTGCTCAAATTAACCATAAATTGAGTGATAGCTGGCAGTTCTACCTGTAGCTCATCAAAAATCGCCGCAAAGACTGGGATGAGGAAAACAGTCATCCCAAAAAAGATAATAATCGCTAAAACTCCGACAACTGTGGGGTAAGCCATAGCTGATTTGACTTGGTTTTTCAGCCGTGCCATATCCTCAAGAAGTTTGGCTAAGCGGTTGAGAACTTCGTCAAGAACACCACCAACCTCTCCCGCTTGTACCATACTGATGTATAGAGCATCAAAGCAATCGGGGTGTTTACGCATAGAGTCAGAGAGACTGGTGCCCTGTTGCACTTCACCACTAATCTGAATGAGTGCCCGTTTCAGCTTAGGATTAGGGCACTGCTCTGATAAAACGCCAAGGCATCGCACCATAGCCACACCAGCGTTAACCATAGCTGCAAATTGGCGTGAAAAGACAGCTCTATCTTTGATCGTGAGGGTACTAAATTTGGCATTCAGTTCCTCGAAATCAAAGTCAAAGTTAAAAGCTTTCTTAACAGAGCCAACAGAAGCATAGCGATTTTGAAGGATGGCACGGGCTTGTTCCGGAGAAGCAGCTTCGACTTTTTCTCGTTTGGCGTTGCCTCTTAAGTCCCGAACCTCAGCAATGAAGGTAGGCATAGTTTATATCTAGATAACAGGGAAAGTATTGGGTGAGTAGACTTACACAGAATTCACCCTTTTTCAATGGGGGGTAGAAATCTGCTGGTGTTAAAATACTCGAAATTATGTAATTGATGCGTAAGTCCTCTAAGTTAATAAGCCAAGGCTTGGTCAGTTTTGCAATTACTTCAATTCTTAAAATGTCGGACGACTTTGGGGACTTTTAGCCCCCAAACAACTCATCTGTTGAAAAGGAGAATTTAGCGCGCTACCTTAGTACCTACCTTGGCAGCAGGAATGTTACCCATCCCTCCGGCACCAGCAAGGATACGCTGCATTTCTTCAGGCTTGGAACTCTTAGATGCTGCTACCTCAAAGCTGATAACACCTGCTTTAACTAAATGAGCTAACGCTTGTTCCATCGTTTGCATTCCCATTTTCGATCCCGTTTGGATAGCGGAGTAAATTTGCGCCACTTTCCCTTCTCGAATCAGGTTAGCGATCGCTGGCGTTACAATCATGATTT
>CBKWLJ010000068.1:0-25228 GCA_966675205.1 uncultured bacterium
CCGGGCGATTGAGATAGCCTCGTGCCAGTCCTGCACCACCGATGTGCAACTCACCTGGAATACCAATCGGTACGGGTTGCCCAAACTGGTCAAGCAGATACACTTGAGTATTAGCGATCGGTCGTCCAATCGGTACTGTAGCCTTGACGAGTTTGGCTGCTTCTACCTGACACACAGTAGACCAAATCGTAGTTTCTGTCGGCCCGTACAGGTTCCAGACAGCAGCACTTCTTGCCAGTAACTGCTCGGCTAAGTCGCGGGGTAAGGCTTCACCCCCACAGAGGATTTTTAACTGAGGACTACCTTGCCATCCAGTTGCTAACAACATCTGCCAAGTGGCTGGAGTCGCTTGCATCACTGTGGCACCGGAAGTTGTAAGTTGCTCAAGAAGCTGTTTGCCATCGCTGGCAACTTCCCGACTGACTAATGCCACACGGGCACCGGTAATTAAGGGTAGGTACAGTTCTAAGGCAGCAATATCGAACGAGATAGAGGTTACAGCTAGGAGTACTTCAGTCTGTGTTAATCCTGGCTGGCGCTGCATGGAAGCTAAGAAGTTAACTACAGCACCATGAGGAATTTGCACTCCTTTGGGTTTTCCTGTGGAACCTGAGGTGTAGATGACGTAAGCCAGGTTTTCTGGTGTGGTGTGGCTAGTCGGGTTATCTTGGCTGTGTTGGCTGATGCTGTGCCAATCGCTATCCAAGCACACGACTTGTGCCTGATGTTCGGGTAGCTTTGCGAGCAACTGCTGTTGAGTCAGTAAGACAGGTATTTGAGCATCTGAAACCATCAAGGCAAGGCGCTCTTGAGGGTAGGCAGGGTCTAGGGGAACATACGCTCCACCCGCTTTGAGGATACCTAAAAGCCCGACTAACATCTCGATTGAGCGCTCAACGCAAATCCCTACTAAGACTTCGGGTTTGACGCCCAGTGTTTTCAGGTAGTGTGCCAGTTGATTGGCTCGTTGGTTGAGTTCTCGATAGGTGAGCTGTTCATCCTCAAACACCACAGCTACAGCATCAGGGCTTTGCTCCACTTGGGCTTCCAATAGGTGGTGAATGCAAGCCTGTTTTGAATAATCTGCCTGAGTATTGTTCCACTCCACCCACAATTGATGCTGTTCGGCTGCACTTAACAGGGGTAAATCACACAGGCGCTGGTCGGAATTGGTGACGATTCCTTCTAATAAGGTCTGGAAATGACCCGACATCCGCGTTATTGTCGAGTCATCGAACAAGTCGGTATTGTACTCTATTCTGCCTGCTAACCCGGATGGTGTCTCTATCAGATCAAGGGTTAAATCAAACTGTGAAGTTTTGGTATCAACTCTTTCTGATGGACTCCAGTTTAGACCAGGAAGCTCCAAGTTCGTTGTTGGAATATTTTGCAAAATAAACATCACCTGGAACAACGGCGAGTGGCTCAAGTGTCGTGCGACTTGCAATTCTTCCAGTAGCTTTTCAAAGGGCAAATTCTGGTGTGCATAAGCGTTTAAGGTGATTTCCCTCACCCGCTTTAACAAGTCCCGAAAGCTGGGATTACCCGATAAGTCTGTACGCAGGGCCAGGGTGTTGACAAAACATCCAATCAGCGACTCAATTTCGGCATAGTTGCGGTTAGCAATGGGCGAACCCACCAGAATATCATCAGCCCCTGTATAGCGATAGAGTAAGGTGTTGAATGCTGCCAGCAGTGTCATGAAGAGAGTGGACTGTGTCTGCTGACTTAAAGCTTTAAGTGCCTCGGTGAGCGTATTGGGCAGTATAAATAATTGAGTTGCACCTCGGAAGGTTTGAACTGGCGATCGCGGACGATCAGTGGGAAGCTGTAACAATGTAGGAGCGCCATCAAGTTGCTGCTTCCAGTAGGACAACTCTTGATCGAGTACTTCTCCCTGCAAGTACTGCCTCTGCCATACCGCGAAGTCGGCATATTGGATGGGTAATTCAGGTAATGGTGAAGCTTGCCCTTGAGAGAAGGCTTGGTACAGTTGATTCAACTCGTGGAAAAGCACCCTGCCAATCGACCACCCATCTGAAACAATATGGTGCATCACGAGCAGCAGCAGATGTTCTGCATCTCCCAATTGCAGTAGGGTTACCCGCAATAACGGTCCTTGTACTAGGTCAAATAAGCGTTGAGCTTCCTCGATAACCAGACGTTGTGCTTCAGCCTCCCGCTCTGCTTTGGGTATTCCTCGCAAATCTACCAGTGGCAGTTTAAAGGTTACGGTTGGTGAAATAACCTGGATGGGTTGACCATCAAAGTTCTTAAAGGTAGTTCGCAAGGCTTCGTGGCGCTGAATGATTTCCCTAAAACTTTGCTCTAGAACGTCTACTTGAAGCGCACCAGTGATTTTAATGGTTCCAGCCAAGTGGTAAGCTGCATTTTCACCCTCTATTTGGTTGAGAAACCACATTCTTTGCTGGGCAAAAGATAAGGGTAAGTTCATGTCTCGTGAGACAGGTACAATCGTCTCACCCATAGAACTTGAATTACTATCAGTTTTTTGTAAAAACTTGATTATTTCTGTTTTTCGCTCTCGAAGCTGAGTTAGCAAATCGGGTGTTAATGTCCCCTTAGGAGCGCTATAACGCAATTTGCCCTCATTAATCCAGAGCTTCACATCGAGCTGCTGAAAGTCCGATAAAATTTCATCAATAGTTTTCATATTTCTCCCTCCTCGCGGTCATCTAATCCAACACTTGCAGGAGTGCTAAATTCTTGATTTTTTAAATAATGCTTCTCAAGATAATCCGAGATTTTAGCTACAGTCGGTGCTTCAAAAATGCTGCTCAAAGGCAGCTCTACTTGTAACGTTTTACGTATCCGAGAGATGAATTGAGTCGCTAACAGGGAATGCCCTCCCAGCTCAAAAAAATCATCGTGGACACCCACTTTCTCAATACCCAAAAGGTTTTGCCAGATGGTGGCTATTGTGTCCTCAACTTGATTACGGGGAGCAATGTAAGCCTTGTCTAGGTTAGGACGGGGATAGGCTTGCTGAGTGGAACGGGTGGCAGCGTTACTTTCTAAATTTTTGGAAGAATGGTGCTGCTTAATCGCCGTTTGCAGCTCTCGTCCTGAAACAACAATCTGAGGCAGTGGATAACTAAGAATCCGGTTGAAGGCATCTATTCCTTCGTTGGGGGCAATGCTGTTTTTCTGGCTCTCTTCATAAAATTGCTTAAGTTCATCTGGTACGGTGGCTTGGAGTGCCATTCCCACTTGTTGCCAGTTATCCCAGTTAATCGTAACTGTGAGCGAATCATTTTTCGAGGCTCGGCAGTGAGCGTAAGCATCTAAAAATGTACTTGCCGCAACATAGTCCACTGCATATCCACCGGAGATTGAACTAATGGATGAGAAAAGTATAAAGAAGTCCAGCGGCTTAGCTTTAAAGATAGCTTCTAGAACCAAAACGCCTTGAACTTTAGGAGCCAAAACTGATTCGATTATTTCCGGCTTTCTAAGCTGCATCTTCCCTGGAATGGCAAGCCCCGCAGCATGAATAATTCCATGAATTTGCCCAAATTGTTCGTAGGCTTGATTCACTACTGCTTGCATTTGTACTGGATTACTCACATCGGCACTGGCTACCAACACCTCTGCACCCAGCGCTTCTAGAGCTTTTAATTGGTGAATTTTTTCACTGATGGGGTTGCGCTGTTCGTGAGTCGTTAACCATTGTTCCCACTGGTTTCGATTGGGAAACTCCGAACGTCCGATTAGGATTAATTTAGCTTGTACTGTTCGGGCCAAATGCTCTGCCATAACCAAGCCAATGCCACCTAAACCACCAGTGATTAAATAAACTCCACCGTGGCGCAATTGAGGTATCTGCTCAGACTTAGCTTCCAGTCGTACAGGCTCAAAGGTTTGCACCCATCGATGCTTACCACGGTAAGCAACTACTGAATTCGATGAGGATATGCTTAATTCTGCTATCAACTGATTGAGCAGTTGTTGCTGCTGAACACTTTCTGATTCAGGAAGCACAATATCAATGCTGCGGCAGCTAATCTGGGGATACTCTAAAGGAATCACCCTCACCGCACCTAATACCGTTGCTTTCTCTGGGATGAGGACTTCTGATCCAGTCACCTCGTACAGATTGTTGGAGACAACGCCGATTTGAATCGCATCAGTCAGGTTGTGATTGCCGATCGCTTGAGCTAAGTAGAGTAAGCTATAGAAACCCCGCGCCTGAGATTTCTCAAAAAACTCAGTTTCCGATTGAGTAGTGCCAATGAATTCTGTGTGGGGAACATTTGGCGTCACACCCCACAAGTGAGCAATGATTTGGGGGATTTGGTTGCGGCTAATCAATTCTGCAAGTAAAGCATCGTAGTCCTGAGGTTGTTGGGGATTAATGGTGTAAATCCCTTCGCTAATTTGAGCAAACGTTTCCCCGACTTTTACTTTGAGTACTTCCTGATGTTCTTGTTCGAGCCGTTTGACTATTTGCTCGCCTAAACCCCATTCATCAATAAACACCAACCAACGCGACTTTTGAGCTGCCAAATCTGTCTGTTGTAATAGCTGAGGCAGTGTTGATTGTTTCCAGCTTGGAGCATAGAACCAATCGGCAATGTCAGGTTTTTTGCTGGATGCAAGCTGTAGGGGTTCAACCGTTGTCTGTAACTCTGGTGACAAGCGCAATTTTGTAAACGCTTGAGAGATTTGTGCTTTTGTCGAAGCAGTACGAGCGATAAAAATATGTTCTTCTGATGCCTGATGTTCAGGCAAAGTTTCTACCTCAGCAAACTCCTGGTTTTGTAATTCTTGCTGCCATTGCGATTTTGATAAAAATGGATAATTTTGACGCAGGTCTTCATCAGCAAAAGACCGTGCGATCGGGCTAAAAACCAATTCAAAAACCATCGATTCAGGAGCTGTCAACTCCCAAAGTAGCAAGATTCCTCCCGGAGCTAACAAACATTGGGTATGGTGCAGCGCTTCTCTTATATTCTGGGTGGAGTGCAGTACGTTTCGAGCTACTACTGCATCAAAACTATGAGGTTCATAGCCCTGATTTTTAGGGTTTTTCTCGATATCCAACAAGCGATATTCAACAAATGGATATTTGTCAAACTTTTGTTTAGCCCGTTCTAAGGAATAAGAATTCGTATCGGTAAACGTATAGGTAGTTTGTTCTGGGGGCAGTACAGGCAGTAGCCATGAAGTAGCCACGCCAGTTCCCGCTCCTACTTCCAAAATTCTAAGATTCACATCCTTTTCCAAGGACTGTGTTATCTGTTGCAGAATTTTCTGCAAAATAACGCTGTAATAATCAAATAAAGGAGCGTCTTTAAAAAATTGTTCTAGGTGATCTAGAGACCCTTTTGGAAAGAGTATCTCTAAGTGTTGTTTTTTACCCAAAAGTGCGGCAGCTAAATTCTCCCCACAAGATTGAATAAACGCTAACCATTGGGGTGTAGTGGCAAACTGTGTTTTAGCTTTTTCTAGTAGAGTCTCAAACGTTTCTTTTGATAACTGGGAAAGATTAGTGAACGTGTCGCCATGTTGTTCTAACTGACCCTGCTTGACTAAAATTTGCAGCCATCTGGACAGCAATGGCTGGTGCTGTGGCTGAATTGAAAGTTGCTCGTATAATGCTTGCTCAGAATAACGTTCTTCAGGATTGGCAAAAGCACCTAAACGCCTCAGAGTCAGGTTGATGTAAGCAACGCACAACTGCTCTAAGGACTGTTGTTTTGTTAAATAACTCGGAGCGTCAAATGCTTCGATACCCTGTCGTGACTGTATTCTTGCCGCTTCTACTAGAGATGACCAAAGTAGGGGAGTTGTTGGTTTTTGCTTGAGGTGTCCATTAATCTGTTGTGGTGGGTCGATCCAATAGCGCTGGCGTTCAAAGGGATAGGTTGGTAAGGGGATGCGATCGCGTTTTTCATTAGCATAAAATCCCAGCCAATCTACCTGAACCCCCGCTAACCAGAGCTGGCCTAAAGCATTCATTACACTTGCCACATCGGACTGTTCATCCTTGGGATGAGGCAGCGAAGACAGTACAATTCGTCCAGATGCCTGCTGTTTAGCAAGGGTACTCAATGTCCGCCCTGGCCCAACTTCAAGGAAAAATACTCGCGAATCCTTCAATAACTCAGCAATGCCTTCTGCAAAACGTACACCTTGGCGCAGGTGCCGTGCCCAGTAATTGCAGTCTGTTGCCTCTGCTGCTGTAATCCAAGTGCCGGTGACGTTGGAAATAAAGGGAATTTGGGGAGGATTTAGCTTGACGGTTTTAAGATGCTCGGTGAAAGTCCCGACAATCGGGTTCATCATTTGGGAATGAAAAGCATGGGAAGTATGCAGGCGGCGATAGACTATTTCCTTCGCCTCTAATTGACATTCGAGTTGTTCTACAGCTTCCACTGAACCCGAAACCACGCTTAAAGAGGGTGCGTTACTTGCCGCGAGAGAGAGTTTTTCACCTAAGAAGGGTTGTATTTCGTCAGCGGATAGATTCACCGAAAGCATTGCTCCGGCAGGCATTTGCTGCATCAACTGTCCACGAGTGGCGACTAATGCCAAAGCATCCTCTAAAGAGAAAACACCAGCAAGACAAGCTGCAACATATTCCCCGATGCTGTGCCCGATCATGGCTTGGGGTTGCACTCCCCAGGACATCCACAATTTAGCGAGGGCATACTCGATCGCAAAAAGTGCAGGTTGGGTAATCGCCGTTTGCTTGAGTTGTTCTGCTGCCTGTTCCACGTCTTCTGGTGTTGGATACAAACAGGAACGCAAATCAATGTTGAGATGAGGTTGGAGTAAGGCAAAACAGCGATCGCATTCTTCCCGAAACGTCGGTTCGCTCTGATACAGTTCCCGCGCCATATTGACATATTGCGCTCCCTGTCCAGTAAACATGAACACAATGGAGCGATCGCACGATTCCTGAAATTGGCTAAAAACTCGTTGCGGATTCCCTGATTCTAGGGCTTTTACTGCATCATCAACATCTTGTACTACAACCATCCGGCGATGCTCAAACGCCCTGCGACCGACTTGAAGTGTGTAAGCGACATCAGCTAAGTTGAAATCTGGGTGCTGCTTTAAGTGATGTGCCAGATTAGTGGTTGCTTTTTCTAAGGCCGAACGGGTTTTAGCAGAAATCACCAACAGATGAGATTTTCTCCCCTGTTCTTGGGGTAGGGATGGGGACACTGCCCCTACAACCTTGGATACAGCAGGAGCTTCTTCTAAAATTACGTGAACATTTGTGCCGCCAAAGCCGAAGGAACTCACTCCTGCACGGCGGGGAGTACCGTTAGCTTTCCACTCAGAAAGCTCGGTACTTACATAAAACGGACTATTTTCAAAATCAATCTGAGGATTGGGCGTTTCAAAATTGAGGCTGGGGGGCAGTAATTTGTGGTGGAGTGCCAGAATGGTCTTGATTAAACCTGCAATTCCAGCCGCCGCATCTAAATGCCCAACATTGGTTTTCACCGAACCAATTGCACAGTAGCCTTTTTTATCAGTACTGGCACGAAACGCCCGTGTCATTGCCGCAATTTCAATTGGGTCGCCCAAGGGAGTTCCAGTTCCGTGGGTTTCCATATAAGTAATAGTTTCTGGCTCCACTTCAGCCATCACTTGAGCTGAGCGAATAACTCTAACTTGACCCTCCTCACTGGGGGCTGTGTAGCCAACTTTTAAAGCACCATCATTATTAATAGCTGAACCTTTAATAACTGCATAAATATAATCCCCATCCGCTAAAGCATCTTCTAGCCGCTTTAAAACAACAACACCAATTCCATTACCACCAATGGTGCCGTTTGCCTTAGCATCAAACGCTTTACAATGTCCATCAGGAGAAATGATTCCTTCGGGAGATAGAGTTAGTTCATTTTGGGGAACTTTAACAGAAACACCAGCCGCCAAAGCCATGTCGCATTCACCACTTAGCAAACTTTGACAAGCTAAATGAACGGCAACTAATGAACTCGAACAAGCTGTTCCTACGCTGATACTGGGACCTTTGAGATTTAATTTGTAGGAGACACGAGTAGGCACATAATCTTTATCAACACCAATCAAGGTTTGCAGAAATCCTGCCGACTCCATCAATTGCTGGTTTGGAGAAAGGTTATAGAGTAAGTAAGTACTCATCCCCACCCCAGCATAAACTCCTATCGGTCTTTCTTCCCGTTCGGAGTCATAGCCAGCATTTTCTAGAGCTTCCCAGGCACACTCTAAAAAGAGGCGGTGTTGCGGGTCCATCACTTCCGCTTCTCTAGGATTGAAACCAAAGAATGAGGCATCAAACTTTTCTACATCATCCAGTACAGCACCTGCTTTGATAGGCTGTCTTGAACCGTTAGATTTTACTTCTAATTCTTTTGTATGAGAATCTGGAAAAACTGAAATTAACTCCACTCCATTTTTCAAATTTTCCCAAAACTCATCAACTGCACCACTACCGGGGAAACGCCCGGAAATTCCTATAACGGCAATTTCTAATCCATTTTGTTCAATAGTCATGATAGCTCTCTCGGATTGGATAATCTTTTTTTTTATGTTTCAAATTAACTGGTTTTAACGACTAGCCAATCTTGATTTATTGAAACGTTGTTTTAAACGCTCTTTTCCTTGGTTTAATTTCTGCTCTAATTCGGCAACCTGGGGGGGGAAGGCATTGATTTGTCCGTTTTGAGCTAAGTGCTGGCTTAAAGACTTGATTGTTGAGTAATTAAATAAGTCGATTAATGAAAAAGATTTTACTTCATTGGGTAGCCTCTTTTTGAATTCGCTGTAAGTTTTTGTCAGAAGTAATGAATTGCCACCGAGGTCAAAGAAATTATCATTAACTCCCACTTTTTCTACTCCCAGCAGTTCTTGCCAGACACTAGCAATAATTTGCTCAATATCCGTCTGGGGGCCTACATAAGCAACTTCTACTTTCTGGAGAAGACTTTCTTGGGTAGGAAGCGAACGGCGGTCTACTTTACCATTTGCTGAAAGTGGTAGAGCATCCAAGAATATAAAAGCTGATGGCACCATATAATCTGGCAGCTTCTTTTTGAGAAACTCGCTAAGTTCCTCAATAGTAGGAGTCAGTTTCTCTTCAAGAACGATGTAGGCTACCAATTGTTGTTTACTGTGTTCTTCACCAATTGTGGTAATTACTGCCGATCGCACTGCTGGATGTTGCATCAACGCCGCCTCAATGTCTCCAGCTTCGATGCGATGTCCTCGTATCTTGATTTGGAAATCTACCCGTCCCAAAAACTCAATATTGCCGTTAGGAAGATACCGCCCTAAATCTCCTGTACGGTAAAGGCGATCGCCTGTGCGAGGATGAGTGATGAATTTAGCATTGGTTTTTTCTTCATCGCGCCAGTAGCCTTTAGCTAATTGCACTCCCGCGCAGTACATTTCACCAGGAACCCAAACGGGACAATCTTCTAAAGCTTCATTCAAAATGTAGTATTTTGCATTAGCCATCGGCTGACCGTAAGGGATACTCTTCCAATTTGGGTCAACTTTTTCTATCAGATAACCAATATTCCAAATCGTCGTTTCCGTAGGGCCACCAATACTGAGAATGTGGACTTCTGGAACTAAAGCTTTAAGCCGATTGGGAAGGGAAACTGGGAGCCAATCTCCACCCATAATTGCCAAACGCAAGCTTAACGAAGGCAGAGGGCAGGAGGCAGAAGGGAGAAGGGAGTATTCAGATGAGGATTTGGTTCCACCTGAATATAAGCCACTTGAAAGTTGTGGGGACTCGGACTCTTGCTCCTTTTCAGTCGCAATAAAGCTTGTGCCTAGACTTCGTCTCGCTTCGCTAACTGCCGAAGGCGAAACTTCTACCCTCTGCCCTCTGCCTTCTGCCTTTCTTGTTGAAGGTAGCGCTACCGAATTACTCTCTGCATAGTCCACCAACATCTCCATCATTGCGGGGACTGAATTCCACAGCGTTACTCGTTCGCGTAGCATTAATTGGGCCCAATGGCTGGGGTCTTTAACAGCAGAAGCATCGGGCATAACAATCGTTCCGCCAGCACTCAGAAGTCCGAAAATGTCATAAACAGATAAGTCGTGATTGAGAGCGGTAAGAGCTAAAATTCGGTCTTGAGAAGTAACATTAAAACGCTGATTCGTGTGGACAACGACATTAACAACGTTGCGATGAGTAACCATCACCCCTTTGGGTAGCCCTGTTGAACCAGAAGTGTAGATGACATACGCTAAATCATCTGGTGTTTGGACTGGTTGTAATGGCTCTTTACTCTCCTCGGCAAAGTCTTGAATGTCTACGCACAGCCGCACAATCCCTTCTGTCCAAGAAAGTTTTTTATCTAGACAAGATTGGGTAAGAACGATGTCAGCTTGGCTATTTTCTAGCAGGTATGAAAAGCGCTCTTGAGGCAGGTTTGGATCGATGGGAACGTAGGCAGCACCAGCAGCTAAAATACCCATAACAGCAACAATTTGCTCCCATCCTTTTGCCATGACTACGGCTACCAATTGGTTAGGAGTTGCTCCCAACTTCCGCAACCGATGACCAAGCTGAGTGGAGCGATCGCATAATTCCTGATAAGTTAAATTACGCTCAGACGAAATAATCGCAAGCTCATTTCCTCTAGCTTGTACTTGCGCGGTAAATAAAGTATGGAGGAGTTCGTCGGAAATAGATGCTTCAGTAGCATTAATAGCATCCCGTTGCGCCAGTTGAGCAGGAGGTATTAGATTTCGCCTCGTCTCAACCCAAGCTGACTCGGAGGTGGCTAGCTGTTGGAGGAAGCGGCAATATGCCTCAAACATATCCTCAATCAAGCCTTCAGGGAAGAGTTCTGCAACCACATCCCAGTTAAACGTCAGCGTACCTTTTTCCTCCCAGACTTGAATATCCATCCATGCCTGAGAGGCTTGGCTGATGCCGTAGACTAACTCACCGAAATGACTGAAAGTGCGGGTTTCCTGTCCCAAAGAACCAAAGCCCAAAGTACTAGTGAAAATTACAGGCATGGCATTAGGGGCTGCCCTCTTCCTACGGGACAGTTCTCGCGTTACGCGCACTCCACTGAAGTAGCGGTGTTCTAAATCCTGCCACAGTTGTTTCTGAAGGCGGACGGCACGTTTACCAAATGTCTCAGCTTCCGAGTTATCCACTGCCAGGAGGGTAACAGAGGTAAAGTCTCCCAAAATGTCGTTGACTTGGGGATGTAGAGGCAGGCGGTTAAATAGAGCAAGATTGAGGGTAAATTGGGGATTTTTGCTCCAAAGTGTCATAATTTCAGCAAAAGCAGCCAGCAAGACTCCAGAGGGAGTCAAACCCGCTTTGGCGGCACGCTGCTTCAACTGCTGCCAATGAGTGCGATCAATGCCTCCCTCATATCGCTTGACACGATGCTGTTTTAGCTGATGGGGACTCTTAGCTAAAGGTAAATCTGGGGCTGGGGGAAGAGAATCGATGCGACTTAACCAATAATTTTGCGATCGCACATACAATTCCGTTTCCCGCAAACCTTGCTCTGCCAAAGCATAATCCCGAAATGAAAGTTCAAGCGGTGGCAAAGCAACTTCAGGATTTTGATACAGTTGAAACCACTCTTCAAACAAACGGAACAGACTCCAAGCATCAAATACCAGTAAGTCATAACTGATATGTAGCCGAACACGCCCACCATCCAAACAGGTTGCGCGAAAATCAAACAAAGGCCATCGGTCAGAGGGTAATACTTGATGAGACATTTCCTCCCGAATCGCCTCTAACTGAGCCTTGACAAATGCCTCCTCTTGTCCTCTCAGATCCAAAATCTCAAACGGGTAAGCAGGTACCTGCTCCAAAATCTGCTGCTGACCATCCGGTAACACCACAGCCCGCAACATATCGTGACGTTTCACTAATTCTTGCAGCGCCCAGTTCAAGCGTTCCAGGTTTAAATTATTCCCCTCAATCTCGTAGTAACCGTGATTGGATACACCGCCCAGTTCTATCGCCCCACTGCGACCCACCCAGAAGGCGTGCTGCATATCCGTGAGAGGAAACGGTTCATAGCGCTGTTCTGGCGCTGGCACAATAGTAGGCAAAACAGCAGAACTCGTCCCCGCATCATATTGGCGCAGCATCAACAGAATCTCTGCCTTATGCTCGGTAAGCGAGTCACGCAGTTCTGGTGTCATCACTCCCTTAGGCGCATCAACCAAGAGTGAATCTTCATTAACAGCAAGTTTTATGCCTTTGTTAGAGAGATTAGTTAAAAGTGAATGCAAATCCATGTTTCAAGTAGGAGTCAGGAGTCAGGAGTCAGAAGTAGTACCATTTTTCCAAACGTTTGCAACAGCTCTAATCTTGCTCCCCCCTTTTTATGGGGGGTTGGGGGGGATCGAAACGTGTCGCAAGTAGCAGGAAAATTAGCTTCATGAACAAGGGCTATAGTCAGTTATTGATGTACTTTCTGATATAAAAATTTGAGCTGTTGTATTTGCGTTAGAAACTCAATACTTCCCGTTCTTCCCCTTGATAAGCGTCCGCAATCGAGTCTGATGAAATTAAATTCGCTAAGGCTAATTGATTAAGCAAAAGTTCTGCCAGATGAGTCACGGTAGTTTCACCAAAAAACTTCTCCATTGGTACTTGCACCTGTAAATCAGTTTCGATTCGACTTCTGAGAACGATCGCCATCAAAGAATCCAGTAATGTGGCAAGCGACTGCTGAGAGTTGAACTCGTTTATGGGAAGCTGTAGCGAATTAGCTAAAGATTCCAGAAGGTAATTTTCTAGCATCTGCCGCCGTTCCTCTGGTTTTGCAGCGAGGAGTTGTTCTCTGGAAAGGAGACTTGTTGCCCCAGTAGATACTTGTTCTGCTGTTATCGCTAGATGAATTCTCTCTTGTTCCGGAGTAACACTAACTGGAGAAACAGGGACTGAACCGAGTGCTACATCGCCCCAGCGCATTACCATTGCTGCTGCTGTAGCTGCTGCACCATTGGTGTAAACGAGAACGAGGTCGTTTTCGCGAATTTTGCCTGCTTGTGCGGCGTGGTACAAGTTAGCAATGGGAAATACCGGCCCGATGTTGGCATATCGAGGGTAGAGGTTAATGGTGCGCTCCGGATCGATTCCTAGTGCTCTCGTACAAACACTGGCATACCAAGCAGTCGGAGTATTGAAGGCAAAAAAGTTGATTTGTTCAAAAGTCACGCCAGCAGCAGCAGCAGCGCCTTCGCAGCAAGTCCGGACGCAATCCACAGCCGTTTCGGCCAGCATAGTTGCATTCTCACCCGTTCGGGTACGGATTCGAGGGTTGCCCTCGGTGTCTGTTATCAGTTCGTAGGAGTAGGCATCACAGGTAGCAACAGTAGGAACGATTTTAGTTCCCAAGATTCCCTGATTGGGTTTGAGTGAAGTCACTACAAATGCTCCCGCACCGTCGCCTATCGACCAAGAGAGCGTATCTTCTTCGTCTACTGAATTAGAGCCAATATGGGAGACAACGACTAGCACGTTGCGGTATTGTTGCGTTTTCACCAGCGCACAGGCGTTTTGAAGGGCAACGATCGCACTCGAACAGGTGGATTCGAGATTCCAGGCGGGGCAGTTCAGTTGGAGTTGGCGGGCGAGGTAAGCGGCAGTGCCGGGGCCGATGTGTTCGGGGAAGAGTGAGGCAACGATCGCTAAATCAACCTCTTCAGGGGCAAGTTGTGCCGCGTCGAGAGCTTCTTTTGCTGCCTGGTATTCGAGTATCAGTGATGACTCATTGGGGGCTAGGACTCGCCGTTCGATACTGCCTCGGAATGGATCGGGTAGATAGGGGGCTACTTCTTGCGACCAGATATCGAGTCCATTGTTGCTGTTGGTGGGTTCGGTGGATCTAGATATTCTTGCTCGTCTGGGTTTGTTTCGAGCCACTAATTCAGGAGATTTTTCGCGCCAATAATTGTTGGTGCGAATGTTGCGGGGAAAGCTGAGCGCGAGTGAGCGAATACCGACTGGAGAATTCATGATTGGCTTTTTTTAACGCAGAGGAACGCAGAGGAGGGTGCGGAGGAACGCAGAGTTGTTGTTATGGGGTTTTTGGAGAGGGTTTATTCTTGAGTGGCGATCTCACTCCGCGCATTTCCCTTAAGAGCGATCGCACTCGCGGCAGCATAGGATGGGGTGTGGCTAATGCTGAGTAACCACTGCGTAATACCGAGTTTTGCTGCTATTGCTTGACATTTGCCATGCAGTGTGACTGATGGTTCACCGCTGGGAAGTCGTTGAATTTCAATGTCAAGCTGGGAAATGTTTGGGTTGTTTTCGATGCCGAGGGCTTTGAGTATTGCTGTTTTGGCGGCAAATCGACCTGCGAGGTATTCGATTCGTTTTGCACCTAATGGGGGTGTGTTGCGTTCTGTTGCGGTGAAACACTCCATTTCAAACTGCTCCCCTGATTGTTCTATGAGTGCTTGAATGTGCGTTGTTTCTACGATTTCAATCCCGTGATTGACTTGTTTAGGGTCTGGTAGTGCGTTCATGTCTCAGCAGGTTTGAGCACCACATTGGTTAACATGGTGTTCATTTTGTTGACTGACTCGATATATTCGTTTTCCGGTACGGATTCAGCGACGATACCTGCTCCGGCATTTAAGTAAATCGAGTCACCATATTGGTAAACGGAGCGAATTGCGATCGCTAAATCTGCCATGCCCCTACTATCGACCCAACCGATGCCACCGGCATAAATTCCTCTGGGTTCGTCTTCTAAGCGGTCAATCCATTCGAGAGCTTGTTCTTTCTCAATCCCAGAAACCGTAATTCCTGGGAATAATACCTTTAACGCATCCCATAGAGTATTTCCTGGCTTGAGTTGACCGCCAACGCGAGAGGATAGGTGTTGCACACACCGATATTTTTTGACCTCCATGAAGTTAAAAACTTGGACGGTTCCGGGTAAACAAAGTGAGGCAATTTCGCTTTGTGCTAACCAAATGGAGAGTGCGTGTTCTTTTACTTCTTTGGCATCCGTGAACAGTTCATCGTTGAGATGTGTATCTTCTTCTACACTTTCTCCACGAGGTCGAGTTCCTGCTAGGGGATTGGTTAAGACAAATCCACTTTCATCGACTTCCATGAGAATTTCGGGACTAAAGCCAACGGCACGGACTTTGTCTATATTGAGGCAATACGAACGTGCTGCATTGTTGGCTTCCGCTCCGACAACATAGGTTCCGAGAACGTCTAAATCGCCCTTGATTTTCATGGAGCGGGAAATAATGGCTTTGTGCAGCTTGGAGCTTTGAATTGCGTCGATTAACGCCTTGATGCGATTTTGGTAATTTTCGCGATCGCTGCAATCCACAGCTAGGGGGGCTGGTACGTAATTGGGGATTTGACTGTCAATTTCTACTACATTTCGGACTTGTTCTAATGACTTAGTACTTCTGATATAGACTCCTTCTTCTGTAAAGCGTAGTTCAGTTTCAGGAATCAAGAAATAGAGAATTGGCTGCTGAATGGCTTTGGCATAAGACGAGTAAAATCGAGCGATATCAAATGCTACATACCCATAAGCCGTCCAATTTTCGATGGGTAAAGAATTCAGTAATTCTTCTACTTGCTTCAAAGGGTCGCTAACTGATTCAGAGTGAGTTTTGTCGATGCCCTTGAGTGATACACAATCCTGAGTGATCGATACTTTTGCTAATTCATTGCCAGCAATCCGAATTTCATTTCTTCCTTCATATAGGACGTAATTAGAAAACATTCCTTTTTGCAAGAAGTTATTCAAGATAGCGATAGGTTCTTTTCTTCCAGCTATAAAGGTTTCATTGTACTTGATTGCAGCTTTTAATTCTATGACCATTAGTTTGCTCTGGTTAGTGATTGACAACTAATCAACGGGCGTGACAACGGGATGTTTTATGACCTGATATGTGTTTTTTTATGGAGTAACGGATGATTTTTCGTTTAAGGCTGAAAGGTTGTTGTTTACATCCGCCAATAATGGATTTAGTGATTTGCGATGAATTTTGCCTGTGGAAGTACGGGGGAGATTTTCGACGAAGTGAATGATTTTTGGGGCTTTGAAATGAGGGAGTTTCTGTTTAGCAAATTTACGAATATTGTCCTCTAGTTGTCGCGAGGGTTTGTGTCCGGGTCTGAGACTGACATAAGCGACAATTTGAGTTAACTGTTCGCCTTGTTCAGAGTCAGGTACTACTGCAACTTCAAGAATCTCTGGATGCTGGTGCAAAATATCTTCAATTTCTAAAGGTGATATCCATTGACCATTTACTTTGAATAAATCGTCCTTGCGTCCCATAAACCAAAAGTAGCCGTCAGCATCGCACAGATACTTATCTCCAGTTCGCATTGCGTTGCCGTAAATGGCTTTTCGGGTTTCTCTCAGTCGGTTCCAGTACCCTAGCATTAAGCTTTCGCCGCTTACTTGCAAGTCGCCAATCTCGCCAGGAGGACAAGGAATGCCGTTTTCATTAATAATTCGCACATCGTAACCGGGAACGGGACGACCGGAACTGCCTGGTTTGCATTCTCCGATTCGGTTGGAGAGGAATATGTGCAAAAATTCGGTGGTGCCAATTCCTTCGCAAATTTCCTGGTTGTAAGTTTCCCGCCATTTTTGCCAGATAGGCTTAGGCAGTTGTTCGGCGGCGGATACGCACAAACGCAGGGAGGATGTATCTAAGGGCGCGATGTCTTGAATGGCGAGGATGCCTGCATAAACGCTGGGTATGCCAAACAGAATTGTGGGTTGATATTGTTGGATATCGTTGATGATATCAAAGGCATTGCTGGCATCGGATAGAATGGCGGCGGCACCTACTGCCATTGGCATATATAAAGTATTCCCTAAACCATAGGCAAAGGGCATCTTGGCAACGGAATAGGTGATGTCATCACCGTGCAAGCCAAGTGTGGTTTTAGCATAGTGTTGAGCACAAACTACCATGCTGCGATGCAGGTGAATTGCACCTTTCGGGCGTCCTGTACTGCCAGAGGTGTAAAGCCAAAACGCGGGTTCGTCGCGAGAGGTTTCAACGTGAGGGAGTTGTTCATCCTGTTGGGTTAGCAGGGATGTGAATGAATTTTCCCCATCAGCTAGCAGAACATGACGCAAGAATTGAGATTGGATAGGACTTAGTTTTTCTTGCCATTCCTGAGTAGTGAGCAAGATTTTGGCGCGTGAATCTTGCAGAATGTACTGAATGTCGTCAATCGTACAAGCTGTATTAATCGGAACTGGTACAGCACCTAGCCAAATAGCGCCCCAAAAGGCAAAGACAAACTCTGGGGTATCGGGTAATAGAATCGCCACCCGGTTTTCTCGTTCTAAACCGAGTTCAGACAGCAATCTTGCTGTGCGCCGGACGAGGCGGTTGACTTGAGCGTAGGTGTAGATATTACCCTGATGGTAAAAGACGGCTTTTTCGCTACGTTCTGAAGCTAAATTGCTTTCTAAGAAGTACGCAGCAACGTTGAAACTATCGGGCAACTGTTCAGCGATACTGTCCATGTTCCGATTTTGGATTTTAGATTTTGGATTTTAGATTTTGGATTTTGCCAGGAAGAAGTTACGGTATCCTGGGAAATTCAACTTTTAAATTGGTTTAGTGAGCGAGGATGTGAACAAATATATGGTTATCCCAATACAACCAGGTCGCTAACCAGTCTCGTACATCGCGTTTTTTTGCTTGAGTTCTAGCTTTTCCGTGTAGGCGAATGGTGAATTTGTCATTAGCGAGGTTAGCTTCAATTTCATTCCAATCAATGCCAGCTAATCCAGTTCCTAGCGCTTTTCCCACGGCTTCTTTGGTGGCAAAGCATAGCGCATAAAATTGGTGGGGATAGCTAGTGGATTGGCAGTAGTTTATCTCGTTGAGAGTGAATAAGGAATTGAGTGTTTCGCGATCGCATCGGTCGATGATTCTGGCAATTTTAGGAATGGGTGTGATATCGATGCCAATTCCTTTGACTAAACGAGGCAGAGGGCAGAAGGCAGGAGGTAAAAGGAATGCTTTCGTCCTTCGCCCAGGGCTGAAAGGAAAAAGGGTA
This sequence comes from uncultured bacterium, assembly GCA_966675205.1. Lineage (GTDB taxonomy): Bacteria > Cyanobacteriota > Cyanobacteriia > Cyanobacteriales > Coleofasciculaceae > JBFLZA01. Next base: position 18,041 of record CBKWLJ010000068.1, read on the forward strand.
TCAAGCCCCGGCTGAAAAAACTTCACTGACTCCCCTTCAAGAGGAGCAAAAATCTTATTCTGGAAACCTTCTGCCTTCTGCCTCGGTACTTCTGCCTTCTTCAACTCAGTGATTTGCTCCTGTTCGAGAACTATCATTTTCAGACACCCGATGCTGATTTGTCCTGAATTCCCTCAGAAGTAGCAGATATCGCTGTCTCAACGCGATCGCACAGTTGAGCGAGTGTTATATCCTTCCGCCCTTCAAGTTTTACACTGACTCCTAACCTACGCTTGAGTGCTAAAGCTAGTTCTACTGTTTCAGTAGAGTCAAGCTGCAAATCTTCGCGGAGTAATGCGTCTTGATGAATCATCTCTTCGGGAATTCCTAAGTCAGTTAGGGTTGCTTTGAGAGTATCCATCACTTTGAGAGTTTCCATGACAATGAACCATTCTTGAATTGTGCGACTGAAACGTCAGACGCTGCTTATCTGCACTAGAACAACTGAGTTGCGATCGGCTTTGCCGATGCCCCACTGTCTTCCCTTTTGAAGTTGAGTGTCTTGAACGATAGGAATTTTTTGCAATAAGGAGAAAGCATAAGTCCAGAAGGCGCGTTTACTTTATAGGACGGCTTTGCTCCCTTGGCAAGGGTGCCTTGCTCTTTTTAGAACACGCTTCCCTTGTAGTTGTCAACCCTCACTCTCTTCAACTTAATAGGAGTGATTGTTGATAGTGTTGACAAGCTTATTACATATCTTTTGCTATTTGCAAGTCATAAATGAAAATTCTCCTCAAAAAATTTTGCGATCGCTACAGTCAGACAGAATTGCTAGTAGACAGAGCCTACCAGCATTTGTGAGCAAATACGCCTCGTGCTGGGTTAAGATGCTTTTTCTACAGAAAGTCACCCACAACAGCGCCACAAGCTTATCAAACAGTTGCCTTGGCTCAAGTTGGAAATCTGACAGGCATATTTTACTAAAAAGTTGACATAGATTATCAACAAAGATTTTTTTTACTCCCTTGACAGCGAATCGTCAACTAGTGTAATTTTTTTGTTCATCTAGTGAAAATACTTTTCAATAAAGCACAAGAGTGCTGTCTGCAACTCGAGTGCATCAATTCAGTGTGAGGAGACCGGATTGAAACTACAGCCATTACTCCCAGGCCTGTGGCTCACAGGTCTAGCTACTGCTTTGGTAGCGATGCCTGTGCGTGCCGATGTCATACAAGTAACGGACGTGCAACTCAACCCGACCGCTAACGGTCTAGAGGTGATTTTGAGAACGGCTTCAGGCGTATCGCCTCAAGTCTTCACGACCAGCAATAACCAGACATTGCTGATTGACGTGAACAATGCTCAGTTGAACTTACCGGAGGGTCGAGAGTTCCGCTCCGATAATCCCATTGAAGGGATCACGTCTGTTACAGTGACATCTCTAACGACCAACAGTATTCGAGTCACGGTGATAGGCTCTCAATCCTTACCCAACGCTGAAGTCATTCCCAGCCCTCAAGGCTTGGTTCTCGGCATTAGTACTCCCGCAACTACAGCATCAGAACCCCCCCCAGGTCAACCGGAGGGACAGACAGGCTCACCGACTCCCAGTACACCAACAGATGAATCGGGAACAACGACTGAAGCACCTCAAGTGGAGGAGGAGTTTGAATTTGTCGCTACGACTGAAGCAGAAACAGACACAGAAGCATATGAGGTTAATAGAGCTACAACGGCAACTAAGACAGATGCTTTATTGCGCGACATCCCTCAATCTATTCAAGTTGTTCCCCAACAGGTGATTGAAGACCGACAAGTCCAGAGAGTAGAAGAAGCGCTGGAAAATGTGTCAGGGGTACAACAAACCCTTTCATCTCTCAATGTTGCTACAGGGTTTCTCATCCGAGGCTTTGATTCAAGCACAAACAACATTTATAGAGACGGGTTGAGAGACCCGACCAATGCTGTATCAGGAAACGAGCTGGCAAACATTGAGCGTATAGAAGTTATCAAGGGACCAGCTTCCGTTCTTTACGGTCAAGGTGAACTGGGAGGATTGGTCAATCTCGTAACCAAACAGCCATTAGCAGACCCTTTCTACTCTATAGAAGGCAGGATTGGCAACTATAACCTGTATGGGGGTACGATCGACCTCACCGGACCGCTCAATGACAGTGAAACAGTACTTTACCGTTTAACTGCCTCAGCTCAGAGGTCAGATACTTTTATTGATTTTAGTGAAATCGAGCGCTACCAGATTGCACCAGTTTTAACCTTTCGGATTGGTGAGAATACTACATTTACTGTGGAGGGCGATTATCAGGATAGGCGATACCCCGAAGTCCCTGGTTTACCCGCAATAGGTACTGTACTATTTAATCCTCTGGGTGAACTGCCGCGCGATCGCTTCCTTGGCGACCCAGAGTTTAACTATCGGGATATGGAGTCACTTCGAGTTGGCACTCGATTTGAGCATCGCTTTAGTGAAAATTGGTCAGTTCGTAACACATTCAAAGCCGCATTTCAAAGCTTAGACTCTCAATTCGCTTTTCCTCAGGGTCTAGACGATGATAACCGCACGTTCAATCAACTGTATGCGGCAACCAAAGAGCCCGATGACAGACGCGCTTATGCTCTCGATACCAATATCTTAGGGAAATTCCAGACAGGTAGCATCCAACACCAAGTCGTGTTTGGGTTTAACTTTGATCGCCAAAGCGTTTCCCGCAATATATTCCTAGCAGCGCTTGATCCTATTGATATCTTTAATCCGGTCTACGGGCGAGTGCCCGGAGATACCATCTTTGACATTATTTCCGATGAAAGCTCCCAATCGTTTGGCTTTTATGTTCAAGATCAAATCTCACTGCTGGAGAACCTCAAACTAGTTTTGGGTGGACGCTTCGATATCGTCAATCAAAAGCAGGAAGACTTGGTTGCTGGAACTACTAACGAACAACAAGACGAGGCATTTAGTCCGCGAGTTGGCATTGTCTATCAACCCATTCAATCGGTCTCCCTTTATGCCAGCTTCAGCCGCTCATTTAACCCAGCGACACCAGGGACTATTCTCGCCAGTGGTGCAGTTGCAGAACCAGAGCGAGGGACTCAGTATGAAGTGGGTGTTAAAACCGAATTCTTGGAGGGAAGGCTTTCCTCAACCTTAGCGTTTTATGAGTTAACCCGCTCAAATGTACTCACACCCGATCCCAACAATCCTTTTGCTTCAATTCAGACTGGGGAGCAACGGAGTCGAGGAATCGAGTTAGACGTAGCCGGTGAAATTTTGCCCGGATGGAAAATAATCGCCTCCTATGCTCACACCGATGCTGAGATTACCCAAGACAATGAATATGACATAGGTAATCGACTGATTAATGTCCCCAAAAATAGCGCCAGTTTGTGGACGACCTATGAAGTTCAAAAAGGGAGCCTAAAAGGGTTAGGCTTTGGTGTAGGATTACGCTATGTCGGAGACCGCCAAGGGGATTTAGAAAACTCGTTTGAGTTACCCAGTTATTTGCGTACCGATGCTGCTATCTATTACAAAAGGAACGGTTTTCGAGCTGCTCTCAATGTTAATAACCTATTTAATATTGAGTACTTTGAAGCGGCTCAATACGGCAGAGCTGGAATTTACCCTGGCGCACCCTTGACCGTAATAGGAACAGTTGGATGGGATTTTTAATAACATTTTTGCCAGTGTTCAATTAAGAGAGGGGACTGTGTGAAACTAAGCCAATTTGTTTTTATTGTGCATCAGTTCTCAACTTTAAGAACATTCTTAACGCAAATTAGTGGGAGAATTTTGGCACCCGTTGTTCGCGTTTTGGCATCTTTTTCGGTGAGCCGACCTATCAAGCTAGTCATGCTAGGAATGCTCACCACTGTTTTAATCGCCGCCTGTAGCAGTAATGTTTTTGAGCAGACAACAAGGGGTAGTATAGCTAACCTAACCTTGTCGTCCAATTCATCCGACTGCCGCTTGGTTAAGCATGATGCTGGCGAAACCCAAGTTTGCGGAAAACCCCAAAGAGTTGTTGCTTTGGGGCCTCATTCGTTAGATCTACTGCTGTCACTAGATATGCAGTTAGTTGGTTATGCGGATTACTTTTCCCTATACAGTGGGGAATATTTTGATAACCCCAGCCAGCAAATTCCTTATTTAGGTAGCTGGATGAAAAACAATCCAGTGAATCTGGGGGCTAGCGATAAGCCCTCATTAGAGGGACTATCTCGGCTTCAACCCGACTTAATTGTGGGAGAAACCGGAGGAAATCAGAGTAACTACGCTCTACTATCTCAAATTGCTCCTACCATACTTTGGGGGAACCGCACTCAAAAAGATTATTGGAAGTACAGCATTCAGGAGATTGGCAAAGCGCTGGGGTTAACAGAAAAAGCCAAGCAACTGATTCTTGAAAACGACCAGCGCCTTGCAGCAGCCCGTATAGAACTAGCACCTGCTGTTAAAGCTCATCCAAAAATCCTCCTAGTAGGAGGGAACCAGTTGAATGAAAATATTGCTGTATTTGAACGTGACAGTTACATCGGCTCACTGTTGGCAGATCTGGGTTTTCAACTGGTCTCTTTACCGGAACAGAAAAAGTTCTTTCAATCCATTAACATCTCCTTAGAGTTACTACCTGCTTTAAATGCTGCCGACACAATCTTTGTGATGGGACATAACATTGACCCCAATTTTCTTCGGGAAAATGTGATCGAAAACCAAATGAAAAACGTCAAGCAAGAATGGAGCAAAAATGCGATCGCACAAACCCTGAAAGCAAGCCAAGAGGGTCGTGTATACTTCGTTACCTACTATCTGTGGAATGGATTAAACGGCCCTATTGGTACCCAACTCATCCTTGAAGAACTCCGTCAGTTGTTGCTCTAGCACAATTGAGCACAATTGGGAATTCAAGATTTTGAATAACTTTAAACCTTAAAACACAGTTTTCGCAGTGCGTACTTTTACTATCATCTGGCTCGGTCAGATGGTTTCAACTATCGGCACCCGGATGACCGTCTTTGCTATTACGCTCTGGGCTTGGGAACTAACCCACTCAGCAACGGCATTAGCCTTGATTGGTTTTTTTTATTTCGCAACGAGTGTCTTCATCGCTCCGTTTGCTGGGGTAATTGTCGATCGCTCCCACCGCAAGCGTCTGATTATACTAGGTGACACCGTTGCTGGGTTGTCTACGATCGCAATGTTACTGCTCCATCTTGCAGGCAGCCTACAAATTTGGCATATCTACTTAGTCGCCATCCTCAACGGACTTTGCGGTCAAGTTCAAACCCTAGCATACAGTGTTTCGATCCCCATGCTCGTACCCAAGCAGCACTATACTCGTGCTATTAGCATGGGCTCGATCCTCTCTTACGGGTCTGAAATTATCGGCCCTGCTTTGGCCGGTGTTCTTTATTCTGTCATCGGCTTTACAGGTATTTTACTAATCGACCTAACCAGCTTTATGGTTGGAATTAGTACAATCTTTGCCGTACACATCCCGCAACCGGCGATGAGTGAAGCAGGACGCCAAAGTCGTGCTGGCATCTTCCCAGAACTTGCCTTCGGCTTTCGTTATATTTTCGCCCGCAAAAGCTTGTTAGCACTCCTGTTATTCTCTTCGTTATTTTGGTTCGCTCACGATATTGGTGATTCCCTTTATTCACCGATGATTTTAGCCCGTACCGATAGCAATGCGGAGGTATTGGCAACCTTGCAAGCAGCGGCGGGAGTAGGTGGCGTAACTGGAGGGCTGCTTTTGAGTGTTTGGGGGGGTCACAAACGCCGGATATACGGCTTATTATTGGGAATGGTAGGCGCTGGCTTCAGTAAGATTATCTTTGGGTTAGCTCAAATCCCGTTGATCTGGATTCCTGCCCAATTTTGCTCATCGTTCAATTTCCCACTCATCTCTAGCTCTGATCGAGCAATTTGGTTGACTAAAGTTGAGCCAGATTTGCAAGGTAAGGTTTTAGCTACCCATACCCTAATAGCTGGCTTTTCTCCTGCGATGGGGCGATTGCTAGCAGGTCCTCTAGCCGATTACATTTTTGAACCCGCAATGAAGCCGGAAGGCAATCTTGCAGCGATTTTCGGTGGAATATTCGGTACTAGTCCCGGTGCTGGGATGGCACTTTTGTATGTACTCTGTGCTTTGGGTATGTTAAGTGTTGGCTTGCTTGGCTGTGCCTTTCCCTTATTACGCGATGTAGAAGACATCGTGCCTGACTATGATGCTAAAGCCGTGTAACCTTATCAATAATCTTGTGCTAAAGCACCGATTGTAAAATCTTCTTCCTCTGACCCCTATTGGTAAGTCAATGATCAAAACTCCCCTGACTTTTAACCAGTGGATTACCTGTTGGAAACCTAATCCTCAGGCAAAACTGCGCTTATTTTGCTTTCACTATGCTGGAGGTGGGGCTGCAATCTTTCGTACTTGGTCAGATAGTCTACCTCAAAGCGTCGAAGTTTGTGCGATCGAACTCCCCGGTCGAGGAACAAGGTTGATGGAGCCTCCATTTACCCACATAGAGCCTCTAGTACACAATCTTGCCAGCACCCTCTTGCCGTTCCTAAACAAACCCTTCGTTTTTTTTGGTCACAGTATGGGGGCATTAGTTAGCTTTGAACTGACTCGCCTACTCCGCAGAGATTACAACTTGAGTCCAGTACATCTATTTGTTTCTGGTCACCGTGCTCCTCAAATTCCTGATTCTGATCCACCCATTCATGACTTGCCCGAATCGGCTTTTGTAGAAGAACTACGCCACCTCAACGGCACGCCCCCAGCAGTTTTAGAGAATGCTGAACTGATGCAACTGTTCCTTCCTGCACTGCGAGCTGATTTCAGCGTTGTTGAAACTTACGCTTACACCCCAGAACCTCGGCTAGAATGTCCCATCACTGTTTTTGGAGGGTTACAAGATTCAGAAGCCAGTTGCGATGAATTGGAAGCTTGGCGAGAGCAAACGAATAATTCTTTTGTTCTACAGATGTTTCCTGGCGATCATTTCTTTTTGCAATCCGCTCAACAACTCCTTTTGCAGTCCCTTTCTCAGGCACTAGATGCCGTGAGTCGTGCTATTGATTGACTAATTATTTGTCGCCTTGTCAAAATATTTGGCAATCGACAACAAAAAAGGCAAAAGAAATAATTTCTTTCGCCTTTTGTGAACGGGCTAGGAGGGATTCGA
>CBKWLJ010000069.1:0-25159 GCA_966675205.1 uncultured bacterium
GTTGACCTCGATTGTCCTCATCAGAAATATCGACCAACAACGCAAAGAAGGGAGTGGAACTCAGACTAAGAGCTAGGCCATAAAGAGCTAACAGTAAAGCCAGAAGAGCAGTCCAGCCAATCATTGGGGTTGTCCATGTCCAGCTTCCAGAAGTTTGCGCCAGCTCCCCCAATTGCCAAACAACCTGCACAGATAAAGACAAGATTAGGGTAAATAAAGCCGCTCCAATCCAGACATAACCCGTGCGATGCTGACCAAACAGAGGTTTGGCGTCAGACATCTGCCCAAACCAAACTCGTACTGGAGCAACAAATTGAGAAATTGCCAGGACTATGGATGTAACAGCGGCTGGGATAGCCAGCTCAGTAATCATGACTCGATTGAGTACACCTACGGTTAGAACCGTGAGAATACCCAATCCCATTTGAAACAGACCGAGTCGGAACATGGTCACTAGGTTAATTTTGGGTCGTGTTTTGCCCGGTGCCATGAGTTCGGGAGGGGAAGAATCAGAGAAATCACTGCTTGTCATAGCTTTTTTTTAGGCGATCGCTTATCGCCTTTCGTCTTTTATTATTTCGTTCTCTATCTGTCGAAGGAGATATATCCTGCCACCATTGTTATTGCTGTCGTAACTGTCTGCAAGGATAGACTGAAAAAATATAAACAAATGTAAATAAAGGAAAGTGAATCATGCAGACTACTAACTTAGGTCAAAATGGCCCAACTGTTACTGCTTTGGGCATTGGTACTTGGGCATGGGGTGATCAGTTGTTTTGGAACTACGGCAGAGACTACGGGGTAACACAGGTACGAGAAGCCTTTGAAGCAACCTTAGATACAGGCATCAGCTTTTTTGATACTGCTGAGGTTTATGGATTAGGAGAATCGGAGAAACTTTTAGGACGGTTTATGAAGGAGTTAGGGCGTCCTACACAAATTGCAACCAAATACTTTCCCCTCCCTTGGCGATTTACCGCTCAATCCGTCTCTGACGCTTTAACAGAAAGCTTGAAGCGATTACAGGTTGAGCACGTCGAACTGTACCAGGTTCACATGCCGTTCGCTTTCTTGATGAGCCAAGAGACGTTGATGAACGCCCTTGCCGATGAAGTCAAGCGGGGTAGAATTGCGGCTGTTGGTGTGAGTAACTATTCTGCCGACCAGATGCGAGAAGCTCATGGATACTTAGCAGCACGAGGTGTTCCCCTGGCAGTTAATCAGGTGCAGTACTCTTTGCTAGGAAGAAAAATTGAAAGCAATGGCATCTTGGATACGGCACGTCAGTTGGGCGTAACGATCCTTGCCTACAGTCCTTTGGCTCAAGGGCTATTGACGGGTAAGTACACAGCAGAGCAATATGTTGAACCCAGTGGTGCACGACGCCTAGACCCCCGCTTTAGCAAAAGTGGCTTGGAAAAAATTGCGCCTGTCCTCAATCTCCTGCGTCAGCTTGGAGAAAAATATAATCGCACTCCTGCTCAGGTTGCCCTTAATTGGCTAGTTGCCCAAGGTGTCGTTCCTATTCCCGGTGCAAAAACAGCACAGCAAGCTCAACAAAATGCTGGTGCTTTGGGTTGGGATTTAACTCAAGAGGATGTTGCCCAACTAGACCAGATAACTCGCTCCTGGCTTTGATTGACTGATGTTGATTTAAACCTTGATCAACTTATTTTTGATTTTGTGAGGGATGGTAGAGATTTATTAACTACCATCTCTATGTTTTACCAAGGATTGAGATATATTATTTATCTTTTGATCAATCTCAGAGATAGAGTCTATTTGCCTTTATATTTAAAAAAATTCAATCTTTACAAGCGTTAATAATAGAATTAATAAAGGTGCAGATATTTGAATAGATAAAAGACACAATGGGCGATAAGACGCAAAACCTAAGAGTTCATCCATCTCTAAGCTGATTTTTTCTGTTTAAAAAACAAACAGACTAAAAGTATACGCCCAAAGCCTTAAGCAATAATAACTAGATTTTTATGTGACAAGGCTCACAAACTAACAGGCTTTGTATCACTACCGACCACCAATTTATATCACCATAAATCAAGATTTATTTCACACAAGAAAGGTGCATAACTCACCTTAAAATCAGGCTATGCTCACAAAAGAATGGATGCCCAAATCACTCTCTTGTGAGGAAAAAAAATCATAATAGAAATATAGATTTCAACTCTGTCTCATGTTTGCACCAGTTCGCCTCCTACCTGGCGCTATCTCTGATTTATTTGCTCAAGTCAGCATCTCTGGAAAGATTACCTTGGCTGACCGATATGGGTTAATGGCTGCCCTATTAGAAGACTCAATGACTGAAGAAGAGAGAGCCTCAATTGATAGACTACTTCATGCCTTTTACCGAGGGCGGATGAAGATAGTTGATGAAATTTCAGCAATGTCTTGAGACAGAGTCAGGGAGTACTGGTTAGGAGGTAGGAGTCCGAACCTTATTCTCATCGGAATCCAGGTGCATCCAGCGACGAGTCCCAAAATATTGACAGGAACGAGAGGCAATCGTTGTCGCCTCTACTAAGGCTTCTGTCAAGTTTCGCCGCAGAATGGAGTGACAGAAGGCACCGTGAAAAACATCACCGGCCCCAAGGGTATCGACAGCATGAATTGACGGTACTGAAATTTGACCGGATACACCAAGACTGAGGTATTGAATGGGTTTTTCGCCTTGGGTAATGGCAATATGAGGAATACCAATATTACTCAAATAATCAATCACTTCTGTGCTGTTAGTGCAACCTGGAGGATAAAAATTAGCTGAGCAAATGGCATAATCAACAAACGGTAAAATTTTCTCAAATCCAGGTTTCCAACTGCCACCATCAATGACTACAGGAATATTCTGATTTTTGGCTAACTGAGCGATCGCATATCCAACTTCCATTTGATGACCGTCAATCAGTACAACATCAACCTCTAAGTTAAAGTCAGACTGGAGTTGCTCTTTCCCCATCTGAATTTTCGTGGCATTCAGGGAGATGACGGCGCGATCGCCAGTTGCTTGGGTAATGATGATAGAAGAAACTGGCGGTGGTTCTGCATGGCTGGGGTTAAGATCAGCCACCTTTACCCTATGATTTTCTAAATCTCCTCGAATTAGGTGTGTAATCGGGTGAGTGCCAACAACTCCCATCAGGGTTGAGTGATCGCCAAGGTAACTAAAGGTTACAGCTGCATTGGTTGCCGGTCCACCCGCTGCCACCGTATAGTCAGAAGCAACCAGTTTTTGGTTAGGGCTGGGAAGCTTCGCAGATAGGTAGATGAGGTCTAACGTGACCATTCCGACAAAAAGCCCACTTTTTGGCATCAACAATCTCCAGTTAGGCTTTACTTAATCTGTAAAGGCTTGTATAGCAAGATACAGTATTTTAAAGCTTATTCAAAGATTCTCCTGAGAGAATAAAAGAGTTGATGAAGCTAATCCGATTTTAACGACAGCCCGAGCAAACTCATGTCACAAATAGAATATATTCTCTGTGGTGACTGCTGTTATAAAACTTGGCTTTACGAAATACAAAAACTTCATCATAAGGGTTAGCTCTTTAGGCTTTTGCCACCTATCATCCTGCCAGAGGGGGTGGGGTGACGCTGCTGTTTTCCTATGCGCTAACTGCATCACTACCTGGTCTAGGTCTAATGTTAATTAAAAAATATTCCCACGGATCAAGTGCAAGTTCTTTCGGGTCTGGTCGCACTGACTCACTCAATCCATCGCTAGACCTATACACTTCAAGAATGGGGTTAGAAGACCCTATTGGGCACTATCATAAGTGCTTTAAATCGAGTTTTGTTCCTCCTTCGGGTACCTCTAGCTCTGGCAACAGCTCTAGTGAATTTGTTTTAGATGCTGGGAATGGTTTCGGTCAAGCATTGAACCTCGGCACTTTAAATGGCAATCGTACATTGAGTAATGCTGTTAGCAGCACTGACCTCTATGACTCCTACCGATTCAATCTGAATACTCCAGGCAACTTAAATATAGTACTGGATGGTCTCAGTGCGGATGCCAATTTACAACTCTTTAACAGTCATGGCATCCTCATTGGAGATTCTTCCCAATTAGGGACGTTGGCAGAATCAATCAACGTTTCGGCAATACGCCCTGGTACTTACTACGTTCAGGTCTCTCAGTATAGTGGGAGTACTACCTATAACCTCAGCCTCAGCAGCACAGCCAACCCACCTTTAACTGAACAAACTAGCACAAACCCTCCAATCCCACCGAGTAGTATCAGTGCTTTGAGTTCTCCATTTACTAGCTTTAGTCTAGTGGATGCGTCTGGTGATAACACAGCAAATACTGTGTTTCAGGGAGGGGCGATACGCCTTAGCTATAACTATCAAAATGTAGCGTCTCCGTTAAATATTCGCTTAGAAGCTTTAAGTAATGGTAGCCTTGTTTCGACTTTTGAATTGGGAAATGGAGTTAGTTTATCCAATAGTTTGATTAACCTTGCTAGCGCTTCTACCTTAACAGCAGGTGATTATCAATTCCGTTTAGTCGCGACCACAAGCAGTGGTCAAGATGCCGTCTCTAATACTCAATCGATCAAGATTCTGACTAATAGCCGGATTAATGGTACTTTTGCCGCTGATACGTTTGAATATTCACCTGGACTAGGAACAGGTTCTATTTTCCTAGGACGGGGTGGAACTGATACTCTTGATTTAAGTTTTTCGAGTATCAACAGCTCTAACATTACGAGTATTAACGGATTAAGCTTGGGTACGTTTAATCCTTTGTTGGGTTCAACAACGAACCAAGCAATTTATGGGGGTACAGCTTGTGACTACATTACCCTTTCTGATGGTCGAGAAATCTACTTTCAAGGAATTGAGTACCTCCGTTTTGCAGATGGGACAACTTTAGAGTTACAGGTTCGTCCGAACGATACTTTCTTTAGTTCTCAGTGGAATCTTGCCGTATCTGATGTACCAAGTGCATGGCGCTTTACTCAGGGAGCCAGTAATGTTTTGCTAGTCTCTCTAGATACGGGAATTTTGACAGCAGTCGATGCAAGTGGTGGAATTGTTGATATTAATTCTAATCGCTTGCTTACCGATCCGAGTGATGATGACAACTACAGGAATTATGGACACGGACATTCTGCAATTAGTATTCTTTCCTCTACTGCCAACAACAGCTCAGGAATTGCTGGGATTAACTGGAACAGCAGTGTGTATGTAACGGATGTCTATTATGGCGTCTCTTTACAGCAAGCCATTAAAGACGCCATTAGTTACGCAAAAGCCAACAATATGAAGGTGGTTTTTCAAGGGGGTGTTCAGAGTAATTATTGGTTAACGAGTGGTGGTACGCAAGCCCAACTCGAACAGTTAATTAAGGATAACTCTGAGAATGCGATTTTTGCGATCGCAGCTGGTAATGGTGGTGCTACAGGTGATTTAAATACTATCGGTCAAGATGTCAATGGCGTTGCCAAACTGCAAAGCACTTACAATAATGTGATGTCTGTAGGCGCACTCCAGCGAACAGGTACTGCAACAGTCAATAATATGACCAATGCGACTGCTGTCGATCTTGCTAGCTACTCCAATCGCGGTGCTGATTTAACACTTGTTGCCGCTACCGATTCACCAGCAATGGACAAATTCGGGAATATGAACTTCTTTACAGGAACCTCGGCGGCTAATCCTAACTTGGCAGGAATCGCCTCACTCGTTTGGAGTGTTAATCCTACCCTAACCGCAGCGCAAGTTCGTCAAATTCTTGTCGAAACGGCGATGGATTTGGGAACAACGGGTCGAGATAATACCTTTGGTAGTGGATTGGTGAATGCAGATGCTGCTGTTCGTCGTGCCGTAGCCTTACAGCGAAATGCTGAGGTCGCTAATCTTTATGCGGGTAGTTCTTTTGTATAATTCAAGTTCTACTAAGGCTGATCTGGCTGCTGATACCAAGTTGCATTCATACGTAGCATATTCATTTTCTGGAGCGTCCGGAGCGTCCGGAGCGTCTGTGCGTCAGTCTCAAGTACTATCTTTGAACGCAACTCGGTATGAGTTGTGAACTGAACAACAATACTGGGAACTGCATCTTTAAAGTGAGAGTCTTTTGGGGTAGGGTTGAAGCCTAGTAGAGGAACGGGTGATGAATTGGAGCGCATCTGTCGGAGCAATGTCTGCCATCTGGATGGCTCTGATGCCTACTCTAAATACCAGTGAGACTAACCGCATGAGTCCTTGCACTCCCAGTATCGAACCCGCTATCACTGTAACTGTATCGGATGCTCAAACAGGAGAACCTCTGGAAGCAACCATTGTTGTAAGAGATGGTACCTTTCAAGAAGAACTTAAGCTGCGCGGTGTAACAGCCGCAGGACAAATGATTTATGGGGGAGCATTTGAACGTCCTGGTGTTTATTCGGTAAAAACGTCAAAAGAAGGGTATGAACCTTCTGTGTTAGAGAATATCAAGGTAACTCAAGATCAATGTCATGTCGTGACTCGTCAGCTATCTGTTGTTCTCACTCCCAGCAATTGTAAATAAAGGCTTCCTGCAATCGTTTGATTCAGACTACCCATTCATTTAATAACCAAGCTGCACAAATTTGAGGGTTTGCGTCAGTTGTCTAGATTCATGAATTGCGATCGCTTTTTTCCCAATCTCAATTTTCGCTGCAACAGTTGAGTTCATTTTTGAACCCTAGACATGATACTCTTTGGAATTGCTGCTGTATTAACCCGTTTTCTAAGCAGCTTTTTCCTCTCACTTCAGTTAATTTTTATGTCTATCTCTAAAACAGAAGCAAAGCAGCTCTTGGAGCGTTTGATTTTTGAAGAGGAGCGTTCCCAAGACTGGGTACAAGATGTCTGGGGACTAAGCCCAACTTTAGGAGACAGTGCAGCTAAGTTGCTAGAGGTATTTGAAGCGTTGATTGAGTACTGTACTGAAGATCAGTTGGAAAATTTGCTGCAAAGTTTGTATCAAGACCGTCTTGAGTAACAATTCTTCAGCATAACTGCGGCACGGATAACGTTCTCTAGCTTGCCCTCTATTCAATACCGAAATGGCTGACGTATTCTATCTGTAGTAGCTTTTGAGTTCAAACCTTGCCTTGAAAACCTTTATACTCCCTGACTCCCGATGGAGCCCTACCGAATTATCTCACAACTGAATGAGAGGCAAACTTTAGAACTAGCCCAGTTATACAAAAACGAATTCTGGAGCCAAAACCGAACCCAGCCAGATATTACTAAGATGTTGGTTGCTTCAGATATTGTTATTGGCTTGGTAGATGAGTGCGATCATCTTGTCGGCTTCACTCGCGTCTTAACAGATTTTGTTTATCGAGCATTTATTTTCGATGTTATCGTTAAGCCAACCCATAGAAATCAGGGTCTAGGGAAAAAGTTAATAGATTTAGTTGTTGATCACCCTCAATTGCAAACCGTAGAATACTTGGGGTTGTACTGCCTGCCAGAAATGGTGCCGTTCTACGAGCGCTGGGGTTTTACGACTGAACTCGGCGGTTTAAAGATGATGCTCTACCATAGGGAGCATCCGTAGTTATAGCAGTCGCCAAGGCAACTCTTGACTCTCGCTTTCATCCTGAAACCAAGACCCGTCAATATGCATCCATTGGAGCCTTAGAGCCTTGGAGCCCTGTTACCTAGCGTTTCCGTCCCCTGCTCTACGAATCACTGAGCCGCAGGGCCAACGGTTTGTCCTACCGCAGTAGTTGTGCCTGTAATGCTGTCAGCCGCAACTGGTACGGCTGCCGAAGCCACTTTAGCCGCAGAAGCAGCCACTTGAGTTGCTGTAGCGATCGCTTCACTCATTGGGTCTGTGCTGGAACCGTTTCTACTTTGTACTGCCATCGGTTTCGCCTGCTCTCTCTATGCTTACTCAATCTCTACTCTAATGGCAACACCTACACATTAAGTAGATGTCAGAAGATGCAAGCCGTCCATTATCATCTGTGCGGACTCGTCTTGATACCCCCTCTAACTAGGCAGTTAATACCTCCTTAACATCGAACCTTCATTATCATATTTTTGCCCCAGCAAATATTTTTTGGTTAGAGTTTAATAGAGATAAAAAATAGCTTGCATCATAAGCTTGCTTGGACTGTTTTTAAGCTATGACGCTACTTTATTAAAAAATTATTTTTAATTAAAGATTGCATAAAATATTCTCTAAAAAAAATTAAATAAAGATAGAAAAGCCTTATAAACACTGGAGTTCAAGCATCCTTTATTAAAAATTTATTTTTACTTTATTGAACCTTTATTTTTGTTTAGTTGCCATTTTATATATTTTCTGTTTAGAGTTTATAGAGAACTAAAATTGAACAATCATCAGTGACCAAAGTTTTTTTTCTACCAAATATATTCTCTGCATAGAGACAATAACATCGCGCTGAAATTAAATATGTGCGATTGTCTGAAACTAGAAAGAAGCCAATTTGAAATTGAATCGGCATTATTTTAGCGCATCTGATTTTTATTAAAGATGCAGTTTTACCAGGGGGTTTACCAATGATTACTGGCTTTCTTTTCCTTTTAACAAGTGGAGGTTTCCTATCTGGAATTCTTGCTGGATTGTTAGGGGTAGGTGGTGGTTTTGTTGTAGTTTCTATTTTGGTTTCATTGGGATATACACCTGTCCAAGCTATAGCTACTAGTAGCCTAGTCATTGCAATTAGTTCAATTTCTGGTAGCTTACAAAATTGGCGGATGGGTTATTTTGACTATAAGCGAGTCATTTATTTAGGACTCCCAGCTCTAGTAACTGCTCAAATAGGAGTATATTTGGCTAACCGAACGCCACCCTATTTACTACTTTTCCTGTTTGGAGTTTTTCTAATCGCAAGTATTTATTTAGTAGATTTTCGCAAACAGTTGACTGTCAAGGCGGAAAATTCTCAAACGCAAAAATTTAATCCAGTCATTTCTCTACTTGGAACTGGAAGTGCTGCGGGTGTATTGACCGGCTTGTTGGGTGTGGGTGGTGGCACTATTATGGTACCTTTACAAATGTTGCTTTTAGGAGAACCAATCAAGGTAGCTATTCAAACAAGCTTGGGTGTTATTGTCGCTACTGCTGTATCTGCTTGCGTAGGGCATGCTGCGGAAGGAAACATTTTGTATATCCAAGGTTTGCTTTTGGGAGGGGGAGGATTAGTTGGAGCCCAGTTAAGTACTCGTTTTCTGCCAAAACTACCGGATGCGATAGTATGTATGATCTTTCGCACGTTTTTGGCAACAATATCAATTTATATGTTTTGGCAAGCTTGGAAAATTTATCAAGGTTTCTAGTATAGCGTTTGAAAAACCATTTTTGATAAACCATCAAAATGGTATTTAAGTTTATAGGTTGGTAAGAATGAAAAGTATTTCATCTTCACCAACCTATTTTTTTCTATAGATGATAAAGCTGTTGATATAACTGGATTTTCACAGCATCTTGTTCAAATACTAGGAAAAAGGGGAAACGTTTAAAAGTTAAAGGAATTGAGAAAACCTTTCCCTTTTCACCACGCCATAGATGTCCTTCTTCACCTTTTACCTATTGCGAATTCCAAACTGCTTGTAAATAATGAGGTTGCCCTAAAGCGATTTGCACTTTGCTTATTGATGCACTCATAGTTTCTGGTTTTTGCATTATATAAGAAATTAGTAAAATATTTGATTTTAAAACAAAAAAAAACAATTTATTGGTACTCCCTTAAAAAAAATGTTAAAATTATAGAGATGAATAAAATGCTGGGAGCTTCTAATCATGAATAACTGTCCCAAGCGTAGAGGCATTATTAGTAATTGATGAAAACTTTTCTGATTAGCTGTTAACTCAAAATCAGTAAGATCAGAAACTTTTATAAGCTTGACTCATTCGTTGATAGTTTTAGATTTGGCACAAATTAGCATTCTGAAATCAACTTAAGGGAAAAGCTTATATCTGTCTTGCAGCTTATACCTAAAGGAATGGGGAACAAAGCTTGGTGTAGGCAAAGTCTATAAGTGCATTATCATCAATTTAAGCAAAAATGAGTTCACATTAGTTGGCTAGACATAGCTCTCACCGGCTGTAATTGATTTGTGGGATTCTCGATAAATGAGACCCGTGCAATTGTAAATATCTACCAAACAGTTGAACAAATTCCGGGGGTTAAGTTAGATGGATAAACTCATCGAGAGAACGAGTACATTTTTGCAACTTCCTCATCGAGAAGCCAAACCACGCAAGCAGGGAATGTCTATTCTGATAGATAATGGAGTTCCTACACAACATTTTTTGGATGTTATTGACAGCCATAGTGAATTTATCGATCTAGTTAAATTTGGCTGGTGTACCTGTTTAGTCACAAAAGAGCTTGAAAAAAAAATAGACTCTCTTTTATCAAAAGGTATAGAGTTTTATTTTGGAGGCACTCTTTTTGAAAAAGCATTACAGCAAAGAAAATTAGATTCGCTCTACCGCTACTTTAAGCAATGGAGTTGTCGATATGTAGAAATATCAAATGGCACCATTAATCTAACGAATAAGGATAAAGCCAAGTACATATCAGATTTTTCCCAAGAATTTAATGTTTTCAGCGAGGTAGGTTACAAAGATTCTGACAAATCCCAAAAATTAGCTCCAGAAAAATGGATTGAATATATCAGCGAAGATTTGGAAGCAGGCGCACTAAAAGTCATTACAGAAGCTAGAGAAAGCGGACGGAGCGGGATTTGTTCAGTAGATGGAAGCATCAAGTGTGGATTGATCCAAAAAATTGTGAATTCTGGAATTAATTTTAAAAACTTAATATTTGAGGCTCCAAATAAGTCACTACAGGTTTATTTCATCAAGCAATTTGGAGCTAATGTAAATTTAGCCAATATTCCATTTGATGATGTTATTGGCTTAGAAACATTAAGGCTTGGTCTGCGTTCAGATACCTTGAATCTGTTTGAAGGAGTACTAAGATGAGAAGCCCTGAGAACGTTTTTCATTTAGCCATACCTTGTAAAGATCTAGATGAGACTCAGGAGTTTTATATAAACAAACTAGGTTGCAAGTTAGCTCGCCGATATGCAGATAGAGTGACCTTGAATTTTTTTGGCGATCAGTTAGTTTGTCACCTTGCTCCTGACAAAATAGATGAGTCACCCCAGATGTATCCTCGACATTTCGGTGTAACCTTCAAACACAAAGAAGATTTTGATGCGTTGCTGACACTAGCCCAAAAGCAAGGAATTGAATTTTTTCAAGAGCTTACAGTGAGGTTTCCAGAAAAAGTTGAGGAACATTTCACTTTTTTTTTGAAAGATCCATCCAATAACTTATTGGAATTCAAATTTTACCATGACTCCAAAATGATGTATTAAGTAGACTTGACCTAATTCCAGGGAATTATATCAAGTCCAGGTGAATACTTATCATATCTGTCAAGCTGTTCATGGTTCATGGGTAATTGCCTTCTATGAACTATGAACAGAAAACGACAGGCTATAAACGAAGTGATTAGCTGGACATGATATTACGACTTTTTGGGTTTATCCCTCAACTCAAGTATGGGGGATTTTATGTTGGTAGCTATAAGCTGTTCCACATTCAGCAAGCAATATCTGAGACGGTTAGGATACTCATCCTACAAGAGTTTCAACAATAATTTAAGAGCAGGCTAGAGGTGGAATAGCTTAATCAAAGAGTTGCATTTATAGGAATACTTTCAAGATGGCTTTGATTGAGAATGTCTTTGATTGCTTTTAAAAATCTTTGTTCGATATAGGGTTTGGTAAAGTAGGCGGTAGCACCTAAGTGCATCGCCAACCGTCTGTGCTTTTCACTGCTG
The DNA here is from genome assembly GCA_966675205.1 of uncultured bacterium. Lineage (GTDB taxonomy): Bacteria > Cyanobacteriota > Cyanobacteriia > Cyanobacteriales > Coleofasciculaceae > JBFLZA01. The sequence continues at coordinate 11,823 of CBKWLJ010000069.1, forward strand.
CGGGAGGTGAGCATTACGACAGGAATCTCCTGAAGTTGAGGTTCTTGGCGACGATGGTTCATAAAATCGAAGCCATTCATATTCGGCATTTCAATATCACAAATGACTAGGTTCACTGATGAATTTGACTGTAACTGTTTGAGAGCCTGCCAACCATCGCCAGCCTGCAAGACTCGGTACCCCACTCTTTCCAAGCTGACTGCTAGAGTTTTCCGTAAGGAAGCAGCATCATCGACAACCAAAATAGTAGTAGCTGTTACCGTATTGAGTAAAGCTGGAGTCTGATTAACTGACGCATAATTATGAACAGCGATGACTCGATCAGGCTCCAACTGGATGTTTTGCTCTGGCTCTGCTAAAGTTGCGATCGCACTTGTCTGTGAATTTTGACTGAGAGAGTACTCCACTAAGCTCACACCATCAATCACGGGAATCAGACTACCATCTCCCAAAATCGTGCAACCGTAAGTATAACTGGGAGGTGCAGCCACCGCTCCAAAGGGTTTAATCACCAGTTTTTGTTCAGTAACCAAATGATCGACTTCTAGGGCAAAAGCCTGTTTTCCCTGATTGAAGACTAACAACGGTGGTGTTGACTCAGCGGCAGAGGATTCTGTGACTAATGCTCTACCTAGAGGCGTTTCTGGCACAGGATAAGCATAGTCCATAAGGTTATCTACTCGATAAATGGGGGCAATTTGTCCCCGCCACTTTAAAAATCGTTGAGCTTTGTTTCTTTTAAGCTGGTCGGTTTTGGGAAGGACTATTTCTTCAATGCTGTCCGACGGCAAAGCGATCGCTTTAGAACCAACCAAGGCAATAATTAATTTAGCACTCGTTAGTGTTAGTGGTAGACGGATAGTAAAAGTGGTACCCACTCCTCGTTTAGATTGCACTGCGATTGCACCTTTTAGGATTTGCAACTGGGCTCGCACCACATCCAAACCAACTCCTCGTCCTGAGAGTTCGCTAACCTGCTTCGCTGTGGAAAATCCTGGTTGGAAAATTAAATCATAGAGCTGGTTTTCGGAAACCGTAGCCAGTTGTTCCACACTGAGCAATCCCTTTTCCAATGCTCGATGACTAATGGCTTCCAAATTTAGACCTCGACCATCATCCTTGATTTCGATAATGGTCTGTCCTCCTTGGTGATAAGCTTTGATCTCAATCTCACCTTGCTCAGCTTTCCCCTGTTGACGCCGTTCTTCAGGTAATTCGATCCCATGATCGAACGCATTGCGAAGCAAGTGTAGCAATGGATCGTAAATTTTTTCGAGAACGGCTTTGTCAACGAGTACCCCTGCACCACTTAACTTCAAACTGACAGGTTTGTTATAGGTGGTTGATAAATCACGCAACATTCGGGGAAAACGGTTGAGGACTTCACCCAGAGGTAACATACGAGCCCAAGCAAACTCATCCTGTAGGTGAGTGAGCATTTTACGCAGTTGATCTAAGGTTTGGTCGGATTGCTTCGCAAATAAACCAATATCAGCAACGGATTCTTTCAACTGAACCATATCTTCTAAGAACCGTTGCATTAACGAGTGCAACGTTCCGTAGTTATCCATTTCCAAAGCGTCAAAATCAGCTTGAGTTTTGGCTAGCTCTGGGAATTGACCGACTGAATTTGAACTGCTTGGGTTGCCGTAGCTATGGTCGGGAACTAACGTCTGGTCGGATACCTTCCGCAACTGCTCGACGATTTGCTCAAGGGTAGAGGCTCGATGTAGTAAGTCCCGCACTGAGTTCTGGAGTTGAGAATTATCCAGGGAAAGACTACTGCGACGGATGGCAGATTCACTGACTAGATTATTCATCCGTTCGAGTCGGTCTGCCTCAACCCTCACCGTTATGTTGGATGTAACAGGGATGTCTTCTTGCTGAATCGTGGTCGAGACGGCCTTAAGTTGCTGCGTTCCTGGCAAACTCTGAGGGGCCAGTTTGGGGATGTTCTCGGTGGATGACGTTTCAACAGATTGAACCGTCACATCTATAGTTTCTGGTGTATCTGTAGGTATGAATTGATGCTGATCTTGCAGTCCCTTGAGCGTCGAGGAAATTCGGACGAGTGAGCTGGCTGCAGTTGCCTCGGTTTCAGACATAGCTACAGCATCGAGCAACATCTCCTCCCATGAAGAGGGTTCTTCTGCAACATCTGCACTTACCGATATATCCTCATCAGTCAGTTCTCCATCAAGGAGGGCAGACCAGACAGATTCATCCGTATCGAGATTCGAGGGGTTGCTATAACTATTTTCAGGAGAAACTGCGAAACTCTCTAGCTCGGCGATCGCTTTTTGTAGTGGATCAAAAGAAACGAGTTGCTCATCAATAAACTCTTCTTCTTGATTGATCTGGCGCAAAACCGCCTCAAGTTGGTTTTCAAACAGAGGTTCTTGCTCAATGGAGAACTCACTTGCTTGATTGTGAGTCAGTGCCAACAGAGCTGCACAGACGTTTCCTGCTTCGGGAGCATTGCCTGCCAGCAAGGCTTTTCGGTAGGCTTGAAAGTCCTCTAGAGCTAGTTGTGTAACCTGCAATGCCTTTTCCGGATGAGCCTTGAGTGCAGCTAAAGCCGCTTCGGCAATTACCCCCAATCCCGGCTTATTGAGAATCTCAGCAAGTTCGACAAATACCTCAGCTTGCTTGCATAATTCTTCCGCCACATGATGGTGCGACGGGTTAGCGACAACATCGCTCAGGTGAGCAAGTCCTTGAGCAACATCCACTTCAAAGATCGACAAGGTCATATCGACCCCCAATTCAGCCGAGGTGGGCATGTCGTAATTTTCAACCTCGGCTAAGGCATCTACCAATCGTTCTTCAAGCTGAGCGAAGATAGGCTCGGCTGTAGCTAAGGCTTGCTCTGCGTCCAATTGACCGGATGTGAGCTGCTGCATTAGAGGCAGACGCAGGCAGTCGTAAGCAGAAAGCAGTTGGCTTTCCAGGTCTATATCAATTACTACAGTTTCGCTATAGAGAGCTTTGAAGATATTTTCCAGGCGGTGAGCCAAAGTGGCGATCGCTTCTAACCCTACACCAGCCGCTCCCCCCTTAATGGAATGAGAGGTTCGCATTAAGCTATGGATTTTGTTATTATTGCGTTCTTGCTTCAGGGTTAGTAACTCAGTTTCGATCGTCTGTAAAAACTCAGGAACTTCTTCGATGAAAAACTGATAAGCGTGGTCGCGGATATTAGGGTTGACTGCCATTTCAAGAACACAAGGTTAGAAGCTTAGAAGGTTGAAAGTAGAAGCTTGGTAGAGACCATTAACTGACTTTAAATTGAGCGACATCCTGTTGCAGAGCATTAGCAACTCGTTGGAGTTCTTCAAAAGAAGAAGAGACAACCGTGGCTTCTTTTGAGGTTTTGTCGGCAATCTGGGCTACATCTGTCATGGTTTGAGTGACCGTTTCCGAGGCTTGTGATTGGTGAATCGCGGCTTGAGCGATTTCTCCAACTAATTGGCTAACCTCAGCAGAAGCCACTGTAATCTTGTTAAGACTCTGACGAGTTTCATCCACCAGTTTGGTTCCCATCACAACTTGCTCGGTACCTGTTTCCATTGCTGTGATAACCTCATTGGTTTCTGCCTGGATGGCTACGATGAGTTTTTCGATTTCCTTACTCGCCTCTGCCGATTGCTGTGCCAGTGTTCGCACCTCATCCGCGACAATGGCAAAACCTCGCCCTTGTTCCCCAGCACGCGTCGCTTCAATGGAAGCATTGAAGGCAAGCATCTTGGTTTGAGTCGCAAATTCACTAATCAGGTTGACAACTGTGGAAATCTTTTGTGAAGACTCTCCAAGGTGCTTCACTTTTTGACGTGTTTGGGCTACTGTTTCCCGAATTGCCACAATACCCTCTACCGTCCGGTTGATAGCATCGTCGCCTTCTTCCACCATCTCAGTCGCTTGCCGTACTACGGCTGCAGCTTTTTCAGCACTGGTCGCAACTCCTCGGGCGGATTGGGCCATCTCTTGCACCTGCTTGAGCGCTAGGGCAATTTCTGATGCCTGCCGCAACGCTTCTTGTGAGAGTGTTTGAATCGAAAGTTCATTATTGCTTGTGGTTTCGGCGACATTGCTGGCTGCGGCTTGCACTTTAGTGACAATTTCTCGCAAGTTAGCAACCATCAAATTGTAAGAGTCTGCGATCGTACCGATGTCATCGGCTGTCACTGTCGCCCGGATGGTGAGGTCTCCGTCATTAATCGGCTCAACTTCCTCTAAGAGTTCTAACACTCGATTTTGCAACTGTTCTGTAAGTTGACGCTGCTCCTCGGTTGCCCGTTCTTTTTCCTGTAAGAGTTCTTTGAGCTGACCAGCCATGTTGTTGATGGTATCTCCCAACAAGCCCAGTTCATCGCCACTCTCTACTTCCATGCGAGTATTCAGTTCTCCCTGACCAATTTTGACCACCGCGTTTGTTGCACTTAAAATTGGACGTGTTACTCGGTTCGCGACCCAAATAGCGATCGCCGCCACTAACAAAGCAACCAAACCTGTTCCCACAATCAGCGTCAAGAGAAACTGTCTTTGGGGAGCAAAAGCAATATCTGTAGAGCGAGAAACAATCAGACCCCAGTTCAATCCATACGTCTCGGAAATTTCTTGATTAGGGAGGTAAGTGAAAATTTGCTCTTTTCCATTCTCGCTAGCGATGGTAGTTAGCCCTTGTCGATCCGCTTTCTGAATTTGGGCAGAGAGTTTGGGGAATAAATCTTTTAGCTGTTTCTGGAGAGCTTTCGGGTTACTCGATGCCGTAATTTGGCCCTGAGAATCAGTTACATAAAACTCTTGACCCCGTTTTGGATCAACCCCAAACAAGTTGTTAACCAGAGTCATTGAAGTGCGGGTACGGACAAAGGCAATGGTCTTACTCGTGGATTTCTCTTTGATGGGGGCAGCAATGAAAAAACTAAACTCGCCAGTGGCTGTGTTCGGTCGAGGGTCAACAATGGCGGCACGGTCTGCTGCCAGGGCAGCCTGAGTATAGTCTGCTGTAAGAATTTGTGGTAAGTCGATTTTCCCCCCCCCAGTGGCGATCATTTCCTTTTCTGTGGGGTCATACACAACAACACTGTTGTAGATTTTGGAAGACTCCATCAAATCTTTGAGGAGAGTATCTTTTTCCTCACTGCTGAGCGTCTCCCCCACCCTAGGATTGGCGAAAGTATCCAGCTTCGATAAGGTGACGATGTTCTCGTAGGATTGTTCGACGAACAGATTTAATTTGTCTTCCAAGTCCTCGGCATTGGTTTTTTCGCTTTGAACAATTTGCTCTTTAATCCCATTGCTTGCGGTGAAATAGGCAGTTGTTCCGACTAGCACAACTGGAATTGTGCCGATGCTGAGTGCCAGTAGTGTGGCTTTGGTTCGCAAACTAGTAGAGCGCAGACGAGGGAAGCGCCCCCCGGTGGTCTGTTGCTTTTGTAGAGAAGGGTTTCGAGGCTGTAAACGGAGTTCGAGTTCTTGGGGGGACAGCAGAGTTGGGTAAGAGGATGATCCCTCAATAGCAGGATTTTGACCCCCAATTTGAAAACCGTTAGAGGCTAAACGGTCATCACTGGTAGTCTTCTCAAATGGATTTTTGGGGGGAATTTGAGTCATAGCAAAAACTTTAAATAGAAACACTAGGTAGCTGGTAGTTTTGGCTTCTCTCCGCTTTGAACAAAGGGGATTCTAAAGATGCTAGGAAACATAGCCATACTCCTAAGCTGTTGGGCATGAAACTTACTGATTGCGGCCCAAGGGGATATAGAGCAACAAGGGAAACAGATAGATCGTTTTTCTCTAACTCAGCGATCGCTGTTAAAGTGAACTCCTATTTAAATCTCTTGCTTAGGCATGACTGCCATAATCGCTTCACCATCGAGAACGACTAACACCTCTGAATCTGATTTCCACCAGTAGCCGCGCAAAAATGGCAGCAACCCTTGATGAACAGTGGATGATGGTGGGGACTGAATCCGCTCTGTATCGCACCACTCAATATCTTCAAGCCGATTGACGATGATACCAAGGAACTGGTTTTTGCCTGTGGAGGGGGTAGCGTTCTGGGAAAGAGACTGTAATACAACTGTTGTATAAGTTAAAGTACTGCTAACTTGTTGGTAGCTGGGCGTCAGCCCGACTAAGTGACCTAAATCTGCTATCCAGAGAATTTCACCCCGCCAGTTGTAAACTCCCCTGATCCATGCAGGCATGTGAGCGATGGGCACAATTTGACTAATGGGAATATTGAATACTTCAGCCAATTGTGGGAGCGACAGGAGTGCTGTGGTATCAGGCTCGAGATAAAACCGTAAAAACGGTTCCCTGTCCGTTGAAGAGGCTGAACTTGTGGGGGGTAATAGGGAGCTTGAAACCGATAAAGAGCTGGACATGGATTTTCTTTCAGGCTTAGCTTCTGATCAGATTTTTAACAGTGTCTACGAGTTCTTCTTGGTCAATAGGCTTGACTAGGTAGGCATCTGCTCCATGTTTTAAACCCCATCTTTGATTCAACTTACCTCCTTTTGTCGAGCAAATCACAATAGGAATTTTGCTAGTTTCTGTTTTATTTTTAAGTTCACGGCACAGTTCAAATCCACTGCGATCGGGGAGTACCACATCTAAGATAATTACATCTGGTTTATGGCGACTAATTTTTGCTATAGCTTCTTCTGCATTGTGAGCTTTCAAAACATTGAGTCCTCCTTGCAGTAAACAACCTGAAAGGAGTTCTTGATCACTCAAACAGTCTTCTACAATTAGTGCAGTAGTCATAAAATTGATGGGATGATAGAACAAAATGAATTAGCAATGAAAGTGCCGATAGTTACTAGTTTGAAGGATAAAATTATAATTTATACCCTAACAAACTTAGAAAAAAGCTTGCAATTTTACAATTTTGAGTTTCCCCCTCATTGACTAATTGTCTTGGGTGACAAGTGCTTAGAAATGGCACTTAAAACCTTCCCTGCATCGACTGGTTTACTCAAAAAATCTGACGCACCGACGAGTCTAGCACGGACTTGATCAACGACTCCATCGTTTCCAGTCAAAATGATAATGGGAGTATTCCGAAAAGAGGGAGCCTTGCGTAATTGACTGCAAATTTCATACCCGTTTGTATTTGGCATCATTAGGTCTAAAAAAATCAAGTCTGGCTTAGAAGCTAAGAGCGTTGTTAGCGCTCGCAATCCATCATTAATACTCAAGAATCGGTACCCTGCTGCTGTCAAAAGCTTTTCTAAGGTTTGACAAACCGAAATACTGTCATCTACACAGGCGACAAGTGGTTTAGTAGATTTTTTTTGCCCGGATGGTATATCAGAGACTCGGTGACGAACCGGAGCAGGTAAATCAGGAATGCTAATTAGTTCCACCAACCCTGGTTTAATATAGGGTAAAAGTAGTTGGGTTACTTGCACAACATCCCGCTTCATTTTCACAGCTAGATCACGCAGCGTACTTTCTCCATTTAGGAGTTGAGTTAGAGCTTGGTAAACTTTCGCATTTGTGCATCTTTCTAATTGATTAGCCTGCCTGATTATCGGTGCTTTATCAAGAGAGTAATCACTAATTTTAGCATCCCATAATGCTTGCCAAAGCTTTTGAACTTCTGCAATTGCTTGCTTTTCATTAATCAAAGTAAGTGGCTTGTATATAGAGCGATCTTCCTTGATCTCTTGAGTCAACTTGTCATTTTGAGATAAATCAAAAAGCACCTCCAAACAAATAGATTGAATAACCTGATCTACTTGTTCTTGTGTGATTTTACCCTGTTCGAGCCATAGGCGAAATGATTGATATTCCCAATTGATAGTTAAGGAGTCAGAATTCAGCCTGTAAAGTTCGTTTTGCAGCTTTTTGAAGTCAACCTCAATCTGAGGGCAGTAAATGGCTAGGTTTCTTACCCATCGTCTTACTGGATGAGTCCCTCCTGTCGCATATATAATGCGACCGGACGAGAAATAAAAATTCCATTTTCTTTGATTGTTTGGGGCTATCCATATGAGTTGACCATTAAACTGAATCTTTTGAAATGTTTCAAAGATTCGGGCTGTCTTGGATTCTTTAAATCTGTACTTTCCCAGAAAATTTAAAGCTACCTGAGATGTCATAAAATCTAGTACTGTTGCTAACTCATACAAGTTAAAAGATGAAATGCCACCCTTACAAGAATCCAGATTCATATCAATTTAGATACGATTGACTTGCCTATTCTAGGAAGAATAGGGAAAAAAGCTGCTAGCGGCTTCTTCTAAGGCTGTTAGTTAGGCGGTAGCAACTTAGGAGTATCTTGTTCAATGGCAATGAACGAAGAATACCCTTCCTTTTCTGAGGTAGAGTGCCCGTCAATTCTGTTTTATTTGTCAATGAAGACTGCTATATACCTGATCGAGTTTTTTGTCCCTCTTAAACCCTTAAGAAGAGGCTTTTTAAAGCCAAAAAACCTCCTTAGGGGGCAAATGCATAGTAAATTTCAGGCATTCTGATTTAAACTAACAAAATTTTTACTCAATGGCAATTCAATTAGCTTTATTTTATACAATTAATAAATTCTGTTTAAATAAAAATAATAAATTAAAATCCCTTAAATCGCTAAAAAATTGGCAAAAAGTAAGAAAGAGTTTTTCCTCGATTCTTGAAAACTTACGAGAAATAATCATTGCCCTACACTATAGTCAGTCTCAATGAATTTAGAATTCATCTCCCACTGAAGTACAAATTGAGAATTGGGAATTGGAAAGATGTACCCCTATTCTTGCATTTCTAAAACGGCAATCTTTCCCCGCCTGAATACTCTCTTTGGGCGTCTGGAGCGTCCTTGAATAGCAATACTTGCGCTAGCTACGCTAACATCGGACTACGTTTCACTGTTGAGTTACCGTGACTGGCTGCATTATCCTTAACACACGAAGCACTCTGATGCCGACGGGATCTTTACTCTTTGTCTGGCTCTTGCCCTGGAAAACTGTCAGGTGAAGGCTGACGGTATTTTCAGCATCGACCTGAAAATCTTTGACGCCTATAAACCAGACTTAAGATAGAGATAGCATAATCTTACGTGTAGTATACACTAAAAATTGAGCGTGTGTTTGAATAGACGCTCATTATGGAGAGATATTAATGCGTTTACATACATTACAGGCAGCTATCAACGCTCTCCTAAGACTCCTATGAAATTTAGTGAATAATCGACAAAGGCAGAATCGATTTTAAGTAATACAAGCATTCAAAGCTAGTGAAGAACGGTTCCGCTGTTTGAGTAACTGTTACAACTGGCAATCTCAGGACGGAACCGATTAGATTGACTGGCAATAACTTGAAAAATACTATCCTTGCTGTTGCTCAGCCTTGAGAAACTACAAGATTCCATGCCCACTGACATCAACTTGAGCAGTAGAATTTCTCTTCGTCTCATAGAATTGATTGGCAACCTGTCCTAGAGAGTAAATTAATGCTGTGTTACTCGATGCTCCTACAAAAGCACCGATTAAAGGCAGCAGTTCCACAAAGCTCAACCCGCTCTTGAGTACTCCAGAACCTCCCACCGATAAACCAAAAATCGCCAGGACTTCACCCCGCCGTGTTGGCTCATTTAATGAGAATCCGTATGCCGCAGCAATCCGATAAACCATCTCGGCCTGGAGTGCTGTAATCGCTGCTAATTCAACCCCAAACAAAGTTAGGGCTAAAGGTGGCACAAAGTTAGTCGCTAATCCAATCCCCCCAGCCTTCCAAGCAGCATCGGCAATAATTCGCTGAGCCAGTTGTTGAGGTGTTTCTCTAGGATATTCTTGTCGCAGCTTGTCTACTTCATTTTGTGCTTTCTCTACATCAACTTGACCCAGTGCAGCCATTAGCACATTAATGCCTGGAACTTTGGAAGCGTATTTTACGATGGGATTTTCAGCGATGGGAGTAACAAAGTTACCTACCATTTCCGTTCCCTGCTCTACAAATCGCTGAGCCGCAGGGCCAACCGTTTTTCCTACACTAGTAGTCGTACCTGTAATGCTGTCAGCCGCAACTTGTACTGCCGCCGAAGCCGCCTTAGCCGCCGAAGTCGCCACTTGAGTTGCTGTAGCGATCGCTTCACTCATTTGGTCTGTGCTGGAACCGTTTCTACTTTGTCCTGCCATCAGTTTTGCGTGATTTCTTTATTCTTCTCAATCTCTACTTTAGAAGAGCATAGGGTAACTCTCCTCTATCCTGTGATAGTAATTTGACGATTGACTGGATGATTTCAACAGTAAGCCAGTTGCCCTTTTCTGATACATTGGGGAAAGCTCTGTTTCCTCCATCTCTATAGGTGGATGAGAGCAACAGCAGGTTTTAATGCTGTTTGTACTTAGTCAAAAGGTAGCTGATTCAAAATTAAGAAATTTAGGAATTTTTTTGAACGGGTGAGGTATTTCCGCTGAGCTGTAGTCGTGAAATAGCGGTGTAACTATACATGAGATAAGCGTTGCTTAAGGTTTTACCTTGATCAGCAACGCGATAGTCTCTGGTCTGCCACTACTAAATTATCTGTAACTATTGTTATTGAACATCTATCCCCTGAAAGGGGTTATATTAAATTATTGGGTTATATTTTATACAAACTACTAGCTAGCCTGAAAAAAGGCGATCGCACAAGTTTCATTCTTGAGTGATCGCCCTAAACAAATTATGACAGGAGTCTCATGGATCTAGTAACAGTACTACCTATAGGCATTGCTTAGTTTTTTTCTTAAGCAAGTGACTGCCACTAATCCCATCTATATTTTCAACTTAATGGTGATGAGGACTGAGTATTTATATCGCATGAAAGAGATTATGTTACAGTATTTTGTTCGTTGATATACAATAAAATTTTTAAATAGGTAATGAAAAGCTGGCTTGTAGCCGGGTGTAATCAAAAGCTTGTACCGTAAGATTTTTAATCTTTTGAAACTAATGGGTTATTTCCGCCGCGCTGTACTAGTAGCCTCACCATCGACTTGAGAAGATTTCACGCTTATGCATCACTCCTAAGATAGATGAGGCATGATCGTGTTGTAGTACTTTGCCCAGATTTAGCCTTTGTCGGAATGAACGCTCCTAAGACTCCCATGGCATTCAGTGAACAATCTGCAAAGGCAGAATCCATTTTAAATAAATTTTTTACCTTATCACTTGACTTATTCTGCACGACGGGAAAAGACGGCTATTGCCAGCAGTTGAATCCCGCTTGGGAACAGGTGCTGGGATGGACACCAACAGAAGTGCGATCGCAACCTTGGATTGAGTGGGTTCATCCCGATGATGTAGAGTTTACCCTCAATATAGAGAAGCAGTATTTCCAGGTAGATGTAGTCGAATATGAAAATCGCTACCGTCACAAAGATGGAAGCTACCGTTGGTTGTCTTGGCGAGTCTCTCAGGGGGAGGATGGACTTATCTACAGGCTAGCAAAGGACATTACAGCAGCCAAACAGGCTCAAGAGGCACTCCAGCAGCGCATCGAATTTGACAACATCATTACCTCCCTCTCGACACAATTCATTCACCTGGGTTCAGAAGAAATTGACAACGGTATCAACAACGCGATTCAAGTTATTGGAGAATTTGCAGGGTTTGATCGCAGCTATGTGGTGTTGTTTTCCGATAGTACCTGCTCTACAGAAGGTTTAGTCGGCAATCTCATCTATGAATGGCACGCCGAGTGGGTGGAACCCTTACCGGAAGAATGGAAGCAAATTCCTGCCGAATCTTTCCCTTGGTGGATGGGGAAAATGGAGCGTTTAGAAGCCATTCAAATCTCGACACTGGCTGATTTGCCACCGGAAGCAAGTAACGAAAGATTAGCACTCGCATCGGTAGGCACTCAATCTATTGTCGCAGTTCCTATAGCGTATGGTACGCGGTTGATGGGATACCTGGGTTACTCAGCACTCAGAAGAGAAAACACTTGTTCGCAAGAGGTCGTAGCCCAGCTAAAATTACTGGGTGAAATCTTCGCCAATGCGATTAATCGCAAACAAACAGAATCAAAACTCTGCGAAAGTGAAAGACGGTTCCGTGCGGTTTTCAATCAAACTTTCCAATTATCCAGCCTACTGACGCTGGAGGGTACCGTTTTAGAAGACAACCAAACCGCATTAGATTTTTGTCAACTTCAGCGTTCCGAGAGTGTCGGGGGTCAATTTGCGGACTTGCACTGTTGGACGATTTCCCCAGAAACTCAAGCACGTTTGCAAAAAGCGATCGCACAGGCCGCAGCAGGCAATATTGTCCGTTATGAAACAGACATTTTAGCTCCAGATAATTCCATCATCACCATTGATTTTTCCCTCAAGCCCCTTGTGGATGAAAATGGACAAGTAGAATTGTTGATTGCTGAAGGTCGCGACCTCACTGAACGCAAACAAGCAGAAGAAGCACTCAAAGCCAGTGAAGAACGGTTTCGTTGCTTGAGTAATTGTTCGCCTGTTGGTATTTTCCTTGCCGATGTTGAAGGGCGTTGTACCTACGTCAATCCTCGTTTGTTAGCGATTACGGGTTTGAAGTTTGAACAGATGCTCGAAGAAGGTTGGGCGAAATCCGTTCATCCCGATGATCGAGAGCAGGTGTTTTCCGAGTGGTGTGAGTGTGCGCTACAAGGTCAAGAATGCTATCAAGAGTATCGCTTCCAAACGGCTGAAGGAATGGTGCGTTGGGTTCAGATCCGCACCTCCCCTATGCGTGATGACCAAGGTGAACTAATCGGTCATGTGGGAACAGTAGAAGATATCACTGAGCGCAAACACTCAGAACAGGCACTGCGCCAGAGTGAAGAACGCTATGCTCTTGCTGTGAATGTAGGCAAGATTGGGGTGTGGGATTGGAACTTAGAAACCAACGAAATTTACATCGAGCCTAACCTTAAAGCATTACTAGGCTATACAGATGAAGAAATCCAGAACCACATAGACGTTTGGGGGCAGTTCGTACATCCCGAGGATCGAGAACGAGTCATGGCAGCAGCAACAGCCCATCGGGAAGGGTTGACACCCCAATATGAAATTGAACATCGGATGTTGCACAAGGATGGCAGTATTCGCTGGTTTCTTGCCTGTGGTAGCGTGATTCGCGATGCTCATGGCAACCCAATTCGCATGATGGGTACCGATAGTGACATTACTGAACGCAAACATTCAGAAGCAGAACTGCAAAAAGCGTATCAGCAATTATCCCTGCTTGTAGACAACTCTCCCCTAGCCATTTTGGAGTGGGACAGCGAATTCCGCTTGCAGCGTTGGTCAAAACAGGCGGAAAACATTTTTGGTTGGAAGGCAGAGGAGTTACGCAACAAACATCCTTGGGATTGGCAATTTATT
>CBKWLJ010000070.1:0-24922 GCA_966675205.1 uncultured bacterium
AAGGAGCAATTAGGCACAATTGTATTATTGGGTCTAGTGATAATCGTGCCTGCGGTGCCGTTGGTGGTGGCATCTCCTACCGTAAAAGGAATACTTCTGTCTCCTCCCCCATGACGAATCGTAATTGAACCGCCACCACTCCCTCCGTAAGTTGAGATGCTAGAAGGTCGATCTAATTGTGCGGGAATATCACTAGGATTAATGGCATTAGGCGGTAATTGCTCCAATGCTGCCGCAACAGTACCTGTAGCCCGGAAAAAACGGTTAGCATTAACTTCAATATTTCCCCCTATACCCGCACCCAAGCTTTGAGCATTCATTAAATAGACTTCAACATCGCTGGTTGTACTGGTGAGGTTAATATTGCCTGCATTGCCGTCAATCGAGGTAGAAATTACACCTCCAGTAGAGAGGTTACCTCTCGCACTCACTGTAATTGTGCCTCCGGTTCCAGCACCCCCAGAACCCGAAACGATGGAACCAGCAACAGTACTTGCGAGGGGGAAAAGGCTAGAGGATGTTTGCGGTGCTAAATCGGCAGAAGAAACATTGGCAATGTTCAGTAAAGCCTCAAAGGCTTGTAGTGAGGTCAGTCCTTGTAAGGTATTGATATTACCGCCTGTACTGCTGAGGGTAATATCACCCCCATTTCCTTCTATGGAGGCGGAAACAACGGGGCCAGTAATCAATTCGCCATTAGCTGATACTGTAATCTTCCCACCTGTTCCACTACCACCAGACCCCGATAGTAGCAGTCCGGTATTGGGAATCGTCTCGCCTCGATATCGAATCTCACCCTCGGTTGTATCGATCGCACCTGCTGTACTACTAAGGTTAATATTGCCCCCATCGCCTTCCAAAGAGCCAGATGCGATCGCACTCGTTGTAATATTACCGTTGGCACTCAGGCTGATATTCCCTCCTCGTCCCGACTTCTGAGCAACTGCAAATATCGCTCCATCAGCATCAAGCGGGTCACCATCAATTATTAAAGTACTTGCTCCCCGACTCGGATCGATCAGGATTTGTCCTGCTGTACTGGTGAGAGTAACATTTCCCCCATTCCCATTCTCTGAACTGGCATTAATCCCACCTGTGGTAATACTGCCGTTGCTTTGCAGAGTAATATTCCCCGCATTACCCACTCCTAGAGTAAACGTAATTCCTCCAGGAAGAGTGACGTTACCGCCTGTCTGAAGATGATTCGTCGTGATGCTACCTCCCGCCGTCAGGTTAATTGCGCCCAAACTCCCCAAGTCAGTTGTAGAAATGTTCCCCCCAGCATCGAGAGTAATGCCTTGACCCGCAGCTAAAGTACCAGTTGTGATATTATTCGCCGCTGAAATGGTTATCCCTCCCTGTGTAAACAGAGTATCCTCGGAATTCATAGAAAAAGAGCCACCTGCGGTAAATGCGATCGATCCTAGAAGAGGAGGTACATTGGGATTGAGTAAGGGATTAGTACCGAAAAAATCATCACTTAAATCTTCGATGGTGATATTGTTCGTTGCTGCCAGGATGACGTTATTCGTTGCCGCCACTCCCGCTAACTCTGACTCAAAAATCTCTGTCGGTGTCGCATCACCCGCTTGAACCTGACCTAAATTACCGCTAAGATTGCCCAAAAAACTGAAGTTCAAGTTATCTAAATCGTCACCATCTCCAATCCCCTCACGAATGAGGATATCGGTTGGGTCGAGTAATAAGGTGCCGACATTACCATTCGCAGCACTAGTATCAACAGTACCTTTAAAAGAAAGGCTTCCCTTACCCGAAACTTCTACAAACCCACCATCGCCGGAAGTTGTACCACCTTGGGCATTAATATCACCATAAAATTGAGTCACTGCATCCGACCAAACAATCACCCGACCGCCATTACCACTCAGCAATGCCGAGGCATTAATCGTTGAGTCGCTACTAACAAAGGTGTGAGAGGCATTCGGTACGGCACCTTGCCCTTGAAAATCCCCCCCAATTCGCACCGTACCGCCGCCATTGATTCCAGAAGCGTTGATATTGGCACCGAATAAACCAACTTTATTCCCCAAAACATTGACCATCCCACCTATCTGCGGTAGAGAGGTAAGGCTTTGCAAACCTACATTGGATGTATTAAGGGAACCCGATGTAATTGCAACTCCTGCTTCAGTTGGTATAGTCGTACCCGAATTTATCAGCTGCACCTCTCCCGTTGCAGAAACACTTAATCCAGTTTCTACAATTCCAGCCGTTCCTGTTAGCAAACTGGGTAAAGTTAGAGGAGTAAAGGGTTGCCCCGATAATACACGCGGCGGAGAAATTTCCAAACTCAGCAGATGTCCCTGCTGGCTAATCTTCACCAAATTCTCCCCAGGTACAGCAGCAATAGTAATCGTTCCTGCGCGTGCAGTGAGCTGACCTGTATTAATCGTAGTGCCGCCTAGTAATGTTAAATAATTTCCTGGTGAAACAACTAAATTGCCTGCGTTGATAACAGTTCCTGATGTAGCTTGATCAAAAGCAAATTGACTGGGAGTACCGATTAAATTTGGGTAGTCATTATTTCCGATCGCATTAAACCAAAGATTCCCACCAAATCCAATCGCATTAGCCGTCGTCGCTGTAAAATCGGCGGGTACATTTAAAGTTGCCGTTGAACCCAAAATAATTCCGGCAGGGTTCATTAAAAATAAATTCGAGTTCCCCCCCGTCACCTGAATCAAGCCATTAATTACTGACGGGGAACCCCCGACAACTCGCGTTAGGATATTACGAATAGAATTATCCGATAAAAAGTTGACAATTTGACCGTTTTGGGCTCCAAACTGCTGGAAACTGTGGAAGAGATTTGTGCGATCGCTTGAAAATGAGCCACCTAAGATATCAAATCGATTGCCGTCTTGATTAACAACCGTACCCGTGCCATCAGCCGCTGGTGTAATGAGTTGAGAAAGTACCGGAGAAGTCGTAACGATACCCGATAGGAAAACACTGGGAAACAACAAGCCCCATCCCAGCCAAGCCGCTTTCATCGATTAAATGCCCCAAAATTAGTTGAAAATTCTTCAAGCTTACAAATTTTCTCACTAGTTCCCTAAAGTCGGCCTACTTTCCTTCTATAGCCATCCTCAATGAATGGTAAAAACTTCTATTTATCTGCGTGCATCTGTGTGCATCTGTGGTTCATTTTTCTCAAGAATCATTGAGGACTGCCATAGTAGAGACGACAAATTTAACCCATCTCTTCCCTAGTTGGCACTTTCTACAACTCAGCGGTTTGTAAAAATGAAATTATTTAAGGGATGATGGTGGCAATTTCTCTACGTACCCATTTGCTAAAAACCAATTTACAGCATCTTTGAGGGCTGTAATGATAGGAGTTTGAGGTAATCCCAATTCTCGTACCGCTTTTGAGCTGTCGTAATACATTCGTTGACGTGCCATGCGTACACCATCTAAGGGAACAGAAGGTTTTTTACCCAAAGGTGCGAGAATCTGTTCATCAATCCAAGCAACCGTTAGAGGCAACCAGATAGGTACACTTTGTTGAGGGCTGCTCATTCCGGTAATTTGAGCAAGTTGATCGAGGAGTTCTTTTAAGGTTAGGTTTTGATGTCCGAGAATATAGCGCGTACCCGACTCTCCCTTCTCCAACGCCAACAAATGTCCCCATGCCACGTCTCGCACATCAATAAAATTCAGCCCTGTATCCATATAAAAGGGCATTTGCCGCCGTAGGAAACGTAGGACAATATCACCCGTTGGCGTCGGTTTAATATCAAAAGGCCCAATTGGACTGCTAGGATTAACAATCACCACATCTTGACCCGCCTCAGACGCTTGTTTAGCTTCCTGTTCTGCCAGGAATTTAGACTTTTTATAGTAACCAACCAAGGCATCAACAGGACTTTGATGCGTTTCATCCACAATTTCCCCTGGCGCACCGACACCAATAGCCGCCACTGAACTGGTGTAAACCGTTCGTTCAATCCCTGCCTGACGTGCTGCTGCTAAAATATTGCGTGTTCCCAGCACATTATGACGATAAAGTGCTTCTTGATCAGCTTGCCAAAGGGAATAGTGGGCTGCAACGTGAAAAAGTGCCTGACAACCCTGCATTTGCCGCCACAACTGGGAATCATTCAAATCCCCTTTGACAATCTCGATATCCAGATTTTGCAGGTTATCCAAGCGACTCGAAGGACGAACAAGGGCCCGTACCTGGTACCCTTGTTGCACCAATAACCGCACTAGATTCGCACCGATAAACCCTGTCCCCCCAGTGACAAATACTCTGGTGAATTTCGGATTTTGGATTTCGAGGCGCTGAGTTTGGGTTAGGGAAGCGGGATAAAGTTCAGTTTCCTTTGAAATAGGAAGAGTTTTAGATTTTGGATTTGCCAATTTTTAACTCGACTTACCAAGTATGCAGCCAAAACTGGTTTTATGGGTCAATTTGCTATGGCATCATTTTAGCTGTGTCACGCCACTACAAATAGAGACTTTGCGTCAGTTCTAGCCATAAAAGATAGTTCGCAGTCGGGCTTCAATATATCCATTCATCTCCGCAGGCAAAACCCCAGCCTCCTGCAACACTTGGCGCGTCGTGCTGACAGTATTCTAGATTGTATGGTCTGGCAAGATGACCCGGCACGCGAACCCTTAACGATCGGTACTACCAATGCAGTGTACTAGGGCGTGTTTCAAACTTTCCCGTCAGCTCAAGTTCTTACGGAAATCCTTATGCCTTATAGTAAATTTACCCTTAGTAAAGCTGTAGACGATTTTCAACTCACTATTGTTGAAGGCGATCGCTTTCTTCCAGAGGTTCCCCCAGTCAATCCAAGTTCTTTGCTCGAAGATACGCTGAAAGAAACGCTACCTTGGGCGATCGCAGTGAGTAGTGAAAAAGCACGTTCCGAAGGCATTATCAATCCAGTCTTGTTAGAAGTCAAACGTCAGCTCAAAGGACAAATTAGTGTCTTTTCAGGTGAAGAGTTCAATGTGCAGCCAGAATTTGATTTGACGGGCTATGTCGATTTTCTGATTAGTCGCTCTCCAGAGCAGTTGTTTATTAAAGCTCCGGCGGTAGTTTTGGTAGAAGCGAAGAAAGAAGACCTTAAACCTGTACTGGGACAATGTTTAGCCGAGATGGTGGCTGCTCAACGCTTTAATCAACAGAAGCAACAGCCTATTTCAACGATCTACGGAACGGTGACGAGCGGTACAGTTTGGCGGTTTCTCAAACTAGAAGGGCAAACTGTAACGATTGACTTGACTGATTATCCACTGCCACCAGTTGAGCAAATTTTGGGCAAACTGATTTGGATGGTGCAAACTGGCTGACCGCAGAAGACGCGGAGACGCGGAGAAGGGGAGACGCGGAGAGTTCCCCTACGATGCGTGAGGCGGGACATGAAGCGCCGAACGGCCGTGAATGTCCAAGGTTTCCAGCCCCGTCTGAATCAAAGATTCAGACGCCCGAAATTGGGCGAGGTTACAATCCCCGTCCAATTTTTGTCCCCGCGTCCCCGTGTCTCCGCGTCCCCGTGTCCATGAATGACGGGCTAAGCAGAATGTAAATGCCCACTCTCTCCTGCATCTTTTTGGAGTACCCCATCTTCTAGATGAGCAATTCGGTCAGCAATATCTACGATTCGCGGGTCGTGGGTTACCATCAATACGGTGCAGCCTTCTTCTTTGGCTAGGTTGCGTAGTAACTCCATCACATTATGTCCGCTCTGGGCGTCTAAAGCCGCCGTTGGCTCATCTGCCATAATTAACTGAGGATGACTCACTAAGGCACGAGCGATCGCTACTCGTTGTTTTTGTCCACCTGAAAGCTTACGGGGTATCTGGTTAGCTTTGTCTCCTAACCCAACGTGTTCCAGCATAGCTTGTGCTCTCAAACGCGCCCGTCTTCCCCAAATCCCTCTAATATTCAGTGCCGTTTCCACATTTTCCAGCGCTGTCATCGCAGGAAACAAATTAGAATCCTGAAAAATAAAGCCGATGTGATCTCGTCGAAATCGAGCTAACTTACTCCGAGACATTCGGGTAATTTCTTGTCCGAGTAAGTACACGCTTCCTGATGTCGGTGTGAGTAATCCAGCTAAGATTGACAGCAACGTCGTTTTTCCCGATCCCGAAGGCCCCATTAATAGCTGAATATCACCTTGATGGATTTCTAAGTTAATTCCCTTCAAAACCTGTAAGCGCTGCTGTCCTGATGAAACTACCATCTCCACTTCCTGAGCTGCAATGGCTGCTGTAGAAGCCGTAGTTCTGCGGAAGGAGTTTCTGGCACTATAAAGGTTTTTTTCAAAAAATTTAGTCATTAGGTCAAACTGGATGACAAATAAACTTCTTAATATCTTGAAAGTTAACGGTATTTCATCAGAAATTAGGATAATACTGTCAATTTCCTGGATTATCCCTTGAATACAATTGCTGGATCGACGCGAGTCACTTTCTGGATGGCAAAGAAAGCAGAACCAATACACATGGCAACTGTAATCCCAAAAACAGCAAGGGCTGAAGTAGGTGTAATTAAAATCACGATCCCCTGACTTTTAGCAGTCCATGCTGCTACTCCAAGACATAAAGCCATTCCAGGGAGATAGCCCAAAATAGCCATCCATAAACCTTGTTCTACAATCACCCTGTAGATAAATTGATCAGACGCACCCATAGCTTTGAGGGTTCCAAACTCCTTGATACGGTCTGATACGGAAGCATAGAGGATTTGTCCGACGACGACAACACCAACAAGAACACCGACTACAGCACCAAGTCCGAGAATAAATCCAATTCCCGATCGCTCCTGCCAGTAAATTTGTGTCTGACGCGACATCTCTTGGCGTGTGTAGGCGCGAGTATTGGGCAGCGCTTTTTCTAGCCGACTCTTGAGTGTTTCTAAGTTAATACCAGGCTTGGCCCGAATCAGTACAAAGGTAATGGCGTCTGTTGCCTCTATTGCTCTTGGTGCAGGAGTGGGTGTGGAATTATCATCTCTAACCAGGCGTCTATCTGTTGAACCAACATTGATATAAGCGTTGGCACTTTCTAAAGACGTGAAAATGATGTTACCAAAGACAATAGATTGAGTTCCTTCCGTTAAGCCCACGAGATTGGCACGGATGCCGTTAATTTCCCCAAAATCACCGGCTTGTTTCAGGTAGAGAGAGTCAAGATTTGTGTTGTCAGTGATGATGTTATAAGGCTCTTTTAAATCATTGAAACTGCCTTGAATAAATTGTGTTTTCGGTGAAAATAACAGCCCTTCCGGTGGTGCGCCTACAACTGTAACCGAGGAAATTTTATCAACACGTCCTTGATACCAATCACCTCCCCGAATAATGACAGCTTCAGCTCGCTCTACACCTTCAACTTCGCGAGCTTCACTCACTCGCTCATAAGGGAGGGGTCGAGTCATTCCCAAATGCACCATATTTTTAGAGGCTACCCAAATGTCAGCTTGGGAGCGATCGATTAACCAGGAAGAGGAGCTAGCAAATCCATATTGAAGACCTGTTTGAATGGTAACTAAACTAACAGCAAACATAATCCCCGCCTGAGCCACAAGAAAGCGAGGAATATCTTCAATTAAGTTTTTACGGGAAATTGAAGCCATTTGGAAAGAGAGGACTTACAGATTACAAGGTATCAGTGTCATCCTATCGTTCTGACTTTAGGTTGGCGAGTCCTTCATACATGATTAAAAAAATTTAGCCATCCTTCCTTCAGGTGTTTCTAGCAGTCGTAATTTGAGATTGCTCTTGACAAAACTGTTAATTAGATGGTTCGTTCTTGATTGTGATGTTTTTAGCCGGCAATAGTCATTAATTATTGGAGAATTTCCCTCTTGTCGCCCCATTCCCCATTCCCTATTCCCCATTTCCCATTCCCCCAAATCATTCTGGTTCCTCAGGGAGCAGAGTATAAAACGGTTTGTCGAGGTTTAAGTCGTGTTAAACCTCCAAAGCCGATCGCACTACCAATTCCTGTTGGCCCGAAGGCGTTAACTCAGTATCTCAAACAGTGGCAACAGACAGAGGAATACTTGAAGATTCGACCATCAAGAATCTTGGTTATGGGTTTATGTGGTAGCTTGTCGGCTCATTTAGGTGTGGGAGATCTTGTTGTTTACCAAGATTGCCTGTATCAGTCGAGTGAGTCTATTTCTAAAGTGCGAGAGTGCGATCGCGAATTCACAACTTGGTTGCATCGCAAACTCGGAGAAGAGATTCCCTTAGTCAAAGTCTACACGAGCGATCGCATCATTATCTGTGCCGAACAGAAGCGCCATCTCGCTCAAACCTACGATACCCAAGTTGTTGATATGGAGGGATTCACCGTTTTAGAGGCTCTCTCTCAAACAGGAATTGCAGTAGCAATGATACGAGTTATCAGTGACGACTCTTACCATAACCTCCCCAATCTTTCCTCTGCGCTCAGCCCTGAGGGCTCACTTCAACCTTTACCCTTAGCTCTAGGAATGCTTCAACAGCCCATTGCCGCTATTCGGCTCGTTAGGGGAGCACTTCATGGATTGCGTGTGTTGCAAAATGTTACAGGCTTGCTATTTACCGAATAATATGAAGCTGTTAATTATATTTAAACTTTTAGATTCCAGAATAAATAAAATATTATTTTAAGATTTATCCGATTGATTTGTTAAGAAAAGTAGCTGAATCTTAAACTTAATTGCAAAACTACCAGGAACTGAAAGCGTCACTCAGAAGTAATGGTAATTTTTAAAACTAATGTCTTAAAAACCCTACTTACAAATTGCAAACGATGTACAACAAAAATTCTGATAAAGACTGGGTGGGAGCAGCTGTAACAGCCGCAGTAGGTGCTGGGATCGTGACATCTTTTGCTGTGAGTCAAGGGCAGCACCCGCTTGTTGCATTAGCTATTACAATTTTTTCAACCTTAGTTGCTTTGGTGTGCGCTCAACTGGGTCTAATTTGAATAAATCCTCTTAATTTATTAGAAAACCCACAAAGAATGCTGCAATTATCATCTTTAGAAGCAACGACTATGAGATGATTCAGCGCTATTGCAGCTTGGGAACTAAGAGCGACAAAAAGAACGAATAATTTCTGACAAAAATGAGCTAGCACTCTTTTAGGGCGGTGTGGTCATGTACCCATTGTTGATATACGAACAATTTCTGGAGCCTTAGTTGCATCAGGAGTATCCGTCTCAACCAACGCTTATGACCACACCCCTTTTAGTATTATTGTGAACTAAAAACAAGCTTCAAGATTGAGGTCTCCTGTCGCAGGGAAGCCGTTAGACATCCATCCAGTAGTAGGAGATGCCAGCCTAGCCCATTCGCGTCCGGTGTCATCTGTGATGAATTGGGGAGGATTGGCAAGCGTAACTCGATTACCCAAGAATACAGTATCAATTTGACGAGAATTAAAGTTAGGTCTTTCGCGGACAGCCACTCCCTCATTGCCTTTATACGTAACTTGGCGACAGAGATTGGATGGCACTGGGTTGCTGCTGCTAGAGGTATTTGAGCAAAGTTTGAGGTCGTTTGTCTGTACGAATCCACTAATAGGGGAATTAATTGCTATCCATCCCCCTATGTTGCGATCCTCTGCCAACCTCACTTGTTCGTTAGCCTGCAAAGCTCTAATTGGATTAGCAGTCGAACGCTCTTGATAGACAAATGTGGATCTAGTCGCTGCACGACATTCTCCTATCCGTCGTTGTGCCAGTTGAACGCTCCCTCTCTGCTGGGACGCAGCCGATGCTGATGCAAAAACTCTGTTAAATGTAGAGGGGCTCGAATCGCTAGTGGCATTAGCCTTCATACCCCCTACAGTACTGAACACCAAAGCCAAGAGAGCAACTGGTTTGCCCCAGTGGCAAATCTTAGTCATACTGTTAACTCCTCACCTCACATTTTGTCTGTTCCTTAATCCCGGAGCAGACTTAACCAAAACTTGTTCAAATCATTAAGAGTATTGAATCATATTCTATGATTTACTCGTTTCACACCCTAGGTTTTAACTGATCTGTAACCAAATTAATATCTCCTACGCATCCGATTTTCTCCAAAAACTAAGTTTCTTAGATACTTTCTACATATTTAAGGGATTTAGTTGTAAAATAAGAATTTACTTAACTAATTAAGACCCTAGTACAGTTAAATTCAAACTTGGGTCTTTGAATTAGCACTATTTTTTCTTCCTTAGAGAATATAAAGATAAATATAGTCTTTCTCTAGCAATCCTAACGGAGTTGGGGAAAGCTCCCTTGTCTATCCTATTTACGAATCAAATAGGATAGCTAGAATACACGGATTGGGTATAGCTATTGTCAAAGAAATCATTAATAATCAAGAATTTACAGAATAAACTTACGGGGAACAATTGACTAGAAACAAATGGAGACTCTTGCCTATTTTCATCTAACATTAGCCTATGAAGCTGTAACAGACACCACTGAGGGTTGCAGTTGGGACACGCTGAGGCTCTTAGAGGGGTTCAAGCAGCAAAAGCTGGCTACACACATACGTATTTCTTTGCTCTCGCTGGTTGCCATCCTGGGAATTTTGGGAATGGCAGGTGAGGCATTCGCCCAAAGAGTACTTAGGCTGGGCGATCGCGGGCCAGAAGTAACGTTCATTCAAAATCGCCTGCAACAGTTAAGATACCTCAATCAATCTCCAGATGGTGTTTTTGGGCCAGCCACTCGAGACGCAGTGCTTCAATTTCAACGAGACTATAGCCTCACTCCCGATGGCGTTGTGGGACCGACAACAGAATCAGCCTTATTTGCCGAATTTGAGCAAAACAGAAGGGTTTCCACACAGGCATTGAATTTTCCCACTCCTTCACAGTCTCAGAGAACGCTGCAAAGAGGCGATCGCGGCTCAGATGTCACTGCTGTTCAACAACGTTTACAAGAACTAGGATATTTCAATGGACCGTTAACGGGGTATTTTGGTTCTACTACTCAAGAAGCTGTAATTCGATTCCAGCAAGCTTACAATATACTCCCTGATGGAGTCGTGGGTTCGGAAACCAGAGCAGCCTTATTCGGCACGACCACTTCTAGATACAATCAGGACAATTGGTTGAATATACCGCCGCCCCCTCCCATTACCGGAGATTTTCCTGGCGAGAGAGTGAGCCAAGCTCCCTCTACACAAACATTGCGCGCTGGCGATCGCGGTTCGGATGTAGAAGAACTTCAGCGAGATTTGAGAAGAAGAGGCTTCAACCCAGGCCCGATTGATGGTATCTATGGTTCACAAACCCAAGAAGCAGTCAGGCAGTTCCAGAGATCAAGAGGTTTATTCCCTGACGGTGTTGCCGGCAGAGAAACACTGACAGCTTTAGGACTGTTCGATCAACCGAGGAAAGACCGCTATGTCGTGGTTGTTCCAGTTCAAAATGAGAACACCCTGAACCAAGTCCGTGCCGTGGTAGGTTTTGCGAATGCGGTTGAAGCGGAATCAAAACTAGGGAACTATGTTAACGCAGGAGCGTTTCCCAACCGTGCCAGCGCAGAAAGTCGTTCTTATCTGTTGCGATCGCGCGGACTGGATGCACGAGTAGCCTTTCAATGAGGAATAACCCGCACAGCAAAGACAGAGTTGTTTTCATCTCCAGGTAGACTAAGAAAAAGCTGAAGTGATGTTCCTCCAAGATTTATGGAAACTCTTGCCTATCTTCATTTGGCTACAGCTAACGAGGCACCGCTAGACCTTGATTACAGCGCTTGGATTGCAAGTGGAGAGAGCTTAAAACAGTTCGGGAAAAGTACATTCGACTATCTCTGGACTCAGAAAAAGCTTTCCACAACTGCTACTGTTTCTCTCCTATCCCTCACCTTATCACTGACCCTTCTGGGAATGACCGCTCAGGCGGCCGTGGTTCAGCAAGGCGATCGCGGCGAAGAAGTTACTGTTGTTCAGCAACGGTTACAGCAACTGGGCTACTATAAAGCCACTGTGACTGGGTACTTCGGTTCCTTAACAAAAGAAGCCGTCATCCAATTCCAGCAAGCCAAAGGACTAGTACCAGATGGAATTGTGGGAGCCAACACGCTCGCTGCGATGGGAGGACAACCTCAATCCAGTTCCAAGTCAGGGAAACTACCCAGCCCAAAATTAGTAAAAGAGACTTCTGCCCGCATTTTGCGACTAGGTGACAAAGGTTCACAAGTCAGTGTTCTGCAAGAAAGTTTGGCAGCCGCCGGTTTTCCTAGTCGTGTTAACGGTATCTTTGATGATGCGACCCAAAAAGCGGTCATGCGCTTTCAACAAGCCAGAAGTCTGACCGTAGACGGAGTTGTAGGGCCGCAAACTTGGGGAGCCTTGCCAGCAGTAGGTGGATCAAATCCTGCCTCAAGAGCGAGGAATAACAGGAGTCGTACAACGACTAGCAATACCAGCAATCGTACCAGCCCTAGCAATAGTGCTAGTCGCTCAACGCCTAGAACGACCAGTAGTCGTACCAGTCCTAGCAATAGTGCCAGCCGCTCAACGCCTAAAACGACCAGTAGTCGTACCAGTCCTAACAATAGTGCCAGTCGCTCGACCCCCATGGCAACAGCGATTCGCTTGAGTCCACCCAGCAATGTGATTAATCTCTCGACTACAGGGCAACTCCAAAAGCGCTTAAAAGAACTCGGTTTTTATCGCGGTGCGATCGATGGCATCTGGGGACCCCAAACTCAGGCAGCCGTTGAAGCTGCCCAGCGTGCTTATGGTGTTCAACTTTCTGATAAAGGACAAGGAAGCCTGTAAGGGTTAAAACAAAGGAGGTTATTAGGGCGAAAGTTCTATCCTTCAAACCTGGGCTAAGCCCCATTGCGCTAACAACCTTTTAACCTTCAACACCGAAAAAAAGAACCGGCTAATAGCCGGTGATACAAGTTGAGAGTTCTAAAGAAGGAAGAAAATCTTAACCGTACTTAGCTCAAAGCTTCTAAGTAATCCCGTACACGGTTGCGGCGCTTAGGTTGCCGCAACTTTTGCAAAGCTTTAGCTTCGATTTGACGTACACGTTCGCGAGAAAGTTCTAAAGCGCGGCCAATTTCGGCTAATGAGTAAGGATGACCATCTCCTAAGCCAAACCGCATCCGAATCACATCTCGTTCGCGACTGGTAAGATCTGCCAACAGTTGCTGCAAATCCCGTTGCAGTGCTTCACGCATCAACACTTCTTCAGGTGAAGTCTCTTCGGTTTCGAGTAAGTCACCAAGTTCGGTGTCTTTTTCCTTACCCACTTTAATTTCTAAGGAGACTGAGCGGGGAACTCGGAGTAAGACTTCCCGCACTTGAGGCGGAGTCATTTCTAGCTCTACCGCAATATCCTCAATGGTGGCGGTGCGTCCTTTTTCCTGAGAAATTTTGCGCTGAGCTTTTTTGATTTTGTTGAGCTTTTCGGTAATGTGAACAGGTAGGCGAATGGTGCGGCTTTGAGTCGCGATCGCTCGAGTGATACCCTGACGAATCCACCAATAGGCATAGGTACTAAAGCGGTAACCCTTGGTAGGATCAAATTTCTCAACCGCTCTTTCCAATCCCAGGGTGCCTTCCTGAATTAAATCGAGGAGTTCCAAACCGCGATTTTGATACTTTTTCGCTACCGACACCACAAGGCGCAGGTTAGCTTTGATCATGTGTTCCTTGGCGCGGTTGCCCTGAGCTTGAATTTGTTCTAGCTCCTTGACCGAAAGATTAGCTAGCTGGGCCCAACGCTGTTTTCCGGCAGACAAACTGGGTCTTAACTCGGAAATATCCACACCGGCACTAGCTGCCCACCGCTCTAGAGAGGGGCGGTGACCGAGTTGAGAAACTAAGCGATCGTGAGCATCAATCAGACCGACGAAGCGTTCAACTACTGTATCCGATTTGGCAAACTCGATTCGCAAGTCCAACAGCCGCATGTAACGCTGAACCTTTTGGGCTTCTGAGACTTCCTCATCTCGCCTGAGTAAACGAACCCGACCAATTTCCTGAAGATATAAGCGAACTAGATCAGTGGTGCGTCGATTGGTACTTCTGGAGAATGCAGGGTCTGACCCTTCAAACTCGGTTTCTACTAAATCATCGATCCCTGGATCTTCATCTTCGCTTATACCGTTGGACTCCAAGCTGTAGGGAAGCAGCTCTTGGTCGAATTCTGTATCGGCATAGAAAGGAGTGAGTGGCATAATAATCTCTTAATTACGACCGGCGACGCCACCGGATGAAATGTGCGTCACAACTTACTACTAGAGTTCCCACCCTTGATGACCGGAGAACAGCGCTTATCGTTTCGTTACGAACAAGGATGATCACTGGGAACTGATAGTCCTTGTCGCCAATTCGTGCTGAAGTATCGCTTCCGTCTCAACTGCTTGATAGGCATGGCATTTTGCCAAAAATCTATCTTAAGTATGATGACTTGGCTTCTCTTTATAACTGCTAGTATAAGCGTCTTCCGAGTCAGGAATAGTGACTTTGGTCAAAGGCTATGTTAATCTTCATCACCAGTCGGGTAGATTCCTGAAAAATTACAAGATTTAGGAAAAATTTTTTCGAGAAAAAGTTCCCCTATCTCCGTGACCCTCACTCTGGCTTCGTATCTCTTAGCATTAAAGCCTCTACGGCTGCTTCCGGTGTAATCTCACCTTGAAGCAAGCGATGCACCTGATATGTTATCGGCACAGAAAGCCCTTGCCGATTGGCTCGCTCCAGCAGCACTCCAGTAGTATTGACGCCTTCTGCGGTTCCTTCTAGCTGTGCCAGAATCTCAGCAAGAGTCTTGCCTTGAGCTAGCTGGTACCCGACTTGATAATTGCGACTAAGAGGACTGTTGCAGGTTGCGAGTAAGTCACCTAGTCCCGAAAGACCGTAGAATGTTTCCGCTTTAGCACCCCAGTCTAGACCAACCCGTATGATTTCAGCAAGTCCACGCGTCAGAAGAGCAGCTTTGGCATTGGTTCCCAACTGTAAACCATCGCAGGCACCCGATGCGATCGCCATGACATTTTTCAGTGTACCTCCTAGTTCTACCCCCAGAGGGTCTGGATTGGTGTAAACCCGGAAATTGGGAGCAGAAAAAGCTTTTTGTACGAATTCTGCTGCTCTGGCGTTGGTACTTGATACAACGGTTGCGGCCGGAAGCCCCTGTTTAATTTCTTTGGAAAGATTCGGCCCAGAGAGAACAACCACTGGATTTGAGGGAAACGCCGCTTGCCAGATTTGTGACGGCGTGAGGGTTGTTTTAAAGTCTAAGCCTTTGGTTGCCGTGATGATAATTTGCTCGGCAGAAACAGATAATGACTTTAACTGTGTTACCACAGGGTCAACACCTGCCATAGAGACAGAGGACAGGATAATACTCGCTCCCTTCAACACCTCTTCTAAACTCTGCTGACTATGACGCGACCAAAAGCGGACGTTATGACCGTTTTGAGACGCTAGATAACCCAGGGCTGTCCCCCAAACACCAGCTCCGATGATAGCAATTTCAGTCATTAGTCAAAGGGTTGAAGGTTTGAAGAGTTGAAGGTTAGATGGTTGAAGGTTGAAGGTTGAAAATCCGCAATCGTTAACCTGCAACAGGTCAACCTGTAACCTGCTAACCTTTAACTTGTAACTCATTTCGAGGGTAACGCTGCATTAATTCCCGAACTTGCTCAGCATGATAGGAACTGCGGGTGAGGGGAGAGGAAACAACTTGTAAAAAGCCCAAAGACTCGCCAAACTCTCTCCAAGCATCAAACTGAGCGGGGGTAACGAAGTCAGCTACATTGAGGTGTTTTTGGCTGGGTTGGAGATATTGTCCGATGGTGAGGATATCGCAATTTACCGATCGCAAATCTTGCATGACTTCGCGGATTTCAGCATCAGTTTCTCCCAATCCCACCATCAAGCCAGATTTCGTATAAACTCCAGGGGCTAACTCGTGAGTGCGTTGGAGTAATTCCAGCGATCGCTGATAATTTCCTTGAGGACGTACCCGTCGATACAGTCGCGGCACAGTTTCCGTATTGTGATTGAGGACTTCTGGCTTGGCTTGGAGAATGATTTCCAGCGCATTCCAGTTGCCGCATAAATCGGGAATCAGTACTTCTATCGTTGTTTGAGGAGAGATAGCACGAATTGCTTCGATGCAACGCACAAACTGAGCCGCCCCTCCATCGGGTAAATCATCCCGGTTTACAGAAGTAATCACCACATGCTTTAAGCCCATACGCCTCACAGCCTCGGCCAAGCGAGTTGGTTCTGTGGGGTCGAGAGCTTGGGGTTTTTTCTCGAAGTCAATATCACAGTAGGGACACGCTCGCGTACAAGCTGGCCCCATAATCAAAAAGGTTGCGGTTCCGGCGTTGAAGCATTCTCCGATGTTGGGGCAAGAAGCTTCCTCACAAACCGTATTTAATGCCAAATCCCGCAAGATGTCTTTAACATTGCCGACGCGCTGCCACTGAGGCGCTTTAACACGTAACCATTCTGGCTTAACTACCACTCCCACCGAAGCTCCAACTGAAGTTACACAGTGTTAATCCTAGCAAGCAGTAAGCGCATTGCCGATACAACGTGGTAGTATGGGTAAGATATGGTGAGTGACCCATCGGGATGTAGCGCAGCTTGGTAGCGCACTTCGTTCGGGACGAAGGGGTCGCAGGTTCAAATCCTGTCATCCCGACTTATATTGTGGAATAACACTTTATTAGTCGTTGTTATATTGTTGATGTCGTTGTCAAGTTAGCGATCGCGATTTGACCGTTTTTGCATCCACCAAACCAGAAGCCCTACAGGGATGGCTAAGACTATGCCAATGATGAGATGAAAGGCGTAGAAAGTCAGTTGGAAGTTAGCAACCTTCATGAGCCAGAGTTTGTTGACTGGGAATCGCTTGGAGAGGAGCTTTGCTGAATGGCATTTTGTAGGGTTTGTTTGTTGAGTTCGTAGTTGGGAGTTTTGACGTTGTCCTCTTTACTTCCTGGTGCTTTTTCTCCTGAATTAGAGGGGAGAAGTTTCAATTGTGCTTCACGAATTTCAGGGTGTTTTTTGTACCATGATGATAATGCCTTCGATATTTCTTTAATATCATCTGGCAACGAAGCAACTAACTGTTCCAATTCCGCTAAATTATCCGGGGAAAATAGGGAACGTTGATGGGTTAGTAATTCAATGAAAGCTGCAACATTTTGCTCAGAAAATGACATAGCTTGGCTTGTTATTTCTTGTGCGGTTTGCTGGATTAATTCCAAGGGTAATTTGAGCGCTCCAGCAATCTGCTGTGAAGTTAATCCTAACCGGAGTAATTCTGGCACTGCCTCTAACTTCCCTTCCTGTTTACCTTCCTGCTTACCTTCTTCAAGCACTTCCTGATAGAATCGAGTCTTTTTCAGTTCGCTTAAGCCTAACATGGCAGCAATCTCCTCCCGGATTTTTTGTGGTAGTTTGTAGACAATAATCGTTTCAATGAGATTGATGAGGTCACGCTGGACAGCTTCATCGGTTAGCTGTTGCTGCGCTTGTTCAATTAAGTGTCTTGCCAGTTGTCCGACTGTCTCTTCCGGCTCGATTACAAGCTTAACAACTCCCACGCCTAATGAACGTTCTGCGGCTTCTCCTAATTCATCGAGGTAAATTCGTAGCTAGTGGCTTCTTCGGGGGGATAGTTGATAAGTTCAAAGAAGATGCTAGGAAATGCTTGGAACAGGCTGTAGAAGATGCTGTCAGTTTTCACGGGTTATTGACCAATGGCACAGAATGCTGTCCAGTGGTAGGAGAATTCAAAGGGTTTGCTATTAGGTTGTAGTTTATAGAAGAAAGCCATCAATTACATTAGTCATCAATGCCGTTTCACAGTTCAGAGATGGGATGAACGTTTCCAGCTTTGACTTGTTGAAGAGAGAGGTGAACCGAAGACTAGCGCTTGCGCGATCGCTTTGTGGTTGTGCTTTGTGCTAGTCGCGGTTCGGTGGGAGAAGGGTGATTTGCATTGGTTCAGTCTCCACAGCCGGGTTCTTCACTGAGTTTATCGAGATAGGTGATGATTGTTTTTGCCCAAACACTTTCTTCCAGGTAGTGTTTAGCAACCTCTCCAAGAGCAGCTTTGGTGGCTTGCAGGTGACGTTCCGGATTGCGGAGTTGTTTGCGGAGAGTTGCTAGCTTGTGGGTTTTGGATTGTTGAATTTCGGTGAATTCTGCGTCGATGATGGCGATCGCTTGGGCTTCGCTGGTGACGTGGGGATGTTGGGTTTGGAGTTGGGTGAAGAGGGTTTACAGGTCTGCGATCGCACCTCGCACTTCTGGGTCACTGGTATATTGGGTTTGGATACCGATGACGTTTCCAGAGTTATTCTCGATGATTTGGTTGGATTGGGTGTGGATGGTGTATTTGGAGGGTTCAGACATGGGTTTTACTTGGGGTTAAGTGGTTTCTGTGTCGGCTTGGAATTTTTCGATGATGGCGCAGATTTCGTCTGCGGTTACGTCATCTTGGTCAGATTTGGCGTAGAGGTAGAGTAGGACAACGGCGGTTGGGTTCAGGCTTTGGTAGATGACGCGGTAGCCGCCACTTTTGCCTTTGCGAATGTCGCTGTTTTTGACGCGGACTTTGTAGACAATGTAATCGGCAAAGCCAGGGATGCGATCACCAGGGAGGTCGCTATTTTGCAGTTGCTCGATCAGGGTTTGTAGGTCGGATTCGATGTTGCGGTAGCGTTTTTTGAGGTTGCGGGCTTCACGTTTGAATGCGTCGGCAACTAAAACTTGTACGGCTTGGAATTCAGTCATCGCTCTCGTCGTCCCACAGGGTTTCTACAGGACTGATGCGCCCAGCTTTGACATCTGCGAGGGCGCGATAGAGTCCATCAAGGACTTCGGCTTTGGGGGTGTCGTCAGAGTCGGATGCGGCGATTTTCTGGAGGGATTGGAGGATGAAGATTTCTACGGGGAGGTTGAGTTCAGCCGCCAATTGGGAGAGTTGCTGTTCGAGATCTGGGGGAATTTGGATGGTTAGCATGATTGATCTCCTATTTATTTCCTATCTGGTGATTGTTTGCCGATGACGTTGCCATGATTAGTTTCAATGACTTGAAAGACTTCGGCGTTGACTGTGTAATGAGGGGTTACATGGGTTGCTCTGGTTGCTTGACCAACCATCGTGTCCTGTTCGCCCTTTTGCCTTTCTAATTTTTCATTTTGAATGGCTTCCTGCCAGATTTCGTAGTTGTAGAACTTGCAGCGATCTTGGATAGTTGGAATTAACCAGTCAAGCTGTGTAATATAACTATTTTTACTTAAATTTATTAAAGTAGGTAGTTTGGTAGCTATCATTTCAGTACAGCATTCCACCAAAACAAGTGCCACTCTGTTATTAAAGTAGATATCTTGTGTATATTTCTCTGAATTTTCTAGTGTCTCAATTAGCCAACTCAATGTTTCATAATCTGCCAATTCTGCTAATAAATCTATAGTTTCATTGGCAGATTCATGACCTGGAGCTATGAGAGCTTCATACAGATCTGGTAAAACCATTAATTCGTCATCTCGTTGGGACTTGACTAACTTACCCAACTCAATAGCGGCCCTTTGCCAATAGATTTCTCTAGACCTGACAATTTCTAGTAGAGGTTCTTTAATTCCAAACCTTGAGATACTTTTCATTATTTCAGTATGAGGATCGGCATTCGTTCGTGATTTCAGCGCATCAAGTAGAATAGGAATAGCTTCTTTTTGTCCAAAAAAGCTTAAGGCGCAAGCAGAATTTATTCGGACGTATCTATCAGAATCCTGATCAATAGCCTTGAGCAAAGAAGGGACACAATTGGGATCGCCAATTATACCGATAATTTTAGCCGCAGTTGAACGGATACTTGGTATCTGATGGTTTTCTAGCTCATACATCATTCTTGGCAGAATCGTAGAATCCCTCAGATGTCCTAATACAATAGCTGCACACCACGATATATTCCAATCCTCATGCTTTGCTAGTTTACGCAGTTCTTCAACGCTGTTGGGATTGTCTATGCTCTTTAGTTTGATTAGTTGTTTGGCTGCTTCTGAGCGAAATTTGCCATTATTTTCACCCAATTTTTGGACTAATGAGTGGATTGCCGCATCATGCTTACTCTTACCCAAAATTTGAATTATTTGCCTTTGGATACTCTCATCCGGCTCTTGCCCAAATGCTTGAATCAAGCCTGGAATAAATAATTCATAGTCTGAAGAGCTTTCAAGAAAATTTAGGAGTTCGACTCTTCGTAGCTGTTCATGAGGAGGAGGAGTAAATCTAAATCTATTAGTCTTGAAGGCTTCAGGAATCACAGCAGCCTCATTATGCGTGGCTGCATCCTTGAATTCAGGTATCTGAATCTCTACTTCAGTCTCTTTCCTGCCAACGGCTAGCTTCTTTTTTTCCTCATGTTGAGCATTCTGAAACTCCTTGAGTAGTTCTGGAATGAAGCTTTCAGCATCCAATTGCATCAAAATTAGTGCTGCATCAGTTGTCATTAGTAACAATGTGCTATGTTTTTCTAGCTTCTCACGTAAAAATTGAATGGCTGCTTGCGGTGAAAGATACCTAAGTGCTTGGACATGAGTTGTCCATAGAATTCCAGTTTTATCAGGACCTCCCCACGACTGTTGAGAGAAGAACTGAATACTTATTTCTTCTAGTCTTTTTGTCAGAATATCTATAGCCTCTTGATTTTGAGTTTCTCCTATATAAGATGCCGCAACTTCAGCAATGCTAATGTTTGGGTGTGTCAAAAAAGACAGAATCTTTGGGATTGCTACTTCTGATCGCGTCTCCCCTAAAAGCTTAACCTTCAACCAATCCGGTACTTCCAAATCCTCCACAAACTTGACGGTTTGCACCTGAAACTCTGGTTTCACCTCACCTGCCAGCCTTGTCCCCAGCATTAAATCCACCCAATCCAATGCCAGCTCTACCACACGCAGGGCTTGGGCTTCCTTATCTGCTAACGCCAGCATTAATGAAATGGGTTCTGTCCACTTCAGGTAGTTGAGATACTTCTGCTTCAGCTCCCCATCACTCAGCTCTGGCAACAACCGCAGCAGATACTCCGCTGCATAATATTCCTGAATCAGTTGGTGGCGAAACTCGATGTGTTCTTCAAAATTAGGCTGAATAACTGGCTGAATCAGGTGATAGTCCAGCAAGTCTTTCAACCAGCGTTCCGCACAGTCCCTTGGATTGGTTCTCCCTTCTTGCTGCAAACAGTCCGTCAATAGATTTTCCGCTTCCTCTCTGGGCATAGACAACCGAAAATCGATAGGCTGTTTGTCATGCATCAAAGCAAAAGCCAGATGGCGCAGCAGTTTAGACCACTTATCCTTAGAATTGGCAGGTGCATCCGCTTGAATTTTTTTATCGTAGATTTGGGTAAACTCTCGAAATGCGAGTCCAAGATTTTCTGGTAGTTTAGGCGTTCTGCCTTCTTCTTGGGCGCATTCATATTCCTTATCGAACACCCAGCAGAGCATCCATAACAGCAGGGGCGTTTCCGCAAACTTCCGCAGTCGATCGCTCTTGAGTTGCTGAAACAGGCGGTTTCCCTCCTCACCCAAATACCCCTGCACAAACTCCTGCATTTGCGATTCCGTCAGGGGCAGCATTTTTAGGGTTTTGGTAATGCTCAGATTGCCACCCACACTCAAATCCCGCGTGGAGACAATCATGGGTGTAGTGCGGCGATACCTGTCCCTAAAATTGGCAATATCTGTCCTAAACGATTCCGGTAGCTCGTTCAAACCATCCAGCAACAGCAGTAATTTGCCTTGCCGCAGCAGTTCTTCAATTTCAGCAATCTCAAGCGGTAGCTGATGGCGACAGAGAAAGTCTCGAATCAGTTCCTCAATGGTCGAAGTGCAGCGTCGCAATTTCACCAAAACCGGAATTTTGGCATTCGGGGTATTCAAGGCATTGTCTGCCTCTTCCCAGAGCAACCGTTCCAGCGATGTGGATT
Organism: uncultured bacterium; assembly: GCA_966675205.1. Taxonomy (GTDB): domain Bacteria; phylum Cyanobacteriota; class Cyanobacteriia; order Cyanobacteriales; family Coleofasciculaceae; genus JBFLZA01. Next base: position 21,952 of record CBKWLJ010000070.1, read on the forward strand.
TACCTGAACCAGGCTTACCAATCAGCAACACATGGTCAGCCGCATAGTTGCGAAGCCCCACCAGCACATCCCACTGCTCAACCTGCTCCTGCTGCTCTTGCTCCTTCTTGGGCGGCTTCACTGTCTCAACCCGCAGCTTCAGACGGGGTGAAAACTTCGGTTGAGGTGATCGCTTCCTGCCTTCAACCGTCGTTGGTGTGTAGACATCCTGCCACTCTCGATAATCTTCATCGTCGAGGATTGACTGCAAATAAGGTTCAAAATCAATTTCGGACTGCTTCGCAACTAATTTACTCCAGCGGTGATCGCCCCCATGAAACTCCTTCTGAAACTCTCGCAGTTGAGGAAACTGCTCCAGAATCACACGAGTAGGAATCGCTCCACCACCCAAATCAAAAGAGCGATCGCGTGTAAACTTCACAATCCCACACACCTTACCCGTTCGCTGATTTAGCAACGGTGCCCCACTCATCCCCGGTCGCACTTGTCCCAACGCAAACTTAATTAACCCCGGCTCATCCCCCGTTAACCCTTCACAGTTAAACGTCACCGGACAACCATTAGGAAAATCTTGATCGGGATAACCAAACAGATAAAGCGGGTCGCGGGATTGAATCGCTACATCCAAATACACACAAGGCGGATTGGCATCAATAGGAAGCGTCACTCGCAACAAAGCTAAATCATAGGGGTCAGGGAGCGATCGCTCCACCATCGCCTTTGCCCAATTTTCCTGTTTCTGCCACCGCACTTGAACAGGTTCACCTTTTGCCTCCCGTACCACATGAGTACAGGTGAGAATCCACTCTGGAGCCACAAAGAAGCCTGTCCCCCATCCACCAGGAAGGGTAAGCTTCACTGTACACTGTTGCAGCAGATTCTCTAGCTGACTCATGGCTCAACTTTATCTTGCCGTTCCCGTTCCCATTCCAAGGTGATTTCGAGATTAGCTTTACCTGAGCCTTTTACAATCACTGCTGTTAGCTGCCCGGATTCGATCGCCAGCTCCATGCCAAACTTCACCGTCGCCTTCTTAGGTTTCACCTTTTGAAGCGGTGCTGCTATCATCTGCACTACGCCCTCAATCGCATCGGCTACAGGCTGAAACTGCTTGGAGTCAAAGCTCACATCCTCTCGTCCCGTCGTTGTCACCTCAAATTTTGCGATCGCCCCATTGGGAAGCTGAACCGGAACAGTCTCACTGCGGGATTCGGCAAAGCTCATTTAATGTATCTCCTCAATTAAATTGCCATATCAACGCTGTTGGGATTCTCTTGAGCAACCGGAACAGCTTAAGCGTAGACTCTATTTTTAGAGAACATACCGATTACTTCTTGAGTAAGATGCGGAACTCTCCTACCCATACCAACTGTAGCTCATGGCTCTAAAGATTCCCAAGCTGCTGCGATCGCTTGTTTCACCTGCTGCCACCGCTTTCCTGTTCGGACGTAAACCTGCCAGAAAACCAGAACGGCAACAAGCAATCATCTCACTCCAACTGTCGAGTTCCCAGCAGCAACCTTTAGGCTTAACTCACCTCCAAACTAAACCCTGGCAACACATCCTCCCCCGACAACACCACAGGCACTCCCAGCACTTCCACCTCTTGCCCCCTGCGATAAATCTCCACCTGTTTATCCTTGGGATTAATCAGCCAACCCAAGCGCAATCCACTTGCCAAATACTCCTGCATCTTGTTCTGTAGCGGTTTTAACCTATCGCTGCGAGAACGCAATTCAATCAAAAAATCCGGGCAAATCGGGGGCAACCCTTCCCGTTCCTCCTGACTCAACCCTTGCCACCTTTGCAACTCTACCCAAGCCACATCAGGAGAGCGATCGCCCCCTCCAGGTAAACTAAATACAGTCTGAGAGCTAAACACCACACCTAATTGAGTCTGTTCATTCCAAATCACGACCTTTGCAATCATACTTGCTTCTTGATTGCCACCTTCACCACCGATAGGCGTCACAATAATCAATTCTCCATTAGGTGAACGTTCAAGCGGTACATCCGGATTTGCCTGACACAATTGAAAAAACTGCTCCCGCGTCAGATTCGTAATTGGCTCTAAATTCAATACCGTTGTCATAGCCTTACCTATTTATCCTTTATTGTCCCGTAGCGACTCTCTTAAAAATCAAGCGATCGCTTTCACCCACTGCGCTACTTTCACATCCAAACATAAACCTGCCAGAAAACTATATTCCAGCAGGATAATTTTATTGATATGGCGTAATAAATAGCTTTATTAGGCACTGACCTGAATTTTACGAGTAGAACGCTTACGCGCACTCTTGCGAGTACCGCCTGCCATTTCATATTCGTAGCTATCCTTACCGTATTTGGCGGCAACAGCAATCAACATCCGCTCAGAAAGGCTTTTAAGCAGTTCCTCAGTGTCTTGTACAGTACTGGCTGCCCGATCTACAATCGATAGCGATTCATTGTAGGTTGCTAAATTAGACCGTAAGCTATCAATCAACAGTAGATAGTTCTCTACAGTCAGTCCCTCGCCCAAGTCGAGTGTTCCGCTAATTGACTTTAACCCAGCACAACGATGCTCGGCTTTTTCCAGAACCTGAGAACTGCGCTTTAATCTAGCCATGTAAATACACTCTTGATGAATTAACTATTTCACAATGGCAGATCGGGACAAGCTTTGTAATCGATGAATCTACGGAGATGAAATTGATTTGAGCGCCAACTCTATCCGTAATTTTGCGGTTATCATCAAGCAACCGCTTCACCGGATTGAGTAAGAAGTCGGTATTGGTTGAGTCAACGATGCCGTTACTTAGAAATGAGAACCCAAAATCAACAAATGGGTACTCATTCATAATAAATGCTTTAAGTTTTCTTTGTAATGAGAAAGCGTTTCTTATAAATGAGAACCCAAAATCAACAAATGGGTATTCATTCATAATAAATGCTTTAAGTTTTCTTTGTAATGAGAAAGCGTTTCTTATAA
>CBKWLJ010000071.1:0-24914 GCA_966675205.1 uncultured bacterium
CCCCACTCCAATGGTATTAATGTAGACCCCCCATTAGTGTAAGTAGACTTCCCGTTAATGAAAATAGTTTCTAATCTTTTGTTGCATGTAGAAGCGCAGTATAAATCTACGCAACGGGCTAACAGACTTCAATTCGTCAATTTGTATCAGTAACAACCGGACTCATCAGCATGGATAACAGGAGCATCAAGGCAAATCAACAAGGTCAGTTGTGGAATCAGGAAGATATGCCCTATTTAGGTCAGCGATGGTTAGTCGAAGAACGAGATGCGTGTGGTGTTGGCTTTATTGCATCTTGTAGCGGTGCAGCGACTCATAAACTGATTGAACAGGCATTATCTGCCCTAAGTTGTTTAGAGCATCGGGGAGGATGTAGTGCTGACCAGGATTCTGGAGACGGTGCAGGTTTAATGACTGCCATTCCTTGGGAGTTATTTAAGCTTTGGTTTGCCGAACACAATATGTCCATGCCGCCCACTGAGCAGATAGGAGTTGGCATGGTTTTCTTACCCCAAGATGCAGCTCTTGCCATCAAAGCTCGTGAAATTGCTGAGCAAGTCTTAAAGCAAGAAAACTTGACAGTTTTGGGTTGGCGTGAGGTTCCTGTAAACGAATCAGTTATCGGCCCTCAAGCGAGAGAAAACCAACCTCGAATTGAACAACTATTCGTAGCTTCTCAGGGCAAGCGGGGAGACGAACTCGAGCGTGTGCTATTTAGAGCAAGGCGTCGGATTGGTAAGGCTTTGGCGGCTGAAGGAACGTTAAAGTGGTCTGACGACTTCTATATGTGTTCATTCTCCAGCCGCACAATTGTCTACAAGGGCATGGTGCGCTCCGCCGTGCTGGGAGAGTTTTATACAGACCTGAAAAATCCAGATTACCAAAGTCGCTTTGCAGTCTATCACCGACGTTTTAGCACCAACACAATGCCCAAGTGGCCGCTAGCTCAGCCTATGCGTTTGTTAGGACACAACGGCGAGATTAACACGCTTCTGGGTAACATTAACTGGATGATGGCGCGAGAAGCTGACTTAACTCACCCGCTTTGGGGTACGAGGACTACAGAGTCAGAAATTAGGACTCAGGAGACAGCACAGAGCACTCCCCAGGAAACCGCTTCAGAATTGAATGATCTCAAGCCCATTGTCAATCCCGACAACAGTGATTCGGCCAATCTGGACAACGTACTGGAGCTACTAGTGCGCTGCGGACGCAGCCCGATGGAAGCGTTAATGATTATGGTGCCAGAGGCGTACCAAAATCAGCCGGATTTGGAGAATCATCCAGAAATTGTCGATTTTTACGACTACTACAGTGGTATTCAAGAAGCGTGGGATGGACCAGCGCTGTTAGTGTTCAGTGATGGTAAAGTGGTAGGCGCGACCCTCGATCGCAACGGACTACGACCCGCACGTTACAGCATTACGCAAGATGGTTATGTCGTTGTCGCCTCAGAAGCAGGTGTCGTAGACTTACCCGAAGCAGAAATTGTCGAAAAAGGTCGATTGGGGCCGGGGCAAATGATTGCCGTGGACTTAGAAACCCACGAAATTTTGAAAAACTGGGAAATTAAGCAGCGGGTAGCACAGGCGTTGCCTTACGGTCAGTGGCTGCGGCAAAACCGGGAAGTCTTGAACCCCCAAGCCTTTGCTGATACGCCCCAGTTAGAAACCTCGGCATTACTGCGCCAGCAGACAGCTTTTGGCTATACGGCGGAGGATGTGGAAATGATCATCCAGCCGATGGCAATTGATGGGAAAGAACCCACGTTCTGTATGGGAGATGATACCCCTCTAGCAGTGCTGTCCGATAAGCCGCATTTGCTTTATGACTACTTCAAGCAGCGTTTTGCTCAGGTCACTAACCCACCCATTGACCCCTTACGGGAAAGTTTAGTGATGTCTCTGAGAATGCAGTTAGGCGAACGGGGGAATTTGCTAGAAGCCAAGCCAGAATATGCCCGGAAGCTAGCGCTGGAAACCCCTGTTCTCAATGAGCCTGAGTTGGAGGCAGTGAGAACATCAGGGTTTAAAACCACTACACTGTCTACCTTATTTGAGATTGCGGCTGGTCCTCAAGGACTAGAGGCAGCAGTAAATGCTTTGCGCGACCAAGCGGTTGAGGCCGTTAGGGCGGGAACCAAGATTCTGATTTTGAGCGATCGCGTGGCTGATGGAGTCAACGAAGGTTACAGCTACATTCCACCCCTTTTAGCCGTGGGTGCTGTACACCATCACCTCATTCGCCAAGGATTGAGGATGAAAGTATCCCTCATTGTTGATACCGCCCAATGCTGGAGTACCCATCACTTCGCCTGCTTGATTGGTTATGGTGCGTCTGCGGTTTGCCCTTACTTGACTTTAGAAACTGTACGTCAGTGGGTTTGTGATCCAAAGACAAACCGATTGATGGACAACGGCAAGCTGCCCAAACTCACTCAAGAACAAGCCCAGAAAAACTACCGCAAAGCAGTAGAAGCAGGACTGCTAAAAATCCTCTCCAAGATGGGAATTTCCTTACTGTCCTCTTACCAAGGCGCTCAGATTTTTGAGGCGATTGGGATTGGTATGGATATCGTGAAACTCAGTTTTGCGGGTACAACCTCGCGCTTGGGTGGCTTGAGCATGACTGAGTTGGCGCAGGAATTAATCTCGTTCCACCAGAAGGCTTTCCCGGAAATTACCAGCAAGAAGCTGGAAAACTACGGCTTTATCAATGCCAAACCGAGGGGCGAGTATCACATGAACAGCCCTGAAATGGCAAAAGCACTGCACAAGGCAGTTGCCGATCGCACCAACTACGACCATTACGACCTCTATCAGCAGCTACTAAAACAGCGGCCTGCTACGGCATTGCGAGATTTGCTGGACTTCAATAGCGATCGCGCTCCCATTTCCATTGAGCAAGTAGAGCCAGTTGAGGAAATTGTCAAGCGCTTCTGTACTGGGGCGATGTCTTTAGGAGCTTTATCGCGGGAAGCGCACGAAGTCCTAGCGATCGCCATGAATCGCATTGGAGGCAAATCCAACTCTGGCGAAGGTGGTGAAGACCCAACTCGATTCAAAATCCTCAATGATGTGGATGAAACTGGATATTCTCCCACCCTACCTCACCTTAAAGGTTTACGGAATGGAGATACGGCAAGTTCTGCAATCAAACAGATTGCCTCCGGTCGCTTTGGGGTAACACCAGAGTACCTAGTCAGTGGTAAGCAACTTGAGATCAAAATGGCTCAGGGCGCTAAACCTGGAGAAGGCGGCCAATTACCCGGTAAGAAAGTCAGCCCCTACATTGCGATGTTACGGCGATCCAAACCGGGCGTTCCCCTAATTTCACCACCCCCTCACCACGATATTTATTCGATTGAGGACTTGGCGCAACTGATTTTTGACTTGCACCAGATTAATCCTGAAGCTCAAGTTTCTGTGAAACTAGTGGCAGAAATTGGTATTGGTACGATCGCTGCGGGTGTGGCGAAAGCCAATGCCGATATCATCCAGATTTCCGGTCATGATGGCGGTACAGGTGCCTCTCCCCTAAGTTCCATTAAACACGCGGGTGCGCCTTGGGAACTGGGACTGACGGAAGTACACCGAGTATTGATGGAAAATCAGTTACGCGATCGCGTGCTGCTTCGAGCCGATGGTGGATTGAAAACTGGTTGGGATGTGGTGATGGCAGCCCTAATGGGAGCAGAAGAATATGGCTTCGGCTCTGTGGCAATGATTGCCGAAGGGTGTATAATGGCACGGATTTGCCACACCAATAACTGTCCGGTTGGGGTTGCCACTCAACAAGAAAGACTACGGGAACGCTTTACGGGGGTTCCTGAGCATGTGGTGAACTTCTTCTACTTTGTGGCTCAAGAAGTGCGATCGCTCCTAGCCAGACTCGGCTACCGCTCATTAGCAGACATCATTGGTCGCGCTGATCTGCTCAAAACTCGAGAAAATATCAATCTGAGCAAGACACAATCTCTCAATCTCAATTGCCTAATTCAGCTACCCGATACAAGAGAGGATCGGAGCTGGCTCAAGCATGAACAGGTTCACAGCAATGGCCCTGTTCTCGACGACCAATTGCTTGCCGATCCTGAAATTCAGGAAGCAATCCGGAATCAACGGTCCCTCACCAAGGAGATCAACCTGATCAATACGGATAGAACGGTCGGAACCCGTCTCGCTGGTGCGATCGCCAAACAGTATGGAGATACAGGTTTTGAAGGGCAAATTACCCTCAACTTTAAAGGTGCTGCTGGTCAAAGCTTTGGAGCGTTTAACCTCCCTGGCATGACACTGTGCTTAGAAGGTGAAGCCAACGACTATGTCGGCAAAGGAATGCACGGGGGCGAGATTATTATCAAACCGTCAGCAGATGTGACTTACGACCCAGCTAACAACGTGATTGTGGGTAACACCTGCCTTTACGGGGCTACCGGCGGTACGCTATTTGCGAATGGCGGCGCAGGTGAACGCTTTGGAGTCCGCAATTCCAAAGGTCAAGCCGTGATTGAGGGAGCTGGGGATCACTGTTGTGAATACATGACTGGTGGTGTCATCGTAGTGCTGGGTCATGTCGGTCGCAATGTCGGTGCGGGTATGACCGGAGGTTTAGCCTACTTCCTCGATGAGGACGGTAGTTTTCCAGCGAAAGTTAACCCGGAAATTGTCAAGATTCAACGGGTAACAACGCCTGCTGGCGAACAACAACTTAAAGACCTGATCCAAGCTCATGCGAAACGTACAGGTAGCCCGAAAGCGGAGATGATTTTGGCAAACTGGTCTGATTATCTGCCCCAATTCTGGCAAGTCGTACCACCTTCTGAAGCGGATACCCCAGAAGCGACTTCTGATCAGGTAGCGCAACGGGAATTGAGCCCAGTTCAGTAGGAAAGAGGGTGAAAGGTTGAAGGTTTGAAAGATAACCTTCAACCTCAAAATAGTTGAAGGTTAGAAAGTTATAAAGTTAAAGGTTTTCATAACTTGGAACTTGCTAATTTACTAACCTTTATTAATCCGGTTTTTCTGAAGTTCTTTATTGTTTTTCTGAGGTTCTTTATCTGCCATTTCCATGAGTTCCGGCACGGTTACAAATTGGTACCCTTGTTTTTTGAGTTGAGCAATTAGTTGGGGTAAAGCTTGCACTGTTTTTGTGCGATCGCCTCCTCCGTCGTGCAGCAAGATGATCCCACCCGGTTTTGCTGCTTTGAGTACGCTGTTCATTAATGCCGGAGCGCTTCGATAACGCCAGTCGAGTGAATCGGCTGACCACATAACGACAGCGTACTTTTTCTTATGAGCGTAGGAGACTAAGCCATTATTTAAAATGCCCGCAGGGGGTCTAAATAACACGGTCTTAACGCCCGTTAGTTTATAAATGAGTGATGCTGTGTCGTCCAGTTCGCGAGCAGCAGCGGATTCATTAAACTTGTGATATTGATGGCTCCAGGTATGATTAGCAATTGCGTGACCTTCAGCAACAATCTGCTTTGTTAGTTGAGGATACTGTTTAACTTGCCTTCCCACAACAAAAAAGGTCGCTTTGATGTTGTTTTTCTTGAGGACACTAAGTACCTGCGAGGTTGAGTTCGGCCAAGGTCCATCGTCGAAAGTCAACGCAATAGGCTTAATCGAGGGCTGTTTAGCATTGGCTTTATTGCTATTTTTCAGCTTGACATCGCGAATTGTTTTGCCTTGGAACTGCACTGGTATCGGTGAATTAAGGCGTTGTACCCTCTCTTCCCGTACCAATTTGGCAATAATTTGGTTGTATGCCTGATTTGACTGGGCAACTAAAGCTGCTTCCTCCAAAGTCTTTGAGTCAGATTTCTGCTGTTGCATCGGTAAGCTTCCTGAGAGTAAAGCTCTAGGACTCGCTGATTGAGCAACTGGCAAGGTACAGCCCGATACAAGACTCACAGCAGCCGCCACTAACACCAGATAGATACTGCGCTCCCCACCAAACAGATGACGGTTTGCCACGTTTATTCTCCTTCACTCCTCAACACACAAGCACAGTAAGTCCGAGTTTTTAATGCCTTAGCTTTTTGATTGGCAGTGATGACGCATTACTTCAGTGGGATGAGCCATTAATTTCACTTCACCCCCTAAATCTCACCACTGCCTTTCAAGCGCTCAAGACAGACTTTTTTGTAAATCGCGGCACACTTTGCAAGCGATCGCCTTTGCGTGGCACCGACAATTTTTTCTAAAGCTGATGATTATGTTGTAAGTTTCTGTCGAAACTCAATCACGTCCGGGATAGAACGGGAGTTTTTTAATAAAAAACCTTGATTCCCAACCCAGCGCATTAGTAAAGCGATTACAGGGTAGATGCAGTACCCCAAAATTTCTAGGCTTGGCGACTTAGGTTTTCCTTTCGGTCGCTTTACCTCAACTCGATCTTCTGGGTTTTACCCTGTTAACACTTGGTAAGTACACTTCACCCGAAAAGAGAGACCAAATTCATCTAATCAATCAATAACCCTCTGAGTTATTAGTGATTTGAGTTGGAAACCCCTATCAATAAATTGCTCTACTCAGGCTAGCGCTATCGTTACTGAGCACGAAGAGCGCTCACCCTGCGGTTATAACACTTCACTTAACGAACGAGGTGATTGGTAGTCCAAGGAACACCCATCACATCGGTTTTTATGCCCTTCATCAAAGGTAGGATAGCATTCGTTTTGTCTAAGTGGTGTAATGTTCCACAACGATCAACACTTTAGTGGCATTACAATGTAGAGCGATCGCAATAACATTCGATACTGTTTATGTCAATTCTTGCCCACTGTTCCCCGTTCCCTATTAAGGAGTTCCCGACTTGGAGCAAGCAGTCTATGGTGAGTTAAAGCAAAATTGTAGAGGCAATCGACTTAATCTACCCTAGTCACTCTCAAAAAGACAGTAGTACGATTAGCGAATATGCCAGTCCTCGGAAAGCGCTTTTAACTACCATGGCAAAGAAAATTTCCTTCAGCTTGTCCCTGTTACTCGGCGTCATCGCTAATGGGGTTCCAGCCCAAGCTGCGATCACTCCGGCACCGCTATCACAATCACTCTTGATTGCCCAGTCAGGTATCGCCACCGCTCTTTTTCAACTTGCTGCCGACCCACCAGCCTCCCGGACCCCACAAGCTGCCCTAACGCTCGAAGATTTACCCCCTGGATTTACAGAACTGCCTCCACAGCTAGCCGCGAAGATTGCTTCCCGAATTGAGGTTCTCAAAGCGCAAATGGGACAAGGCAATATGAAGCCTGAAGATTTCTTTGCTTTCGTGAATCCCAAAACCTTCCAGATTGTGTTGGGATTTACAGGCCAATTTCCCAATGAAGCTGAGCAAACTAGCTTTGATGCCAACTTACAACAGCTTCATCAGCCCGACGTTCAGCAAAGAACACTCAGTTTATTGCAAGAAAATTTAAAATCCTTCGGATCGATTAAGGTAACAGAGTATCGTGCGCTGCCTGAATTGAATAATTTGGCAAATGCTTCAACAGGAATTGCACTGGCTTTAGAGATGCACAATCAACCGTTACGCTTAGATTTGGCTGCCTTTCGTCGCAATTCCATGGGAGCATTTACAGGAGTGATGTATGCCAATGGGCAACAGCCAGTCGTAGGGGTTGCAGATGTGGCGCAAAAACTAGATCGTCGGCTTCAACAGTTTTCATCTGATTCAAGATTTTAATGTCTTGTTTAAGGCATCAGAAGCCAACGCTCCCCTTACGGGGGGCGTTGCGTGTATCACCTCTTCCTATTTCCCCTCTGAAAACTCCGCTTCACCGCTCGATAGTTTGATAGTGTCGATGATAGGAAGTGTAAGCGTCAGGAGTATATCCCTTAATGCCATTGGCGACAACGCCTAAAACAGAAGCACCGGAAATTTTTAACCCCTCCAAAGACTTAGTGAGTAAAGAACGGTCTGTCTTCTGTAGCCCAACAACCAGAACAATCCCATCTGTATTAGCGGCTAGAATATTGCCATCTGCGAGTCCAAGCAACGGGGGTGTATCGTAAATCACCAAGTCGAAAAAGGCTTGAAATTGCCCCATGAGATACTGCATTTTTGCAGAGGAAAGCAGTTTGATAGAGTCGTCTATCGTTTGACCGGCAGTCAAGACAAACAAATTTTCTTCAATAGAAGAGCGCTGAATTGCATCATTCAAACTTAAGTCTGTGGCAATGACATCACTGAGTCCTTGTTCGTTGGGTAAACCTAAGCGATTATGGAGCTGAGGACGACGCAGATCGGCATCAATCAGCAAAACTCGCTGACCAATCGACGCTGCCGTCTGTGCTAGATGTACTGCAACGGTAGACTTGCCGTCCCCTGGAACGGCGGAACCAATGACTAATGAATGAATAGGACTGCGAGTACTCAGTAAGCGGATATTGGTATAGAGGGTGCGGAACGCTTCTAAGAAGGAGGCAGAATGCTCATCATGAACTTGTGCATTTAATGGAAGCAGAGCATGAGAACTAGTCTGTTCTAGGAAGGCTGGAGCGAGTTTTTGAGTTTTTCTATTCAGTTTTTTGTGGTCTCTAGAAAATGGAATGATCCCCAATAGTCGCAGTCGGGTTGCAGCTTTGATTTCATCAGGGGTGTGGAATACAGTGTGGAGAATCTCAACAACTAGACCAATTCCTATCCCCAGCAACAAGCTGAGCACTCCTGCGATCGCTAACTGTCGCTTGGTTTTATCCGCAGCAGCGGGAACTGGCTCTCCTAAGCGATCGCGTGGCAGTTCTGGGGGAGCAATGATCTCCCAAGGAATTTCCCGTTGAGAAGCATCTAACTGTAAACTTTCTCGTTTTTCTAAAAATTGCTTTAAGCTGTCCGTGGCAACTTCTAATTCTCGTTGTAGATCAGCATACTGACGTAAAACAGCAGGGAATACCCGAATTTTTTCATTGGTACTTCGTTCTGCTTCTGCTAGGGTGCGATCGCGAGCCTCTAATTCCCTAATTCGACCCGCAATATTATCTAGACTTTTTTGAGCTTCTTGAGTCAAGACTAATCGTAAATTTTGCTGTTTTTCTCGTAAGTCTTGAATGGGCGGACTATCTTCTAGGAACTGGGATGATTGTAGCGCTATATCCGTTTCTATCTTTTGAAGCTCTCCAATCAGCCTTTCATAAGTATCAGGCTTATTGGGTTCACTCGTAAGAACAGAAGTTAAATCATTTTCCCTTAACTGCTGTTGCCGAGTAGCATAGACTGCTCTGGCTTCTGCTAGTTGCGATTGAACATCAACCCGTTGGGATTTAAGATACTGCGCTTGTTCAGTCAGCGATCTCCCTGTTGTTTCTGGCTCATTGAGAGTATATTCCTGCCGCAATTTTTGCAATTGTCCTTGCAGCAGATCAACTCGTTTCTGAAGACTAGGCAGTTGATCATCAATAAACTGAATCCCTTGACGTAAACTAGTCAAGCGCTCTTGAAGAGAGTACTTCAGATAAACGTTGGCAAGTTGCTCTAGGACAAACTGAATTTTATCAGGCTCTCGATCATAATAATTAACTCTTAAAATTTTGGTTCCCTGCTGTTTTCCATCTTTCTCATAACTGACACGACCGATTTCCAACTGCTCCATTAAAGAGTTGTAGGTAATTTGTGGATACCGAGCTTGCAACTCTTTTACCACTGGGTCCATCAGTTTGGGACTCTTCAACACTCGGATTTGAGTTTCATAATCGACTAAATCAGAGCTTTCGATACCGAGTCGGGAAATTTCTGCTGCGCCGGTGTTGTTACCCGTTTGAGCCAGTAGAGATAATTTAGCCAACCGACCTTCAGCGGTGACGGGTTCAATCAAAACACTAAAAGAGCCTTTATAGACAGGAGGCGTCTTTCTCGCTTGCCAAATAATATAGCTTCCTGCTATTCCTCCCAATGCGATCGCTGCTGCTGCCATAATTGGAGCCCGACGACGCACCACAGCGAATAACCACGCCAAATCCAATGTATTCCCATCACTTACATCCGCTTCGTAGCTATGGCCTCGATACATAGGCTCGGAGGAGTTTACTCCTGGCCGTTGTGGAAACATTTGATAATCGCGTTCGGTATCCATCGTTTTTTCACATCCCTGGCAACAACTCCCGCTCTAATCATTATCTAACCCCTAGGATCGACAGCAGTATTTCAAGACCAGCAGCAGGACTTAAGAGCAAACCCAATGCATCTGTAACTCGGCTGGCGTTAGAGCGTCTTACCACAACTATATCGTTGTCCCGAAGTATAGGATTGTTTTGTTCATTGGCTCCTTGAGCAAAATTAATCGGTATATTTTCCCGCGTCACCGTCCCATTGGGATTGAGGCGAATGAGTTCTACAGAACTACGTTGTGCTCGGCTACCTTGAAACCCGCCAGCCGTTAGTAGGGCTTGATTCAAGGTTGTATTCGGTGTAACCTGCAAGGTTCCGGGAGCTTTTACTTCTCCAACAACGCTAACGTCAATGGTATCTGGAGAAAAACGAGCCTGTGCTAATTCAACCGCTTCGGCAGGAGGAATTTCAGTCGCTTTGGGCACTACAACGGTATCTCCTTCCTGCAATATGGCATCTTGAGTAATGTCTCCTGACTGTAAAAGTTGCCAGAGGTTCACTTGAATTGTTTGTTCAGTTCCATCGCTCGTCAGACGACGGATTTGGATGTTGCGAATATCCGCTAAAGGTCTAATTCCCTGTGCTTGTTGCAGAGCAAGTGTGACTGTTGGTAAACCGCCAATGATCCCAGCGCGGTCTGTAGCAGTGCCAATCAGAATATAAGAACCCGGCCGCTGCACTTCACCAACGACAGAGACAGTCCGAGCTCGGTTGGGATCGGCAGCAATGCTGGCTGTTGCTAGCTGACGAGTCCCAGCAAGATTAACGGCGGTTTGGGTAGGAATGTAGATGGTATCGCCATCTCGTAAGGTTAAATCTTGCGAGCGATCGCCAGTTCGTAACAAATTTTGGAAATCCACACTAAAGAATTGATCAGGCCCCCCACCTGCTCGTCGCCGCCGGACTTCGATTTGGCTAATATCAGCGGCTAAGGTTACTCCTCCTGCCTGCTGAAGAGCCTGAGTCAACGTGGGATACTGTACCCCTGGATTGTCGCCAGCTCCTCCGGTCAGGTTGAGGGTGAAAGAACCGGGTCGATTTACTTCTCCAGATAGATAAACATTGAGGGGACGAGGAGATAGCAATCTTACCGTAACAATGGGGCGCTTGAGAAAGCGCGCGTAAGCCGACGATATAGCATTAGTCGCCTGGACTAGGGTGAGATTTTGCACCGATATCCCACCAATTAAAGGTAAATACAGTACGCCATCTACTGGTATCTGATACTCGCCACTATACTGAGGGACTTGAAAAATATCAATGAAAACGCGATCGCCTCCACCTAAAATATAGGGACTTTGGATTGGCGCTGAGCTAGAAGCTGGAGAACCTTGCGGTAATTGCTGTAGACGAAGATTGAGTGGTGCTTGCTGGGGTTGCTCCGGTTGGAGAGTTGGTGATTGAGCAACAGCAAGCGTTGGACAAGATACCCCCATCAAAGCGAACAGGGACAAACCAGCAACAGGCTGAGTTACTGCTTTGAAAAATTCGGTAGGCATACACCCAACTGATTCAACCTATCTATTGTACGAAGTGACTTCAGGGTCTTGACAAAGACTTCAAGAAATATATTCGCTGCCCAAAATATTAAGAATCATAACAACATTGCCTTAAAGTTAAGCTATTCCCCCTTTAACTTGCTCCCGTTGGGACACGTAGGAGGGTGCGGTTATCATTCGTTGGTTGAGATAGACGTGGGGACGCTCCGGACGCGGAGAAATACCAACGGGTTTTGACCACACCCTGCGTAGGATACCCATCCCACAAAAGTTTTCACAACACCAATAGGGCAAACTGAATGGAGAACAGCTTAGTGCGATCGCACTAACCGATCAACAAGCACTCCCTTGAATAGTCAACACTGGGAGTATAAAGCCTGCTCTTACACAACTCTCTGAAGTTAAATTTTTTACGACTCGTTTTATAAATGCTATTAAAAAAAAATGCCTCTAGATAGAGGAATGAGAAAATTGAGACTGGCTATACTGCGACTGGAAGAATGCAATATTTTCTCAACTGGGATTTAAGATAGTTTTTGATTTATTCCAGTTGTTACTGATAGCTATAAAGAGGTAAGATTCGATGTTTCTAAAAGATAAAACAACCGGGAGTTTAGTAGAAGTCAGTAACCTTGAAGAGTTGTTCGATCCTAACAAAGATAGTATTACCGGACAATCTCAAAGAGGCCAAGAAGAGCAGAATCCTGCATCTTTTAATAAAGATAGTTTAAAGTTTCCTTCCGGTGAGGACTTACCTCGGTGTTGGTTAGATACAGACTATCAAAAAAATTAAAAATTTGTAGAGTACTCGCTGTCGCGAGAAGCAAGCTACGTAATTCGTAATTGACGGACGCTACGGCTCGCTGCGCTCGCCAGGTGAGGATAAGAGCCCCCGACTCCAGTGGCGCAATGTGCGTTGTCGAGGACTATAACCCGCCTTTTAATTACGAATTACGTAGCTTGCTTCTCGCTCGAGTAGCGAGTATTCACGCATTACGAATTATTGTTAATTCTCTTCTTTAAGGTAGAGGATAAGCCTATAGCGAATAGATCACTGTTAGTTAGTATCTAGTTTTGGAGAGCAAATTATGTCTAATACCGGAAATTCTCAAACTATTAGTAACCTTGAGTACGATTTGCTCACTGTATTGCAAAGCAAATCAGAAGCGCTTAAGGCATATGAAAAATATATGCAAGATGCACAAGCTGTAGGTTCTCAACCCTGTGTGGAGCTTTTTCAACAGTTGCAGCAGCAAGATATGCAACACGCTCAAGAGGTTCGCCGACACCTTCAGGAAGTGATGGAAAAGGGCAAAATGTAATGTAGCAGGTATCACAGTTAATATTGTTATATTCAGCCTCTCTGATTACAGGGAGGCTTAGTTGTCAGGGATTCAGGCTGCCAGAGGGAGCGTGACGGCGAGAAAAATATGTAAATCGGCCTTTAAGGCGCTTGACGCTTGTTATTAAAACGTCTAGATACTTTAGAGTGTGAAAAGGATAAAAAAATCCTGTAAGAACTTCAAGGGTACGCCGGTATGCATATAAGTGAAATTACTCATCCGAACCAGCTGCACGGCTTGTCGATCCGCCAACTCGAGCAAATTGCTCGGCAAATCCGGGAAAAGCACCTGCAAA
Organism: uncultured bacterium; assembly: GCA_966675205.1. Taxonomy (GTDB): domain Bacteria; phylum Cyanobacteriota; class Cyanobacteriia; order Cyanobacteriales; family Coleofasciculaceae; genus JBFLZA01. The sequence continues at coordinate 13,249 of CBKWLJ010000071.1, forward strand.
CTGTAGCTGCTACTGGTGGTCATTTAGGGCCTGGGTTAGGGGTTGTAGAACTGACGATAGCCTTATATCAAACTTTAGATCTGGATCGGGACAAGGTAATTTGGGATGTCGGGCACCAAGCTTACCCGCATAAAATGCTCACAGGGAGGTATGACCAATTCCACACGCTACGGCAAAAGGATGGCATCGCCGGTTACCTGAAGCGCTGTGAGAGCAAATTCGATCACTTTGGCGCGGGCCATGCTTCTACGAGTATTTCCGCTGCATTGGGGATGGCGATGGCGCGAGACCTCAAAGGCGAAAACTTCAAGGTTGCGGCAATTATTGGTGATGGTGCACTCACGGGTGGTATGGCATTGGAAGCGATTAACCATGCCGGACATTTGCCCAACACCAAGCTGTTGGTGGTATTGAATGACAATGAGATGTCGATTTCCCCGAACGTCGGGGCAATTTCTCGTTACCTGAACAAAGTGCGGCTGAGTCCGCCGATGCAGTTTTTAACTGACAATTTAGAAGAGCAATTTAAGCATCTTCCCTTTGTTGGCGATTCGTTGTCTCCAGAATTATCACGCGTTAAGGAAGGGATGAAGCGCTTAGCTGTGCCTAAGGTGGGGGCAGTTTTTGAAGAACTGGGCTTTACCTATATGGGCCCAGTGGATGGTCACAACATAGCAGACTTGATTGCAACGTTCAAAGCGGCCCATGCCCACCCAGGCCCTGTTTTAGTGCATGTGGCAACTGTAAAAGGGAAAGGCTATGCGATCGCAGAAGAAGACCAAGTCGGCTACCATGCTCAAAGCCCCTTTGATCTTGCCACTGGCAAAGCTATCCCCTCCAGCAAGCCCAAACCTCCTAACTACTCCAAAGTTTTTGCTCACACCCTCGTTAAACTGGCTGAGAACAATCCCAAAATTGTGGGTATTACGGCAGCAATGGCAACGGGGACAGGATTAGATAAACTCCAAGCCAAACTCCCCAAACAATATATTGATGTAGGCATTGCTGAACAACACGCTGTCACCCTCGCATCAGGTTTAGCTTGCGAAGGAATGCGCCCCGTTGTCGCGATTTACTCAACCTTCCTACAACGCGCCTACGACCAAGTCATTCACGACGTTTGTATCCAAAATTTACCCGTCTTCTTCTGCTTAGACAGGGCAGGAATTGTTGGTGCTGATGGCCCCACCCACCAAGGAATGTATGACATTGCTTACCTGCGCTGCCTCCCGAACATGGTACTCATGGCTCCTAAAGATGAAGCTGAACTTCAGCGAATGGTGGTAACAGGGATTAACTATACCGATGGTCCTATCGCCATGCGTTTCCCTCGCGGCAATGGCTACGGTGTTCCCCTGATGGAAGAAGGTTGGGAACCCTTGCCCATCGGGAAGGGCGAAATCCTCCGTAACGGAGATGACCTGTTGCTGGTGGGATATGGAACAATGGTTAATACCGCAATGCAGGCAGCTGAGATTTTGAGTGAGCATGGCATTGAAGCTACGGTGATTAATGCCCGTTTTGCCAAACCCCTAGATACAGAATTAATTCTGCCTTTGGCACAGCGCATTGGGCGAGTTGTCACCTTAGAAGAAGGCTGCATCATGGGTGGCTTTGGTTCAGGATTAGCCGAAGCGCTGTTAGATAATAATGTAGTTGTACCCGTGATGCGACTGGGTGTTCCTGACCTGTTAGTCGATCATGCTAAACCGGAAGAATCTAAGGCAGAGTTGGGTCTGACTGCTTCACAAATTGCTGAAAAAGTAAGAAAGGCGTTCGGTTCTCAACTGGCAGTTATGAGCCAATAAGCATCAGACTGGGTATGGGAGACGGTTGACTCGTCTTGTCAAGACGTGCCCCAACCCATTGCTACAGTTGCATCATTAGCCGTAAGGTAAAACGGTATCTGGGGCTTACGCATCCTCAAGTTAGTGCATCAAAAGCGATCGCAGATTGCTGCAATCTCAAGCTTTCAAGTTGCACGCTTACTGCGTAAGCTCTAGTGCAAGAAGGCTCCAAGATATAAGGCTCCCAGGCAAAAGGGAGAACAGTTTACTGTCAAGCTTTTTAACCTTTTTGGATTGGTGAGTTACTTTTGCTGCGCTGGACTACTATCTTGATTGAGTAACGGGGCAGTTGGGGCAAAAAATAGCGAATTAACTTTTAAAAATCAGGGTGAACTCTAAAAAATCACCTGAATTTTGTGTAAGTCAATGAAAAATTTTGATGTTGTGGTTGTGGGAGCAGGCCCTGCTGGGGGTCAATGTGCCAGACTTCTGGCGAAGTCGGGAAAAAAAGTTTTACTAGTCGAGCAACACGAAACTTTTCAGAAAAATGATTTTTCAAGTGCAGCTACTCCCCTAGAAACTTTAGAAAAATTTGACTTACCACAAGATATAGTCGGTAGTTTTTGGCAGAAAATCGTAATTGTCACTACAAATTGTCATCACACTTGGGATTCTTCTAAAACTTTAGGAGCAGTTTTAAACTTTGCTAAACTACGAGAATTTCTCGCTAAGGAAGTAGAGCTTTATGGTAGTGAAGTTTGGATGGGACATCGATATATCCGATATGAGCAACAACAGGGAAAAACTCTAGTTGAACTCAAGCCACGCGGTCAAAATCCAGTTATTGTAAAGACTCAGGTTTTAGTGGATGCAACGGGACCTGCTAGAGCCGTTATGTATGCTAACGAAAAGGAGAAACCTGATTTTTTAAAGCCTGCTGGTATTGAGTATTTAATTGAAGTACCAGAAGAAGAGTACAAAAAGTATGCAGATTCACTGTTGTTTTTCCTGGGACATCACTGGATGCCAAAAGGCTACTCCTGGATATTTCCTATGGAAAAACATCGACTTAAAGTTGGCGCTGCATCTTATCGCTCCGAACACAAAATTATTAATCAGACAAAATCAATTAAATATTACATAGAACTCTTGATTAAAGATTACATGAAGCTCAAAGATTATAAAATCCTTGATATTCATGGCTCAACTTTGCAATATTCAAGCGGCTTAAATGATGTTTATTACCGAGATAACATCATTGCCATTGGTGATGCTGTATCCGCCGTGAATTTCTTGGGTGGAGAAGGAATCAGACATGGAATGGTTTGTGCGGAAATTGCTTGCAAACACATACAAAACTATCTATGTCAGCAATCTTTAAGTTTTAAAGACTATAAAACAGAAATGCAAGAGCGTTTTTCCATCCCCTGGAATTTATCCGAAAAAATTGGGATGAAAAGATATTTAATTGAGAGTGATAAACAAATTGATCAAGGTCTGGCTTTCTTGATGCCTTTGGAAACGAAAGAAATTGTAGATATACTGTTTTACTATAAATTTGAAAAGCTCTCGAAAAGCTTAGTGGTTTACTGGTTGCGAAAAGTTCGTTCTTTCCTGAAAGCCCTAATAGATAAGCGCTGAAACGAAATATCGTTGTTCTGAACGTGGATCAAAAAGCTGAAACACTCATTTCGTAATTCGTAATTAAAGACGGGTTAAAGACTCCGACATAAAAGGTCGTCCACGTTCAGGTGGGTTTTAAAACCCCGTCTGGCGAGCGAAGCGAGCCGTAAGCTACGTTAATTACGAATGATCAATTACGAATTACGAATTTTTAACTTATGCGTGCCTCAGAATGCCCAAGCCAGCCACTCTCTCGATATAATCCGCTAAATCGATAAAATCTTCCCGTGGTTTACATTTCCCTCCAATTAGTTTGAAAGCTAATTCACTGCGAGGTTCTTGGGGATTTTCCAGACAATGGATACCCCAGTAGTAAAGCTGATCGCTGGAGCGAATACAGACTTTTTCTGGGTCAATGCAGTGAAATTTATCATCAATCCCCTTGATTTCTCTATAGGCCTCAAAAAACACATTTTTGAGAAGTTCCATTTGTCGGTTAGTCGGCTTTCTGAAGTTATTAACTAACACAAATAAATGGGCGTTATTGTTCAGTTTTCGTATATCCTTAACCGTATCTTTTATAACCTGACCGTGTTTGTTAATTCCCAAAGGATTAAACGTTGTTGGAATAATACAATAGTCAAATTTTTTCACAAGCTCTTCCGGATTGCGATCGAAAGCTGGTGAGCAATCACATATCACTATTTTGCAATCCCGAGCAGCATCTTCATCCCAAGCATCTTTATCATAGACTTCAATACTCTCCCCCACACTTTCCGGTTTAGGCAGATAAACCCCATCCCCAATTAATTTCTGAAGATTTTTTTCTGGGTCTAAATCAACCAACGCTACATTAAATCCCTGAAGCGCAAAAGCTCCGGCTAAATGAGCAGCAACAGTTGTTTTTCCAACCCCACCTTTGCAAGTAAAAACTCCAAAATAAATCTTGTCCGGTTTCGGGGGTTCGGGTGGAGCCGCATCTAGATTATCATTAATCCACAGAATCTCGCTTTGAGTGGCAATACCGCAGAGAACTTTAGGATTTTGACCCCAAGTTCTAACCAAAGCACGTACTGACCCTCCATAGCCTTGGGTAGTTATAAAAAAACCACAATTGAATCTTCGTCCATTCTGCGTTTCTAAAAAATCAACAAATTTAGAAAGCTGTGGCTTCTGAACCGGACTTTTTAGCCATTTAACCTGGACAGCGCCCAGTTTATCGTCTTTTTTGATGACTAAATCATAAGCGGTTTGGTTCGGTTTTGCCGTTTCAACCGCCCACCCCTCATTCTGGAAAAGTTTTATGACATGCTGCTCGAACTGGACAAAGTTTTGGGTAAAGGATGGCTCGGAAGATGGTGGCATAAACGTAACGTGCAGGATTTGAGTTCAAGGTAACAATTGGAAGTTACCAAGGTCAATATAACAACATCGCAAGACATTTTACGGTCTATGATCGCTCAAGAATTATCTTTTGGCTGAAATTTCTCACTAAAGATTTCTGAACTTGTCTGGCGCACCTCTATTCGTTGCTGAAGGTTAATGCTATAGCAACGGACATATCGGTTAGGACATTATATTTGGCTTTAAAGGGAACGGGGAACTCCTGAACAGGGAACACAAAAGTGTCCTAACAATTGTGGTGGCTGCTATATCTCAGATTTCTCTACTGTCAGCCCACTACTGTCTTTCTCAGTTAACTTTTTGGGGTTTCAGTTCTTTGCTCAAGCTTGACTTGATTATCGTTGAGAACGTCTGTAGCTAGCACAAGCTGGCTCCCAATACCTACCACTAAGATTCTTCCCCAGCTTCTGGGAGCTCCCGTAACGGGTGGAAAACTTCTGCCGCACTGATCTAGCGCATCCCTTTGCCCATACTTTAGACCCAAAAAAAAAGCCTCAGGCAATGGAGGAGGTACAGCCCATTCTTACCTGAGGATGACACAAACCTATTGGACACAGTCCGCAGTGATCTACAGCGTAATACGAATCGTCTTACATAGCAAGTGCATTTCAAGTGCATTTAAGGATATGGGTTCATACCCTCAACTAAAACAATGGCGTAGTAGGGGTTTCAGACATTTATCTTTAGAAAAGTTTGTCTTTTCTTAATGAATCTCTATCAAGAGTCCCCTTGGCATCGGGAAGTCCTTCGATTCCACTGTGTTGCACCAAGGAAAGCAACATGATTGAGCAACTTCCCATTTGCTGCTGCGCTCCGATTCAATAGAATAGTGTCTTAACTTGACGGCGATCGCACTCTAGAAGTGTGAATCTACCATTAGACTGAAGAGCAAAAACAGGAGAGTAGGTTGATGGCATCCACTGACTTCAGTCCTGAACCGATTGTCGCGACTGAACAGGAACAGGCAGAATTAGCGAAGATAGAAGAGTTATTGAATCTTGATGAAGGAGAAAAGGCTTGGCCACCACAATTGGTTGCCCCGACGGGAGAGGCAGTTGAACTGCCTGAGCCTCTATTTAACTTGCTACGTCAAGTTGTGCATCAGTTGCTTTTGGGTAAGGGAGTGGCGATTACGACTTTTCACCAACCCTTAACGATCTGGGAAGCCGCTACTTTACTCAATGTTCAGTCCAAAGAGATGGAGCAACTGCTCGATCAAGGAGTCATCCCTTGCACAAAAGCTGGAGTACTGCGCCGGATTCGATTTGAGGATTTAATGGCTTATAGACAGCAGCAATTTGAGCAACGGAGGCAAGATTTGGCAGAACGGACAGAGGTTCAAAAGCTTAGGGCAACAAGGGAGAAGGATTGACCGCTTGGAGCTTAGTTTTCGGATGTATCCGTTCAATGCACATTAGCTATTCACAATGGTCGATACCAACTCAATGCCTTAGGAGGATAGTGGATGTAGGGGAAAACGTGGTCAATTTTCTCGAGCGAGTCCAGCTAATCCCTGTGTGCTTTTCTGAGTTCTCTGTTAAGAGGGTGAGGTTACTATGAAAGCTGTATTCAGTCACTTGGGCTTGTTGCTGACAGTACTCCACCTCACTGGAACTTTTGGAGCGAAATCCGTTCAGGCTCGAGCAACTATCTCCCAATCTGACCAAGCCGATTTTAAATTTACGATTTTGGATTTGGGATGGGAAAAGCAAGCGCCTAACTTCATCCCTGAGGACAATCTAAAATTATTACCAAAATCTCAAATCCAAAATTTGCCAGCCCTTGGATTTATCCCCACGCGCAATCTAAACTCTAAAATCCAAAATCCAAAATTGAATGACCCTGTTCACCCTAATTTTGTTGATCAAGGTCGCCTTCTTCACGCTCAAGCTCCGATTCCTCCTCATCTTAGAGCACTCGATCAAGAGCAAATCACTGTTGCTGTACCCCTGATTGAGCAAACTTGGGAAAAGCAATTTGAAGATTACTTTAAAATTAACTTCTCGAATGAATCAACGACTGTAAAAAAAATTGCAGACACTCTCGGTCAAATTGCTACTCAAACCGGGAAAAAGCCAGCTCTGATCTACATGGTTCCCCGACCTGAACAGCTAGAGCTTGTACTCATTACTCCTGAAGGTGAACCGATTCACAAGCGTGTCCAAGAAGCGAAGCAGGAGAACTTAAAGATGCAGGGGAAAGAGTTAACTCAAGCCATCCTCCACCCTGCGTTGAGAAGCAATAGAGGCTATTTGCCAGCAGCCCAACAACTTTATAGCTGGATGATTGAACCTCTAGAGGCCGAGTTGCAAGCTCAAGGCATAGATACATTGCTTTTTTGCGTTGGTGGGGGTCTGCGTACCTTACCCTTCGCCGCTTTACATGATGGAAACCAATTTTTAGTGGAAAAGTATAGCTTTTCTCGAATTCCTGCCTTCAAGCTGACTAATGCTATCTACACCGATTTAAGAAGTACACCCGTTTTGGCAATGGGAGCATCGGAATTTAAAGATCAACATCCTTTGCCTGCTGTTCCCGTTGAGTTATCGACGATTACGAAAAAGCTATGGCAAGGTAAATCCTTTCTCAACCAGGAGTTTACATTAGACAATTTGCGATCGCAACGCGCCTCAAATGACTATAAAATCATTCACCTTGCCACTCACGCCAACTTTCAACCTGGAGAACCGAGCAATTCCTATGTTCAAATGTGGGATACTAAGCTGACACTCGATCAAATGAGAAAGTTGGGTTGGAACAGTCCACCTGTAGAATTGTTAGTGCTGAGTGCTTGTAAAACAGCGATTGGCGACCAACAGGTCGAATTAGGCTTTGCGGGGTTAGCAGTTCAGGCAAGAGTCAAATCTGCGATCGCCAGTTTGTGGGATGTTAGCGATGCAGCAACTCTAGGACTCATGACCGAATTCTATCAGCATTTGAAAAAAGCCCCCATTAAAGCTGAAGCACTCAGAGAAGCTCAAATTGCCATGTTGACAGGACAAGTCCACTTGACAGGAGGCCAATTACACACCTCCAAAGGAACTATTCCTTTACCACCAGAACTGGCAGCATTAGGAAACCAAGATTTATCCTCTCCTTACTACTGGGCTGCTTTTACAATGATCGGCAGCCCCTGGTAGGGGCGTCATGAGCAAGAGGCTTTGATCCATGCGGTTTTCTCATCGACTTATCACTCTGCTGATTGGTGCATCTGTTATTACTGGAATGGCTTATGTTTCCGTACAATCTCAACAGCCAATTGTCAATGAACAGCCAAAAAATAACGACCCTTTAACTTGGGATAAAATCCATCAACTTGCTAGAGAAATAACCGTTTTAATTGATGGTTCTAACCCAAGCTCAGGAGTAATCGTTGCTAAAAAGGAAAATTTTTTTCTTAAAACTTACTACGTCCTAACAACGAAGTCAGCCGTTGCAGGAAATAATCAATTGAAGATTGTCACTCCTGAGGGGAAGCATTATTGGCTAAATTCTAAAGCAGTTCAAAAACTACCTGAAGTGGACTTAGCTGTATTGCAATTCACCAGCACCCAAACCTATCGAGTGGCTACCCTAGCGACCTATGATTTAACTCAAGGGTCAAATCCTACCTTAGCTTTTGTTTCTGGGTGGTCATCGACAAAACAGGGAGATACTAAAAAACGGAGCCATCTGTTCAGTGTGGGAATTCTTTCTACTAAAAACAGAGGAAGGATGTTTGCGATGGACTCTGTTTCTTTTCCTAAGGGCTATGAGTTGGTTTATACCAACGTTACGGGAGTAGGAACCAAGGGTAAGCCCGTGTTAGATGTGGGTGGAAGGGTAATTGGAATTCATGGAAAAGTGGAATCAGAAGTAACCGTAGAGGAGGGCAACCAAAAACATGAAATTCAACTGGGTTATAGTCTAGGAATCCCAATACAGGCCTTTGTGAACACAGCCTCTCAGCTAGGAATAAGCCCAGAGTTATTGCAAGTGAAAACTTCACCTTCACCTCATGCAGAAAAAGAATTTACCGCTCTTTATAAAACTGCAATGAATTCTGCTTATAGAGTAACAGAAGTTATAGAGGCACGCTCCTCCCATTGTCTGGCTTATGGTTGTGAAAAGAGATTAGCCCACCAGAAAACGAATGATCACAAAGCAACGAAAAGTTCTGTTAGTGCAGTGGATTGGTTGAATTATGGCAATCAAATGTCACAGATGTTACTGCCAGAATTTGCCTTAGCTGGCTATGATCAGGCGATTAAGCTCAATCCTAAGTTCTACCCAGCTTGGTATGCAAGAGGCTTACTTTTGTTGAGAATGAAGGGAGACAATCAAGAAGCCTTTCAATCTTTTGATAAAGTGACTCAAATCCAACCAAATTTTTATCCTGCATGGCGTGGGCGAGGGTCAGCGCTAAGTAAATTGAAACAATACAAAGAAGCACTCAAATCCTATAACAAAGCGCTTCAACTCAACCCTGATGACTTGACTCTCCAGCAAGTACGAAGTGCTGTGCAGCGAGAAGTACAACGTAATCCATAAGGAGTATACTCCCTTTCAACTGAGCAATCAGAACTCTTTGATGAAAACGAATCAAGGCTCCTAATGGCTAATACTAGCTAGAGCCCATGCTTTTCATACTCTATCTGACTCTGAAAGTCGGTAAATATTAGCTAAATGTTCCCGCCCCCTTTCACTTAAATACTCTTTCCTTAACTTCTTAGATTTATCTCTCAAGTGGTTGTCATAACTTTATCAATCGTAAATTTTATCGATTTTTTATCCTGATCCGGAATTGAAAGGGATGAAACTATAAATATTGCCAATTCCTGGGAGGATTAAATGCCTAAGAAAGTAGCACTGCTGATTGGGGTTAGTGAGTGTGGAGCTTACATACCTCCACATCTGGAGGCTGCTAATAATGTGTTAGCACTACAGCGAGTTTTACAAAGCCCGAATCTTGGAGGATTTGAGGAAGTAGAAGCACTACTCAATCCTGATCTGAAAACCATGCAAAAGGCGATTGAGAAGGGATTTGCCAAATGTGGAGCTGATGATTTAGCACTGCTATTTTTCTCTGGTCATTGTCTTCTAGATGAGGAGGGCCATCTTTACTTTACGAGCAATATCACGGGTAAAGATGATTTTAAGACAACTGCAATACCTGCTAGTTTTTTGCAACAGCAGCTCAGTATTAGTGATGCTGAGCAACAAATAGTAATTCTTGACTGTTGCTTCCACTCTCCCTTATCTGAAGGTTTACCAACGGCAGATGTAGGTGTGAATCTCCATAGAGAGTTGGGGGCTAAAGGGCGGATTATTCTCACTGCTTCCACTGTTACAAAAGCTACTGTTGAGCAGTCAGGAGCAAGTCTTTCACCCTACACTCAGTACTTTGTTGAAGGAATTGAGACAGGGGTAGTGGCTCAAGCAGAGACAGGCTTAATCTACACCCGTGACTTACATAATTATGCCAAAGAAAAAGTTCAGTCTATTCAGCCCCAGCAAGCATCAGATATGATTCTGGAGGATAAAGACTTCGATATTTTATTGACTGTTCTACCCAGCCCAATTGTCAACAGTGAGGCAGGGACAGAGCACGGTAAAGTCGAAGCTGAGTATTGCAAAATTGTTGAGAACTATGGACGTAGTGGGGAAATTCCTTATATTGTCAACTATACACTGGAGAAAAAGCAAAAAACGCTAGGTATAGCAGTTGACCCAGAGACACCTGATGAACTCATTTCTGAACGGGATATTGACTACACTAAGCTACGAGATCTACTGAAAGCGGGTCAATGGCAAGAGGCTGATCATGAAACATTGCTAGTTATCCTCAAAGCCGCTAATCGAGAACAAGAAGAATATCTGACTATTGAGTCTATTGAAAGCTTTCCCTGTGCCGATCTGCATACTATAGATCGGCTCTGGTTGAAGTATAGTAATGGACAATTTGGCTTTAGTGTGCAAAAAGAAATCTGGCGAAGTGTTGGGGGAGAATTGGGTCAGTATGATAATGCAGTTTATGAGCAATTTGGTTTACGTGTTGGCTGGCGCGATCGCAACGGAATAAAATTATTGAGAGGATGGAAAAAATATGAAGAACTGAGCTTTTCTTTAACCTGGGGGCCAGTAGGTCACTTACCATCCTTGGCTAGTGGGAGTCAGATGCAATTCGAGCAGCTCAATTTTTGGGGAATCAGGAGCGATTTTTTTGCTCGAATCGAGGCTTGTTGGTTGTAGTTTTTACCTGAATCTAAACCTTACTGGAGTCAGAACGTCGCTCGCTCAGACTTCCAATTGGGATTAATTAAGCTCGTAAGAATGCGATCTTCCCACTGTCCGTTAATCATCAAATAGTCACGAGCATATCCTTCAGCTACAAATCCTAATCGCTTTAGAAGCTTTCCACTACGTTGATTGTGTGGCAGGTAATACCAAGTTGCATTCATACGTAGCATATTCATTTTCTCCGCGTCCCCGCGTCCCCGCGTCTCCGTGTCAATCTCAGCTACTATCTTTGAACGCAACTCGGTATAAGATGCCATAATTCGGTGCATATTCAACTCATCAAACACGTAGTTGATAGCTACTGTTTCTGCTTTTTTTCGATAACTTTATATAAATACGAATAAACGCAGATATCTTTGATCTGCGTTTATCTGCGTTCATCTGCGGTTTTATAAACTAATTACAACGGTCGGTAAACACGATAGTTGATTTGCGGGAAGATGTTATCAATTTCCTCAACTTTTTCTAACCAACCACTATCAACTTTGCCCATTTTGATATCATCATAGAGTTTATTAAAACGCATCAAGTGCGATCGCGTCCGACGCACAGCATAAGGAACCATGGTTCCGG
>CBKWLJ010000072.1:0-24682 GCA_966675205.1 uncultured bacterium
GCTTGTAATTGATCGAGTTGTTGCTGTTGTTTATCATCACGCCCGGTCTTATTCCGAACCAATGCCCGCAGCTTAACTTCGTTTTTCTTAGCGAGTGTTGCTGCAATTTTGCTGCCCATGTTACCAGTGGCACCAGCAAGCAGAACGGTTTGATGATTTGCCATGAGAATCTCCGTTAGTTAATAATGATTTTCATTGTCTAAATGAATTAGAGTGAAAGAAACAAATCGGTGCTATTTATTAGAAGAAAATCTCTTTGTGAATGATGGATGAATGATATGCAAACAAATACAATAGGTCTGCCTATTTTGTGTTTTCCTTAATAGGAAATCTCTTTGCGATCGCGGAAAAACTTGCCGCTCAAACTGGGCGAAGCTTCTGTCGCTAGCCAAATTGCCGTGTCAGCGCCTTGCTCAGGCGATCGGGGAGCTGAGGAACCTCCCATATCCGTCCTCACCCAACCTGGACACATGGCGTAAACAGCAATTCCTTTAGAGCGCAGGGCATCAGCTAACATAATTGTTGCGCCGTTGAGGGCGAGTTTGGACAAGCAGTAACTCGGCACATCGGCAGAGAGTCCATCCAATTGCCCGTATCCACTCGAAACATTGATGATCTTTGCAGCAGATGCCTTTTCTAACAGGAGCAAGAAAGCTTGAACCACCCGAATTGGACTCAAGGCATTAGTATCCATTGTGCGATTCAGCAAGTCGCGTGAAATAGTTAGGATATTTACGCCTTCATCGGGATAAATGCCTGCATTGTTGATTAGTACATCCAGATGACCGATTTCCTGGGACAACTCTTCGGTGACCTGGCGAATCGAGTTATCATCGGTGACATCGAGTACAGCTAGACGCACCTTTTCAGCCGATGGGAGTTTTTCAATAGCAGCTTTACCTTTGTCAAGCGATCGCGCAGCAAGAATCACCTCAAATCCTGCTGCAAGTAATCCTTGACAGATGGCAAAACCAATACCTTTATTTCCTCCAGTGACGAGGGCACGTTTTCCTTCAAATTGCAGATTCATATTGTCTTTCCGAAGTTTCCTCGATTACGCAAGTTCAAGGATGGCTTTGCCGATCATCTGCCCACTGTCTTGTGCCTCGTGGGCAGCAGCAACGTCAGTGAGGGGAAAGCGTCGAGCAATGTTATGGCGCAAAGCACCAGCTTCAAGTGCCGCTACAATATCGCGAGTCGCTGCTTGCTTGGCTTCCTTGGGCATTGTGTAAACTAGTACTGTGCGAATATTGATATTTCTGAGCATTAGTGACAGAATTGGCACGGCTGGACGAACATCCGGCTCGGCTGCATACATTGCAACTATACCGTTAGTTCGCAGTACGGCATCGGTGATGTAAAGATTGGCGTTGAAATCCACATCTATAATGCGGTTCAGTCCGCGTTCCTTTCGAGTAATCTCCCGAATGCGCTGCACGACATCCTCTGTTTTATAGTTGATGATGTAGTCTGCCCCTGCGGCTTTTGCCAGTTCAGCCTGTTCGGGACGACTTACCGTCGTCATTACGCTTGCACCACCCCATTTAGCAAACTGCACTGCATAGTTCCCAACTGCGCCTGCACCACCTGTAACCAGAATCACTTGTCCATTCACCGAACCATCGGCAAATACACACCGATGAGCCGTCATTGCTGGGACACCAAGACAGGCTCCCTCTGCAAAGCTAGTGTTATCTGGGAGGTAAACAGCTTGATGACTCGGCACCACAACATACTCGGCGGCTGTACCGAAGGGTCGTCCCTGTTGAGCTTCATAGAGCCAAACCCGTTCACCAATGCGTGAGGTTGGCACACCTTCACCAACGCTTTCAATAACGCCTGCCCCATCCTGGTGCGGAATAATTCGCGGAAATTGAACAGTAATCCCGCCCCAGCCAGCACGAACTTTGGTATCGGATGGATTAACGCCTGATGTATGAACTCTGACTCGCACTTCTCCAGGGCTAGGTTCAGGGACTGACATTTCACCATACTGAATTACGTCCCGTGCATCTCCCTGTTTCTCATACCAAGCCGCACGCATTGATTGAATTCCCATAGGCAACTCCCCTCAGAACTTATCTGTCTTCCCCAATGCTTCGCGATCTGGGCTTTGCGCTGTACACCATGCTTACGGAAACAAGCTTGCTGATCTGCGCTGACGCTCCTAACGTCGCTACCGCTATCGCGTGGCAGTCCGTTTTATTGGCTTGATTGTTCAAGGAGTTTTTTGCAATGAAAATATGCTTCTTCTGGAGTTAAAGGTTCCGTTGCTTGTTCCTTATCAAGGTAAAATTGCCAGCTATCTGGATAAAAATGGATAACAAAACCAGGGATAAGTTTTAACTCCATCGCCTTTTTAGCCAGTTTTTCTGCTTCTTCGGCAAGGGAAATTTCATCGTGAAAGTGAGCTTCGCTCATTTTTGGCTCCTGATAAAATGAATTAGCCTCTCTCAAGCATGGGGAAGCAGCGTAGCCATCGACTTTTCAACAGCTTTGGGGTCTTGAAGCAGTTGTGCTGCCGTTTCTGTTGCCTGCTCACCAGGGTAGACTTCCTCAACGCCGTCTATCACTGCCTGCAACGTAGCCCTTGCGACCTCAACTGGAGATACTTTTGGGGGTGGATAATCCTTGCTCATTTCGGTGTCAACTGTTCCTGGCATCACGGCAATGACTAAGGTTCCCTGCGCTGCCAATTCAGCTCGTACTCCTTGTGTCAAAGCTAAGGCAGCCGCTTTCGAGGCACAGTATGAGCCAAGTATAGGAGCCGTAACCCTAGCTAAGATTGACAACACATTAGCGATCGCTCCACCCCCGTTCGTTTTGAGGATGGGTGCAAAGGCACGGCACATGGCTAGAGTACCGAAGTAATTGACCTCAATCTCGGTTCTAGCCTTAGCAAGGTCTGGCGCAGTAATTAACCCTCCGTAGTTGACCGCTACTCCCGCATTGTTGATGAGCAGCGTCACATCCTGACATTTCGCAGCTACGGCACTTACCGATTGCTCATTAGTAATATCGAGTCGAATTGGGATAATCCGATCTGGGTCAGTAAATGCCATCTGACTTACAGAGTCAGGGTTGCGTGCTCCCGCATAAATTCGAGCAGCCCCCGCTTCTAGCAATGCATCGACGTAATATTTGCCGATGCCTCCATTTGCACCTGTAATTAGGGCAACTGAACCTTCAATCTGCATCCGATCGCTCCTTTGTTGATTGAGTTAAATTCTTCTATTCCTATCGGCGAATGAAATTCTTTTGTCAGTGTGCTGCTTCCACAACCTCGAAATCAGTATTAGATGCGATCGCTTCCCAAGCATCCAATTCAGCCGTTAAAGAGGCAATCTTCTGGCGAAACTTGTTGTAAGCATACTTACCCAACACAAGGCGGAGTGGTGGATTGTCGGACTCAACCACTTGAATCAGAACCTGAGCAGCTTTATCAGGATCGCTGGGTTGCCTCCCTTCAATCGTGTCGAGGAACTGAATAAATTTACCGCTAGTCTCGTTATAAGCATCAATAGAATTTTCAGCTCGAACTAGCGATCGCCCGATAAAATCTGTGCGAAATGGGCCGGGTTCAACGATCGTTACTTTAATACCAAGCGGTGTAACTTCTCCCTGTACTGCTTCTGAAATACCCTTTAAACCAAACTTGGCAGCGCCATAGATAGAGAAGCCCAGTTCATTCGTGAATCCTGCGATCGCAGACATATTCAAAATGTGTCCTGCTTTTTGCGATCTCATAATCGGCAACACAGCACGGATTGTATTGATTGCACCAAACAGATTGGTTTCAATGTTTTGGCGAATTTGGTCTTCACTATACTCTTCGAGTGCGCCCACCAGACCATAACCTGCATTATTCACCAAAACATCAATCCGACCAAAGGCATCGATCGCCGCATTGATGGCCGAGTGGACTTCATCCAGATTGGTGATATCTAAACGGAGTGGCTTTACGGTGTTTGGATAGCGCTCAACTAAATCCTGTAATTGTTCTGGTTTGCGGGCTGTGGCGATGACACAATCACCATGTTTGAGAACCGCTTCAGTCAGCGATCGACCAAACCCCGTTGAACTACCTGTAATGAACCAAACTTTTGAAGTGTTAGTAGCCATGACCAAGCTCTTTTGAAGAGAAATAATTAATTGCTAAGCTGCAACTTTTATATGCCTTCTGCCTCCTGCCTTCTGCCTTCTTGCACTAATTGATTAGACCGTTACGAACGGCAAAAACTGCGGCTTGAATTCGGTGATTCACACCAAATTTATTCAAAATACTGCTCACATGAGTTTTGATAGTATTGGGACTCAGATGAAGAGTTGCAGCAATTTCAGGATTACTAAACCCCTCAATCATCAGCTTTAAAACTTCCAATTCACGAGACGAAAGCCGCTCAATTGGATATTGCGTTTCCTTCACTACAACTCTCAACTCACTTGCTGCTTTTGTCTTGATCGAGAAGCGATCGCTCGCCTAGCCAACTGCCCTCCTGTCACATCTCAATTCATGCCGCTCGGTGATGTCACAGAGGTTGGTTGCTAGGTACGACTAGCAATCTAGGAATGAGAACATGATCTGGTTGCTCCAGAACAAATCGCACACTACGAGCTATATCTTCGGGTTGCAAAGCACCCCCTGACATAATCCAGCTTTTATCGTCTTGTCCCCAGTGGTCATATAGCCCCGTGTCAACCGTGCCAGGAGCGATCGCAGCAACTTTGATACCTGTTCCGGCTAACTCCATTCGCAGTGCATCGGTAAACGCTTCTACCGCGAATTTGGTGCCGTTGTAAGCTCCGTAGTTGGGCACCGTTTTCAAGCCTGAGATACTTGAGGTATTGATGAGAAATCCACTGCCTGCTTGTTTGAAGTGACGCAATGCAATATACGCCATGCGATAAACCGATTCCACATTCAGGCGCACCATTTGACAGACCGCTTCAATATCCACGTCATCAATGGCACCGACTGTCATGGCTCCGGCATTGTTGATCACCACATCCAACCGTCCAAACGTGGCGATCGCAAAATCGACTAGTTTTTGTGGTACCTCTGGATCGGTGATGGTTGCCGCTAGGACGCTGGCGTTTTTGAGCGATGCAGCCACTTGATTGAGTTTCTCTTGCGATCGCGCTGTTAACACTAGGTTCATTCCGGCAGCATCCAAATCTTGAGCGATCGCTTTACCAATACCACTGCTGGCTCCAGTAATAATCGCGACTTTGCTATGTAGTTCCATGTCTGAAGTTCCTCAATCGTGAAGTTACCACGCCAGCTCCCGATGGGAATGCTGCACTATGCCCGTACTCAGTGTTTAGTGTGTATCGAGGTTTGACCAGGGAAGATTAGCAAGTTAAGCCGGAATTTATCAGTCTTTTAGCTCAGCTAGCGATCGCGAGTGGTTTTGTTTGTAATGAAATGTGTAATCTCTTTCAGTCCGCTCAAGGATATAAACTCCAATATTGCCTTTCATTGATTCATCATCTGAAATCGTCCATTTGTTTAAACACTCTTGAGATGTTTTTGCTTTATAAATGAGGAATTTATATACCAAATTCTTGCAATTATATTATTTTTAAAGTGCTGAATATTGAATAAATTTATGTAACATAATAGAAATTTAACTGGTCGATTGAGTGTTTGCTTACTGGTGAGCCAGTGTTAAGCTTATCGCAGAGCAATGCAAGGGAAGATAGTGAAGTTAAGCCAACAAGTTAAGCTTTGGTAGTTGATGGTGGCGCGATTGCGCGGAGCGCAGCGCCCGAGGCGAGCGCATAACAAGGAGTGAGTTACTTTATGGCATATCTATGGTTCAAGTCGTTTCACATTATTGGCTTTGTCGCTTGGTTTGCAGGATTATTTTATCTGCCACGCTTGTTCATTTATCATATTGAAGCCCAAGAACGCCCAGAGCCGATTAGGGCAGCTTTAAAGGAAGAGTATAGCCGTATCGAAAAGCTGCTCTACAAGTTGATTATGATGCCAGCCATGATATTCACAATTGCAATGGCGATCGGGATTATCTGGACTGAACCCGATGTTTTGAAACAACTCTGGCTGCATATAAAACTTTTCTTTGTGTTATTGCTAATTGGCTTTCATTTCTATTGCGGTTGGTTAATTCGTCAGTTGGAGAAGGGAACTTGCTCAATCAACAGTCTGCAAATGCGACGGATTAATGAGATACCTACTATCCTGCTAGGCTTGGTGGTGCTATTGGCAATTTTTAAGAACAATTTGCCAACTGGTATTACAGCTTGGGGGACGATTATCTTAGTCCTGATTTTTGCTGTAGTGATTCAACTGTATGCACGCAAACGTCGTCTAGGCAAGGAAAGAGAACTAGGGATTTCTAGTTAGACAATCATGAACTTTGCACACAACGATCAATTGTTGTCACTCTCTCGGCACCACTGTTTAATAAACCAGTCAACGACAAGACACAGGTTCTCCTCGGATGGCTCGTAATACTGTTCAGTGGTAGGAAGGGGGAAAAAGTAGCCAATTGAGTACAAAAACACCGCTAGGTCTTGCTCTAAGTGCTCAATCTGAAACAAATTGGCTTGAATGCCTTCTTGTAAGATGCTCAACACATTATTCTTAACTGCCTTGCCTTGCTCTTCCTGTAACTGTGGTTTCAATCGAATCACAGCACGAGCGAGTTCCGCAGCATGAGATCCACTGAGACGATTCTCTTGAACTGCGCGAAACCGATTGACTAGATAAGCTTTAAGTTTTTCAGGTGCAGGCAATTGCGATCGCAGAATCTTCTCTGTATCTGCAATGTGCTGCTGAGCATAAGCTTCTGCTGTTGCAATTAAAATTTCATTCTTGTTTTTGAAATACAAGTACAGCGTTCCAACTGCGATTCCCACATCCTCAGCGATTTCCTGCATGGTTGTTTTCCTGACCCCGTATTGGCTTAGTCGTTGTTTCGCTGCATTCAAAATGGCTTCTCGTTTTGCTTCATCCAGTCGCTGCATGGTCAGATTAATATCTTTTTCGCACTGTAACTTTAATGCCATATTTTGGACGCAGCGTAAATCTTGGATCGATTTCAATGGGTTGATTGGGAAGTAGTTCAATCTGAAACCGCTGGACAATCCCTGCCAAAATTGCGATAGCTTCCATCAGAGCATAATGTTTACCAATACAGGTGTGAGGGCCAGCTCCAAAGAGAAGAAAAGCAAACTTAGGTCTTTGATTTGCCTGTTCGGCTCCAAAGCGATCGGGATTAAATTGCTCTGGATTGTCCCAAAAATCAGGATGCCGCCAGGTAAAGTACGGGGCAATCATGAAAATCGATCCTTTCGGAATGAAGTATCCCTGAATTTCGTCGTCTTCTAATGCAACTCTGGGTGCCATTGCTAATCCAGCCGGACAGAACCGGATCGATTCCTCGAAGACTTGGCGAGTATATTGGAGTTTCGGCAGGCTTTCAAACGTTGGATGACTACCATTTAAAACAGTCTGGACTTCACCCTGCATGTTTGCCATCACATCGGGATAAGATCCCAACAGATACCAAGTCCAAGTTAACGCCGTTGCTGTGGTTTCGTGCCCAGCATTAATCAGTGTGATCAGTTCATCTTGCAGTTCGCGATCGCTCATCCCTTCTCCCGTTTCCTCATCCCGGCAATCTAGAAGGATAGATAACAAATCGGGTTGCTTGATTGGATTTTGACGGCGCGATTGAATGATTTCTAGCACAACCTCATCTAAGGTTTGTTTGGCTTGACGGAATTTGAGGTTTCTCGGTGTGGGTACCCAAGCTGGTAATGCCAGGGGAGTATTCAGACGATAGTAGACATATTCCAAGGCAGTTCGCAGTGCTTGTCCAAGCCGATCGGACTCTGCACTGATATCGACACTAAATAGAGTCAATCCAAGAATTTTCAAAGTAAGCTGCGTCATGGCAGATGCAATATCAAATACCTCACCTTCTGGCTTGCGTTCCCATTCCAGCAGCAGCTCCTCTATACAACGCCACATTACAGCATAAAGATTGACCAGTTGCTTTTGTTGAAAGGCAGGTTGCATCAAGCGGCGCTGTTTGCGCCAATACTCCCCTTCACTGGAAAAAAGCCCTTTTCCCTGGACTAACCCCATCGGTTTGAGGAAAAAATCGGGCTTGACATATCGGTCTGAATGCTGAGACAAAATATGCTCGGCATGATCGGGATGAACTGCCAAAAACATCGTAAAACCAGGCATGATGGGCAATCGCACTAAATCCCCATACTCGCGCCACATTTGACCGAGATATTCAATTGGCTGATGCTGAAGTTTTGAGAGTTTGAGGAGTAAATATCTTTGTGGTCCTGGTGGTAACTGATGGTTAGGTTTTCTGGCTGCTTGAGCTGGGGATGCTGGAACTTTGGTCATCGGGCAGCTCCTCAAAAATGAATAATGAATACAATAATATATTATTCACTAATGCGTGGGGATTGTCTATTCGTTTTGAGATAGTGCAACTCAACAACAACCTATGCTCTGTTCCGGTTCAATACACTGTTGAGCTGATTGGCATGGGCGGTTCTCTACCTGAATAGCTGGGATAGGAACCACCCATTCCATTAATGATGTAAATGATGGGACGGAGAATTACCTCGCTCCAATCGAGCAAAATTACTTTTTGAGGTCAGGCTATGAAAACGCCAAAGGAAAATAAGCCCTGCAACCGCCACACCAATTGATTGTCCTGTCCACAATCCCATACCACCAAATCCCATCGGAAATCCCAGAACATAACCACTGGCTAGTCCAATTCCCCAAAAGGTAATAACACTCAAAATCATTGGGGTGCGCGTGTCCTGAAGTCCGTACAATGCACCCATTGCTACTCGTTGCACTCCATCCAAAAATTGGGCTAAAGCGGCAATGATTAACATCGGGATTGCCAGTCGAATGATGTTGGTTGATTCTGGATCGTTGATATCTAAATAAATGCCGACGATCGGTTGGCGAAATAGGAGTAGGACGATCGCAGTCAGCCCCATGAAGATTGCCGCAGCAGCGACGCTGATATATCCGGCTTGTCTTGTTCCCTGGCGATCGCGTTGCCCCATCCATTGCCCGACTCGTACCGTCGCTGCATAGGACATCCCCAGCGGCACCATGAACAGCAGAAAAACGGTTTGATAGACGGTTTGATGGGCAGCCAGAGTCTCAGTGCCTAATGTGCCCATCAGGAATGTGACGGCTGTGAACAACCCGTACTCTACCGCGATCGTGACAGCGATTGAGATGCCAACCACGACCAACTGCCAAAGAATTTGCGGTCTGAGTCGATGCAACTCGCACCAGAATCGGTATTCCTTCAACGTCTGGTTGTTGCAGGTGTAGAGAAACAACGCCAGAAACATCACCCAAAAACTGAGTCCGCTGGCTAATCCCAACCCCGCCAACTCCATGCGGGGAAAGCCAAACTTCCCGTAGCCCAAAACGTAATTGCCTGTGATGTTGGCGATCGTTCCGACAAGCACAATTATCATGATAGGGCGGGCTTGGGAGAGCGCAGATACATAGCCTCGCAGCATAGCAAACCCGATCGCTGGAAAAAATCCCCACAGAATGTAGTTAAGATAACCATCTGCTAGCATTACCGTCCGCTCGGCTTGCCCCAGATGAATCATCACTGAATTGAGGTGACCGATCGCAAACATCATCGGGATGCCAATGATTAACGACAGCCATAATCCCTGCCGCGCAATTTGCTCAACCTGCGTTTTTCGTCCTGCCCCATACGCCTCAGCGACCAGTGGACTGACAGACATCACAATCCCACTGGTTGTATTCAGCACAAGCTGAAAAGTTGAGGATGCCAATCCCCCTGCGGCAAGACTTTCTGCACCCAAATGCCCCATCATCAACGTATCGACAAATCCAACGGCGGCTTGGGCAAGTTGAGCACCCGCCAACGGCACCGCCAGTTTACCAAACTCGCGGACTTCCATCGCGATGCCCGGTTTAGCCAATGTTTTAGTGACCATTGCAGCTTCCTAGCTGTAAAACTCGTGAACGGTCTACAATTTATAAAAATTTAATGATTTCAAACTACTCAAACCTTGCCCGACTATTAAAATCTTGCGGCAACTTTTTAATTTGCAAAGGTTCAAGCCCCAACGTCTCTCAAACTCAGCTACCCAGGAGCAAGACATTCCATGCAAGTTCCAGTTACGCCCGTTAGACAGATGGTTAAGCTGTTGGAAAACAGGCTTTATCCTCCAGTTCGATCGAGTGAACCGCTGAGTTGGAAAAACATTGTCGTTGAAGAATTTCGTCAACCTCCAGGACAGGAGAAATATGAGAATTTGGCAGATCATACGATCTGTATTTCTTTGAATCATCGTCCGTCGCGTTTGTTGCAAGCGATGGATAAGCGCCAACAGACAATCCCTTGTGTAAAGGGCGATATCTGCATCATCCCTGCTGGCTCACCGATTTTCTCGCAATGGAAGCAGGAAGACCAGTATCTGCGGATTCGGATCGCCCCGCAACTTCTCCAGCAGGTTGCTCAAGAGGCGAATGAGATGGATTCTGACAGGGTAGAACTATTGCCAGAATTTCGGGTTCGCCATCCACAGATCGAACAGTTAGGTGTGATGCTATTAAGCGAAATCAAGAATGGTGGACTAGCCGGACAACTCTATGTTGAATCGCTCACCAATGCGCTGGCAGTGCATCTGTTGAGGAGTTATTCGGCTATTCAACCCTGCGTAGCTCAGTATGACGGAAGGTTGAGCGATCGCCAACTGCTGCAAGTCAGCGATTACATCCATGATTGTCTCGCTCAAGACATCAAGTTATCTGATTTGGCAGGCTTACTTGGCATCAGCCAGTTTCATTTCGGTCGGTGCTTCAAGCAAGCAACGGGCTTAACACCGCATCAATATGTGCTGCAACAACGGTTAGAACGAGCAAAGCATCTGCTTAAGGAAACAGAACTCCCCGTGATGGAAATTGCGATGTTGTGCGGTTTTAGCAGCCACAGTCATTTGGGTAAGGTGATTCGTCAACATACAGGGCTGTCTCCAAAAGCCTATCGTATGGCTTAAGAAACATGAACTATGGGATGCTAATCTTACTTTAAAACTCTTATTTAGCCGTGATTTTTGAGCTTAATGATTAGGTCGGTAACTAACGTTTTCTATTCAGGCAAGAGGTCTAATGTTGTTAAAGCCCAGGGCGCATAATGCGTTCTGCAAGTGTTGGTATGAGACGCCCAAGCACAAACAGTAATTTGGTTTTACCAATCCGCATTTCAAATCTATCTTGGCTAAAATCACGCCAAAATTCTTCGACTAATGCCTCTGGTTTAATCTTGCCGCGTCCCCGTCCTCGTGTCATGGCAGTATCCACGAGCGGCGGAATAATCTCAAAGACTCGAACAGAGGTTGCTTCAAGCTGCCATCGCAAGGTTTTGGTGAAACTGTGCAGCGCGGCTTTGCTGGCGCAATAAACTGGGGCGCTTTGCTTTGGCACAATGCCCAACCCTGACGAAACATTAATAATCGCAGCATTGGGGTGGCTCAGAAGTTGCGGGAGAAAACGTTTTGTTAGATACAGAGGGCTGAGCAAGTTAATGTCTAGTTCAGTTTCAATCTGCTCAACTGCGATCGCACGATCTGCAAAGTCATAGTTATACTGAACGCCTGCATTATTGATGAGAATGTTTACGTCAGGATAGTTGTAGACTAACTTATCAAGTGCTTGGCGATCGCGCATATCTGCTAGTTCGACGGTAATCGTTGGCAATAGGCTTTTCACGGCTTCAGCTTTTTCAGCATTTGTGCCTGTCACAATCACGGCATTCCCTTGATGAAGAAACCGCCGAGCGAGAGCCAAGCCAATACCTGATGTTCCGCCTGTAATCAAAACAGTATTGTGAGCCGTTTTCATAAATTACTCTAGTCGTTAGGGTATTGAAGCCATCCTAGACTGGAGCTTGTGGGAGTTCATTAACATAAGTTAATGCGATTTCAATTGGGCACGAATTCGGCTCAAGGTGACAGGAGTGATGCCGAGGTAGGAAGCAATATGATGTTGCCTGATGCGAGTTTCCAAGCCAGGGTATTCCTCTTGAAAACTCAAATAGCGAGTTTTGGCATCATCTAATAGCAAAGCACTTTCCCGCTGCTCTTTCTTGATGAATAAGAATTCAGCAATTTTGCAATTCAGCGCTTGCCAGCAGGCATGGTTTTCTGAAAGTACTCGATAAGCTGAATAATCGGCAATGAGTAGCTTTGTATCCTCCAATGCCTGAATAAAAAGTCGTGAGGGCTGTTGCAATAGCAACGCGCTATAGGCGGCAACAAAGCTATTCTCAGCACAAAATGATTTCGTATATTCGTTGCCGTCGCGATCGACATAATATAAGCGCAGGATGCCGGAGATTACAAACCCGATTGTTTTCGGCACATCGCCCGCACGAACAAAGAAATTACCTCGTTCCAGGGTATAAATTTTAAATAGGTTTGTAGCCTTGATAGCTTCGCCTTCGGGTAGATTAATGAGCGAGCGAAGTATCGTGATAAGCTGGATCAGTTCTTGGGTCAGCATCTGTAAATTGCTATTGAAGTATACCTCGTAACTTCGCGACCATTTCCGTCCGAGCAGAAACTTCCAATTTCCGAAACATCCGCTTTAGAGCTTGCTTGACAGAATTCTGGGTAATCCATAACTCTGCACCGATCTCTGCGTTGGTCAATCCTTTGGCTACAAGATTTGCAATCTGAACTTCTCGCGGAGTCAGGCGTTTAAGAATTGGCTCTGGAGTAGAAGAAGGCTGTTTCCGTAACTGGGCAAGGCACACAGATAAATGAGTACAAACTGCACTCAAACCAACTAATTCATGTTGACTGAAACCTGGTGTGTTACCGACACGAGCAAAGTGAACTGTACCAATTAACTGACCACGACCCACAATAGGTCCGGTCATAATATGTTCATGATCGTATTCGGAACAACATCGTTGATAGAGCTCACTCCGTTTCCAGCCTCCCACAGGGAACACCAATTCTTCATGAGCTGGAGCGTGATACTTCAACACATATTGCAGGACTGGATCGACCGATTTGCCAATTTTTTCATATCGCTCAACGAAAGCATCCGAGACACCTTCGACATCAAAACTTGCCAAGCAATTCTCTTCATTTAGAAGGTAGATTCCCCAGCGTTGTACCCCAAAGTATTCGCTTACACCGTCCATAAACCTGAATCGTAATGCCTGTTCAGTTGGTGCAGTAGCGATCGCTTGAAATAAAGGATGAAGAGAACTAGCCATGATTGCGCTGAAAGTGTACCCACTTGAGGACTATTCAGGTTTGGAATCCCTCTCTACAATCGTTCCACGATAGGAAACTTCAGACAACAGCAGAACTATGAATCAACTACAAGTTGGTTTTTTGATTTATCCCGGTGTTATTCAACTCGACGTAATGGGGGCTTACCAAGTTCTAGCATTTCCCCCCAATACGCAAGTGCATTTGATCTGGAAAACCCTGGCTCCAATTGCCAGCAATGAAGGGCTAACCCTTGTTCCATCTACAACACTTGCAGATTGCCCACCCCTAGACGTGATTTGTGTTCCTGGAGGAGGCGTTGGACAAGTCGAAGTCATGAAAGACACTGAAATCCTAAACTTCCTCAAACAGCAAAGTTTAACAGCTCAGTATGTGACCAGCGTATGCACAGGCTCGCTGATTTTAGCGGCGGCTGGTTTATTGCAAGGCTATAAAGCAACCTGCCATTGGGCATTTCGAGATCAACTGGCAATGCTGGGGGTTGAAGTTGTTCCTGAAAGGGTTGCGATCGATCGCGATCGAGTGACGGGCGCTGGTGTCACATCAGGGATCGATTTTGGTTTAACCTTACTAGGCTTACTTTGTGGGGAAGCTGTGGCGAAGATGACTCAATTGATGATGGAGTACAATCCTGAACCACCTTTCAATGCAGGTACACCAGCAACAGCAGGCGAAGAAGTGGTAAAACCTTTGATAGAATTTGGCAAACCCCTTCTCGAAGCATTCTTGGCTCAAACAAGAGAAACAGCGATTCAACTGAAATTGGAAAACTGATTCCAGATGAATGAGGACAGCAAACTATTCTTCGACTGCTATCCCTCGGTTTCACTAAGGCGCGACACGCTCCAAACAGGAAGATTCAAAGACAACTAGACTCACCAAAGTAGCTGTCAGCACTCCTGTGAGAACGAGGGGAGTTAGAAAACTGCCAAACCATACAAGAACTGCATAACAACAAGCTGCCAGCATCCGAACTCCGATAATCTGACCGGGTAGAGAACGAGGTGCAGCCCACTGAACGGCACTGAGTCCAAGTAAGAACACTGCAAGCCCTCCACACAGGATTACCCGCGCCTCGATCGTCAAGCTTCCTTTAGTCGCTGCTTCAATCGCTGACTGAATACCAATTCCGGTGGCGACAATGCCAGCAAACACAAAGACATGACTGTAGCCATAGACGTAAGAACGCAGCAAGGTTTGCCTGTTACCTCTCAACGCCCAGTTAATCACCGAGGAATCTGCCCGCTCGAAGTACATTGTCCACAAACTTACGGCTATGATGAAACCGCCAAGCCCTGTGAGTGTCGCCCACCATTGCCATTGAGTGCCAGCAACCCCTGTAGCGACAGCAACGATCGCCTCACCCAGTACAATGATGACAAACAGACCAAATCGCTCATCCATGTGCGAAACCTGAGCGGGAACCGACCGAATCGTGGCATAGGTGATTGGTCCGTTACTTATTTCAATAAACAGGGCAATACCCCAAAGCACAAAGCGAGCAGGTTCGGGTACGACAATAGAAATCAGCCACAACGCGAACGCAATGGAGAAACTAATTGTATAGCGTGCCGTTAGTTCCCTCGACTGCGGCACCAAACGCCAAGCTTGGAGGTACAAGACAATTATGACTAAACGCAAAGCCGTATAAATTGTGGCGAAAGCAGCCGAACCGCCGTGCAATGCATTAGGAATAGTCATCGCCAAGACGATCATGCCAAACATTACGCCAAGCATTGTATAGCGGTAGGCACCTCGCTCAACATCGAACTGATCGGCGTAGTAACTAAAGTCAATCCACAACCACCAGACGGGTACGAACAGCGCCGCAAAACCACCAATCCCCGCCCACGTTAGATGGTCGTGCAGAAAGTGTGCGAGTTCGGCAATGGCGACGACGAAAACCAGATCAAAAAAGAGTTCCAACCAAGAAGCATGTCGCTCTTCGCTCTCACTTTCTCCTACGTAAAGTCGTAAGGGTCTACGCTGACTTCTGCTCATTTGGCTTGCACTCTAATAACAAATTGGAAAAATAGCTATTTTGGGTACGATTTCCTTGAAGCAGGCTTTACCTGTGATGATTGGCAAGTTAGAGAGGAATTTAAGAGTTGGTTATATCAGATGGCTACTGCCTCTGTTAAAGGCAATTTGATAGACAAACAATTGTAAAGCTTTGCCGAAGCTTTGACCAGGTAAGTTTGAACAGTTAAGGAAGAACTTAAGGCTGGCGAAGTAACAAAGTATAGAACAGGTCGTCTGTCCTGGCTGAATTTCAGCTAAAATCCACACCGATTGAGGGTCAAGGCTGCTTGTTAGCGATTGGACGGGACATCAGCAAATGCAAAGGAGCAGTCTATATTGTGTTCTTTCGGACTCTTGCGAAAATTTATGTTTGCAGGTTGCTATACCTATCAACACACGTAAGTCTTAAATTCTGTCTTAACTTATCAATCTTGAGTAATTAAAAATTAATAAAATATTAAAAATATAAATAATAGATTCTAGCTACACGGAAAAAGATTAGCTTGTCATTTATTGTCATTTAATAGTTTTCCACAAATGAGATGCACTTGCAATAGAGTTTCATCATCTACCTAAAGAAAGATTTAAATCCATTTTTATTAGGTAAAATCTACCGCTTTTACTTATGTATGCTCCACTGACTCCAGAACTGTATGGCTTTTTGATGACTGATGCCTGCGGCAACTACAGTACAGTTAACCCCAAAGCTTGTGAGATGTTGGGCTACACTCAGGACGAACTCCTGCAACTCAATGTCCGAAACCTCGTTAGCCCAGATGAATGGCAGACAGTTGAGCGCAACTTTGCCGGATTGCTGGCAGGTCAAACCCTACAGATGGAAAGCTGTCTGCGCCACTCCAATGGCAGCTATATCTTCGTTGAGCTTCATCTCAAACGGCTAACAGGTGGCAAAATGCAAATCCTTGTGCGTGACATTACCGAGCGTAAGCGCACTGAAGAGGCTCTAAGAATCAGTCAGGCACGCCTGCGAAAAGTAGCCGCCAATCTGCCAGGAGTTATTTATCAATTGCTGCTGCGTCCGGATGGTTCACAACAAATGCTTTACATCAGTTCCGGTTGCCGCGAGCTGCTTGAACTAGAGCCAGAGGCGATTCAAAAGAATATTGACTTACTTAACTCTCTGGTTCATCCCGATGACTTGCAAGCGTTCAACGATTCAGTTATCGTTTCCGCTCGCACCTTACAACCGTGGCAGTACGAAGGACGCATCATTACTCCCTCTGGAAAGCTGAAGTGGATTCAGGGTATATCTCGTCCGGAGAGACTCGCAGGAGGAGAGATTCTCTGGGATGGCTTGCTGCTAGATATCACACAGCGCAAGCAAGCGGAAGAACAACTGCGGCAGTATCAGGAACATTTAGAAGAATTAGTAGCACAGCGCACAGCGTCTCTCCAGAAAGCCAACGAACAACTCTCTCAAGAAATCGCAGAACGTCAGCAGGTAGAGGTAGCACTACGAGAGAGCGAGGAGAAATATCGCCTCCTTTTCTCTAGAGAACTGGACGCGATCGCTTTGTTCGATGTTGAGACAAGCCAGTTCTTGGATGTGAATGAAGCTTTCCTAAAACTCTACGGATATACCAAGGAAGAAGCTCTGAGTTTGAGCCCCACTGATGTGAGTGCAGAACCAGAAAACACAAAGATAGCCATTGAGAAAGCCCTCCTCACACGAGGCGACCATATCTGTCGATGGCACAAGAAGAAGGATGGCACACTATTTCCCGTGGAGTTGTGTGCGGGAACGTTTGTGTGGAAGGGACGCACAGTCATGTGTACCGTACTCAGAGATATCACTGAGCGCCAGCAAGCACAAGAGGCTTTGTTCAAACAAAAGCAAACCTTGAGAGCAATCCTCGATAACGCACCTATCTGGATCTGGATGACGGACACGCGGGGACGGATGCTGTTAGTCAACAAAACCTTCTGCGAAAATGTAGGGGTTTGTGAAGCTCAATTTTTGGCAGCCGCTCACTATAACGAAATCTTGCCAGAAGAGGAATCTAGAGCCTGCATGGCAAGTGAGGCGGCAGCTTGGATGCAGGATACCCCTTATCACGCTGAGGAAATTCTTCGATTTGCGGACGGTCAGCCGCATACTTTGGAGGTGATCAAAACCAAGATTAAAGACTCCTCTGGGACAGCGATTGGCTTGATTGGCTTGGGTGTGGATGTCACACAACACAAACAATCTCAACGGGAACTCCAACAATCAGAAGCTCGATTCCGGGAACTGGCGCAGCGGGAAGCACTGCTCAACCGCATGGTGAACCAAATTCGCAACTCCCTCGACATCGACACGATTATTGAAACAGCCCTGCATGAGGTTCGCAATCTGCTCTGTACTGACTCTACTGGCTTGATGTGGTGGCGAGCTGATGCTTGTGGCTGGGAACTCGTCAGGAGAGCCAACGTCAACTCTACTTTTTGCGAACTGGGTTTGTTCACCGCTGAAAACGTTGGTCCTTCAGTTGAGTCTCTCAGGCGTGGAGAAACCTTGCGAATCGATAAAGTTGATACCCTCGATGACCTAATTCTCAAGCAGTACATGCTGGAGATGGGTTATACATCGCTGCTCAATGTGCCATTTCAGACGCAATTGGGTGAAATCGGTGCCTTAAGCATTATCAAATGTTCCAATGATTCGCACCCTTGGACTGACAGTGAGGTCGAACTTATACAAGCCGTTGCTGACCAGCTAGCGATTGCCATTGACCAAGCCGAACTTTACAAGCAGAGTCGTGTTGCGACTGCGATCGCTCAAGCGCAGACCGAGCAACTCGAGCAAACCTTGAGGGAACTCAAAAACACCCAAGCGCAACTAATTCAGAACGAAAAAATGTTCAGCTTGGGTCAGATGGTAGCAGGCTTGGCTCACGAAATCAACAATCCTGTTAGTTTTATCTACGGTAATGTTGATTTTGCTAGTCACTATTTTCAGGACTTACTATCTTTAGTTGAACTGTATCAGCAAGAGTATCCCCAACCGACACCTCGCATTCAAGAAGCTATCTCGAATATCGATCTAGAATTCCTGGTTGAAGATTTTCAAAAACTTCTGGATTCGATTAAGCTGGGCGCGGAACGCATCCGCAATATTGTCGTTTCCTTACGAAATTTCTCGCGCCTTGACGAAGCGGAACTCAAGCCGATCGACATTCACAACGGGCTTAATGATACCTTGGTGATTTTACAGCATCGCTTGAGACAACAGGGGAAGCGTCCTGAGATTGTAGTGATTGAACAGTATGCTCAACTTCCCTTGGTGACCTGTTACGCCAGTCAACTCAACCAAGTGTTTATGAACATTCTCTCTAATGCTATTGATGCGTTGAAGGAAACTCACAACCAAAAAGAAACGTCGGACGAGCCTTTGACGATTACGATTAGCACTCAGGCGATCGATTCTGATTGGGTGAGTATTCGGATTGCAGACAATGGTTGTGGCATGAGTGAGGAGGTACTATCGAGAATATTCGACCCCTTCTTCACGACCAAACCTGTAGGCAGTGGTACTGGCTTGGGGTTGAGTATTAGTTACTCGATTGTTGTAGACAAACATCAGGGGCAGTTGCAGTGCCATTCCACACTGGGGCAAGGAACAGAATTTATCATTTCAATTCCCAAGAAGCAGCGAAAGACTAATTCTATGGCAGTGGTTTAATCAGCAAAAATCTGATAAAATTAAACACTCTAATTGTTTGTTTTACCGATAAATCATCAAGCCAATGGCTGTCCAGTGAACATCGAAACAAATGAACATTCTTTTGAATCCCGTGAGAATCCTAGATTTAGTCTAGAGAGTAAATTCATTCTAGAGCTTGCCTTGCAAGTCGTTCGACTTCAGGGCAAGAAGTCCATCGGGACTGAACATCTGTCATAAGGTTTAATCCGCTTCAATCCAACGTTTTTAAAATATGCGAGCCTTCTGCCCTCTGCCTTCTATCTTCTGCCTTCTGAAGAGCAATGTTTTCTTCTGTTGAAACTCCTTGGATTTTAGAAAGCCAGTTTGAGCAGCAAATCGGGTCGTTTAACGAGAATCTTAACTAGGTTAAAGGTCGTTTTCAGGCTGTTGTAGCCTAGTGCCTGTGCCAACTATTCTGACCGTTTTCGATCCATCTGGCTCCAATCGATTCCCCAAGCAGGCGGATGGGGGTCATACTCCATTCCTGCTTGAATCAGCCGTGCTTTCTCTTCACTCGTGAGTTGTAGCTTGGCGATTTTTGAGCAGTCCAGCCGCCGCTAACATCAATGAGCCAGAGCAAACAGAAACAACTCGTTCAGCCGTTTCTGCTGCGGTTTGGATGTAGCGCATGATGCGATCGAAATCATTCCGAATTTTTTGAGTCAGGCTCTCATTCATGTTGATTCGTTGTCTAGCAGCACAACACTTGGCTGCGCTTGTTGCACAATATCTGCCTGTTTCACTTCTGCCTCTGAACTCTAATCTGTATAACGCTCCTCTTGATAAAGACGTAGAACGTATTTGCCTGCGACTGTTTCACGCAGGGTTTGAACCTGTTCTACCATCTCATCAGGAAGTTGATTCAGTTCAGGAAAATGTGGGTTCGCGCATAAAGTGAAATTTTGCCAACGGAGTCATGGGACTTGCAGCCCCCTGTCGCACATAAAGTGAAATGGGTCGTTCTCCTGGGGGGCTAGGAGCGCAATTAATGACATTTTCCTGATGTTTTTGCACATAAGACGAAATTTCTATCCATCTGATGAACCACACCCGTGTCAGCTAGAAATGAGACTGTATAAGTAGCGAGACAGATGGACTTGGTGAAAGGAAGCTGGCTCAACTAAGGCATTCCGGAAATCGAAACCACATCGACACCTCGCCACCCCCGGTCTTGACCACCTAATTTCTTCCTGACATCCCGGACAGGTCTTGATGAGTAAACATTGATGCTCGTGACAAACTTTCACCATCTTCCAGTCCCAAAGCTTCCGGCAATAAGGAAATTCTTCCAAACAGCTTGGGCAGAGCTTTCGAGCGTATTTATAGATGGTATAGGAAAGAGGACTTGAATCAGAAACGGCTTGATAAGGAAATAAAGCTAATAACCTTAACTGTTCATCCTCAACCTGAATTAACTGGCTGAGGCGCGAAGGCTCACTAGACTTATAAGTGAGGTGCAGTCGTCGATGGGCTGTTACTCCAGCCAGCTTTAAAATCCAATTGGGAGATTGATAATAATTCCTTTGGGCCAAGCGAAGAATATAGCCAGCTAAGCCTTCATCCTCGTAGGGAGGAGGAGTTTTAAGCAGTAGTGGAGAGGCATTGCTCAAGTTAATTAGTCCTTAAAACAGAGGAAACGGGTAACTTTTTAGATTTAGGCTTCAGGCGATTGTTGGTGGAATCAACTTCTAAATCTATCGGGGATTGCTTGACTGACTCAAGTTCAAACTCATCCGTGAGAAAAGGATTGACTTTATCAGGCTTATCTGCACGAACAGATTTTTCAAAAGCTGTCGCTAAAGTGATTAAATCAAGTTGCTCTTGACCTTGCTGAAGTGCTAAGTAAGTTCCATAGCGGATTAATTTCATCACATAGGCAACGACTCCATCAGATGCATAGTAAAATCTTCTCGTCGTGTACTCATCTGACAAGTTAGAGGCTCCCTGGAGGGGAAGTGAAGATTCTAATAAATGCAAAAAAGTCCGAAACTCTTTCCCCCCATCCGACTTCCAGAAAAAAGGACGTAAATAATGACGATTAGCAAATCTCCGACTAAGTTGAGATTGAGACTTTAATTGCAAGACTTGTTCGGCTTCAGGTAAACCAATTAAAACAATCGGTAAATTCGTATCCAGAATTAGAGTTTTTAGCCAATCCGATACCGTTCTCAACACCTTAGCCGAATCGCGGTCAATAAAGTGCTGAAATTCATCTAAGATGACCAATTCAACCCCGCAATCTTTCATTAAACCAATTAAACGGATTGTCTGATTGCCTGTTGACCCTTTATCATAAGCTGGGTCGCCAAGTTGCCATAACAGTTTTGTGACAACTGTCTTGACAGTTACCGGGGCAGGGATGGTTACAGCCAAGATAGGAACAATTGTGCCTTCTTTGTTGACAAGTCTTGGATACTTACTGGCATAAGCTTTGTAAATCGTAGTTTTCCCGACTCCTGTTTCCCCACTGAGAAACATACATTCGGGTTCATCTTTGCCACCGGAGAACTGATGACAATACTCTATAGCAGAGAGGATTTCCTGAAACCGAGGGTAGGTCACATAAAGGTTATTAACAATTTGGAGTTTGTCGGCTAAAGCCATCTTTGAGAGTTCATCGGGAGTCGGTGACATCTTGTTAGTCCTTATTTGGGTAAACCAATACTCACAGACCAACCGGATAAATCAGGTTTCCAGTCTTCAGTGTTGCTAACCGACTTATCCGGTTGGAAATCCTCATCTCCTTTTTGACAATTCCCTAACTTTTTAGTTCGCTTAGCTTTTGATGTCTTGGATTGACTCTTAGGCGAATCAGTTGTTACTTTGGGTTTCTCTTTGGTAGGTTCTCTAGCCAAAGTGTCAGCTAAAGTTTGAGAGGGATTAAAAGCACTGTCAAACTCAGATACTCCGGCTCTTGAATTAGCGGTATGAAAGAACCTTTCTAAATCTTGGTCAGTCCCTCGACTTGAATTTTTGATGGCATCAATGAACAGTTCTGTTTCGGCAGGACTTTCATCCTCTTTTAACCCATCTCGTCCAATTCCCAACCATCTAGCCATCGCCTTCCGGCTTTTTCCGCTAGAAGATTTTTGCCACTCTCGCTCAACAATTTCTTGAATCTTCTGTTTCGCCAAGGCCAGAGCCACAATGTCAACTTTTTTGGACTCAGTAGCTGCTAAGTTTTTGATAACTCGATGTTGCCAAAGGGTTAATCCTTGGGTGTACTGCTGATTCACAGCCGGAACGACGATAAATTTGTGGGTAGTGGGGTCAAAGACATAAATGACTGATAAATCAGTCGGGTCATACTTAATGGTGGCTTTTTCTCTCTGTCGAAAGCCACTTTTTCTCCTGATATCCTCTTTTTCAAAACTTGAGCGCAGTCGAGCCAGTTCTGGACTATTGTAGTAAAGGCCCGAAAACTCTACTCCTCTTCGGGAAATGACTCGTTTATCCATCGCTCCCACTAGTACTCTTAGCTCTTGACTGCTCAGGGGCAGAATAGGCGGACATTCAGCGATTGCTAATTCCCAAACTTCAGAGCGAGGACATTTAAACTGAGGATGAGAGCTTTGATTATAAATATCCACGATAAAGATGTGAATCATCTCTTGTAACGCCGATAAGGAAACCACGGCGTTCTTTTTCGGGTCATAGTCATATTGAGTTGTAAATTCTTTGAATAAAGCTCCGGGTTGACCGGCTAATAGCTGAGTGTTGTAACTGCCAAACGTCCTCTCGACAGTACTTTTATACCAGGGCATTCTGGGTGGGGTGTACTGAATTGTAATTGCCAATTGCTCGCAGGCATCTTGAAAATGCCTGCTGTAAAACTCTTTGCCGTTGTCAACCACCAGAGTTTCCATGAGTCCATAGGCATCCCAGGTATTCTCAACTGAAGGAAACTTGGTTGACACGTAGCTTTTCGGTTGAATCGCATTCAGAAGGCACTGCATCACCGAAAGAGAGCTAAAAGGCTCGAAGCTGAGGTAGTAACCAACGATAATTCCTGAGTATTTATCAACAGCGCTGGTCAAAGAAGGTGTGCCAATTGGCATCCTTGTTTGAGTATCGAAAACGAAAAAAGGAAGGAGAGTATGATCAATTTCAACCCGTTCTAGGGGACGAGTTGGTCGCGGCCCATCTTGGACTGGGTTATAGATTAAATTGGCAGTTCGTTTGCCGTAGCGACCTACAGCTTTGTCATAAGGGTCTAAACTTTGTATTTGGCGATAAATCGTGGTGCGGTGAGGTATTTTTAGGGCATCTTGTCCGCGACCTTGTCTGCGGCTATTCTCTTGGAGGATACGGCAAATGACTACATCATAGACCTGAGCAATGGTAGGTTGATTGGGAGTGAGATAAACTTCAGCAATGACTTCATCAATCAGTTGATGAACTTCTGGATTGATTTTGGAGTTGTAGTTTCCTCTTGTTAGATATCGTGGAACTAATGAACGAACGTCACCACCGCTATTGTTATAATCTTTTAGCCATCGATACAGGGTAATGTGAGAGGGAGGTTTGTCATCTTTAATGGCTTGTGCAACTTGCTTGATAACGGGAGTAAGCGATTCTTTTGTGTATTTCTCTATTTTTTGTTCTAAAACGGCTTGAACATACTCCTCTTTTCGCTTGGCTTCGGCTTTTAAGGGGGCAGCGATTTCAGGAAAATCTGCTGTTAGATAGCTTTGAGGTTCCCCTGAAGTTGAAGGATTACTAAATTCTAATTTGCCTGAGAAAAAGAATTGTACTAACTCCTTTTCAGTCAGTCTAAAAATTTCTTGAGTTCTAACATTGAGGATTTGGTAATTCCCTCTAGGCTGACGTTCTTGGATTACATATTCCTGGGAATGTAACCAAAAGTGAAGTCCCTCTGTGAATCTTACTCCACTCATTTGGGCTATCCCCTTTTCGCTTCAGTTGCAGATAAGCTAATTAAACTATGGCTTCCTATGGGAAGCCTTAAATTGGTTTCTAGAAATCCCAGAAATAGCAATTTGAATAAAACTTCTCTAAAAATCCCTTGGGGTTTCAAGTCCTGTTCAGCGGTTTTCAGGGCTATTGGAGGTTGATTTCTAAAATACTGATGACAGTTAATCCAGGTCTGTAAAGTTAAGGGGACAAGGGCATACCGATAGAGAAGTTTAATGTTGCTCAGGAGGGAGCCTTGTCTAATCATCTCATCGGTGATGACTAGAAATTCCCAGCCTTGCTTCTGGATAATAGGAGCAAGGCCTTGAAAAAGTGTCCTATTTTTATCATTATTGACCTGACTAGCTGACTTAATTTCAATAATCTGTTTTTGTCGGCGGCGTTCGACTAAAAAATCTGGTGTGTAGCGTCGCTGTCTGTTGTCCAGAGTATAAATGATTTTCAACGGCTGGCTGCTATAGGAGAGAACATCTGGATCAATCTCCAGCAGGTACATATAGTCCCTTTCACTGAGGGACTCGTACCAAATTCCTGCCTGCATTTTGACGCTGAAGAACCTACCGATGTTCTTTTTCGTCCCTGTGTTGGTAATTTTTCGGGCTGAAGCTGCCAAGTTGTTTGAACCCTAATGACCGATAGGTCAACGGTAGCTATCAGCTTGACAGCTATCCTCCTCCATTGGAGGCAGAATTTCACTTTATGTGCGACAGG
>CBKWLJ010000073.1:0-24632 GCA_966675205.1 uncultured bacterium
CGATCTGCCTCATAGCAACACTTTTCCACTTGCTCCGGCGTTGCCGCTGGATCGAGCAGGGCATGATCGATAAACGGCGCTATATCTATTTCTGAGTAGTTGACCGCCATCGCTTTCTCTTCGAGCGACTCCTTGTTCACTTTTACTAAAATCTTAAGATATTAAGAAAGACAAAGAACTTTTCTGAGAAATTGCTGGGTCAGTTGGTCGATTTTCAGCGGGTTTTCCTGTTCACAGAGAAAT
Organism: uncultured bacterium; assembly: GCA_966675205.1. Lineage (GTDB taxonomy): Bacteria > Cyanobacteriota > Cyanobacteriia > Cyanobacteriales > Coleofasciculaceae > JBFLZA01. The sequence goes on from CBKWLJ010000073.1 coordinate 244, forward strand.
GAGACAAAGCGATCGCTGCTAGAGCCACAAGCAATTAGTACATCTCTAATCGCTGATTCAAATAAGCTTGTTCCCCAAGGACTCGCAAAGTTGTCGCCGAATATAGCAGAAGGCAAAAGGCTCTAAGGCTCCAAGGCAGAAAGTTTCTAGCGGTTTTCAATTGAGTGGAACACATAAAATTTGTAGAGGCTTGGGTATCGTGTTCCTATCTGTGGTTTACACAACCGAGAAGCGCAATATTACTGGTACGTGGTCATTTTGGGCGTTAAAGAAAGTCCTAAAGTTTATGACCAAAGCTATAGGTCCCTTTGCTGGAGGCTGTACTCATGATATTTGAGTAGTTCGTACCCCTTTCTCCGGGTAGACTTTTTGGTTCTCTCTTTTTGTAATAAGTTGGGCCCTTTTAATTAAGTTTCTCCGTATTAACCCGGTTTAACTTTGATCGAATTCCTGCCACTATTCGATCAAAGCACCCGCTTGAGCATCAAAAGTCATAACTTGAGTTTTCAATGAAAGCACCATTACCGCCTAACGAAGAACAAAGGCTCGAAGCGCTTGCTCAGTATAAAATTCTTGACACCCCAAAAGACAAAGCCTTTGATGACCTTACCCGTTTAGCTGCTTACATTTGTGGTACTCCAATCTCTTTGATTACCTTGGTTGATGCCGAGCGGCAATGGTTTAAGTCAAAGGTGGGGCTGGAGGCATCACAAACCCCTCGCAACGTTGCCTTCTGTGCTCATGCCATCCTACAACCCGACCCTTTTATCATTCCTGATGCAACAAAAGACGAACGCTTCGCAACCAACCCCCTAGTCACCTGTGACCCCTACATACGGTTTTATGCGGGTGTCCCTCTGATTACACCAGAGAAGCAAGCGATAGGAACGCTTTGTATCATTGACCAAGTACCGCGAACTCTCACCCCTGAACAACTAGAAGCTTTGCAAATATTGAGTCGCCAGACCATCCAGCAACTTGAACTTCGGCGCAATTTAGCTAACCTCACCCTCCAAGTTAGCGAACGCCAACGAGCAGGGAAGAAACGTAGGCGGTTTTTCAAGCGGATTGCTGGAGGGATTGGTTTAGCATCGGTAATTCTCGCACTAGTTGGCGGGGTTTCGTACCAGAGTCTTACTAAACTCATTGAAACCAATAACCTTGCAGCACAGACTCAAGAAAGGCTGACCAAACTGGAAGAATTGCTCTCTCAGGTGAAGGATGCTGAGACGGGGCAGCGAGGTTACTTGCTCACGGGAGATGACCGTTACTTGGAACCCTATAAAACGGCAATTGCCAACCTTAATCAGGAAATAAAAACGCTCAAAAAATTAGCAGCTAATTATCCCAACAAACAGAAGCATCTTGATGCCCTTGAATCATTGATTAAAAACAAGCTTGCTGAACTCAAGGGAGTGATTGACTTGCGGAATGGTCAGGGATTCGAGGCAGCATTAGATTTGGTGCGGACAAACCTTGGCAAGAAAATTATGGATGATATCCGCAGGGAAATTCAACAACTGGAGAACGAAGAGAAAGCGATACTAAAACAGCAACTGACAGATGCACAAGTTAGTACTCGCCGTGCGATTTTTACTCTCTTTGGCGGACTCTTCCTGACGTTTTTGATTCTTGGTTTGGTGTACTACCTTATTTATCGTGAAATCAAAGAGCGCCAGTGGGTAGAGGAGGCCCTAAACAAAGAGCGTAACTTTATCAGTGCTGTTCTAGATACGTCTAGCGCCTTAGTCGTAGTTCTTGATCGCTTCGGGCAAATCATCCGCTTCAACCGAGCTTGTGAACAAATCACGGGTTACTCGTTTAATGAGGTAAGGGGTAGGCATTTTTGGAATCTGTTTTTGATTCCTGAAGAAGTGGAACCCGTGAAAGCGATCTTTGCCGAACTCCAAGCGGATCAGTTCTCAAGCGAGAATGAAAACTATTGGGTAACGAGGGATGGGCATCGCCGACTCATCGCTTGGTCGAATACAGCTCTTTTGGACAGTCAGGGCTTAGTTGAATATGTGATCGGCACTGGTATTGATATTACCGATCGCAAGCAAGCCGAGGAAGCCCTCATCGCGAGCGAGACAAAGTATCGCTTGGTAGTAGACAGCCTCAAAGAAGTGATTTTCCAGACGGATATAGCAAGGCGATTGACGTTTCTCAATCCCGCCTGGACAGATATCACGGGATTTTCTGTATCACAAAGCCTTGGCAAGCGCTTTTTAGACTTCTTTCACTCGGATGACTTTCAGCTGCATGAGGAAAAATTTCTAACCCTAATTGAAGGACAAACAGAAGACTGCCGGTACTCGGTTCGCTGCAAAACTAAAAGGGGTGATGTAGCCCAGGTTGAAGTGTATGCTCACCGGACGTTAGCCGATGACGGCACTCTCTTGGGGATTTCTGGCACGCTTAACGATATTACTGAGCGCAAGCGCCGCGAACAGCATCTAAAAGCAGAAACTGCCACAACCCGCGTCTTGGCAGAGGCAAATACGTTGAGCGAAGCAATTCCAAACATCCTGCAAGCGATTTGTGAGAGTCTGGGGTGGGAGCATGGCGAATTCTGGAGTGTAGACAGCACAGTGAAAGAGCTGCGTTGTATGGAAAGCTGGCATCGAGAATTTTTGCAAGTGTCAGAGTTTGAAGCGGCAACGGCACAGCTTTCCTTGGTGCTTGGAGAAGGATTGCCCGGTCGGGTGTGGGCCAGTGGTGAACCGAGTTGGATGAGTAATGTGGTGGAAAATCCCGACTTTCTCCGAGGTGAACTCGCGGCTAAAGCTGGGTTGTACACGGCTTTTGCTTTCCCTATCCAAGCTGGAGATGAGACGCTGGGTGCGATGACTTTCTTCAGTCGTGAAATCCAGCCGCCGGATACCGATTTACTCAAGATGATGGGGGCGATTGGCAGCCAAATCGGTCAGTTCATCAAGCGCAAACAGGCAGAGGAAGAATTACAGCGCCAGCATCTGATTTTGCAGTCTGAATTGAATCAGGCGGCGGAATATGTGCGATCGCGTCTCCCCCGCCCTCTCACGGGAAGGGTGACAACACAGGCACTGTTTATTCCCTCACTACAGTTGGGTGGTGATGCTTTTGACTATTACTGGTTGGATGCAGACCATTTGGCAATTTATCTGTTGGATGTAGCAGGGCACGGCGTGCGATCGGCACTGCTGTCGGTTTCTGTACTGAATGTTTTGCGATCGCAATCTCTCCCCAACACCAATTTTTATCAACCCAGTGCTGTTTTGAGAGGACTCAATCATGTCTTCCAGATGAGCGAAACAGGTGATGACTACTTCACAATTTGGTATGGCGTTTACAACCCGGTTAAGCGCCAACTTGTATACGCTTGTGCGGGACATCCACCTGCCCTTTTGCTATCTGAAGAAACGTTCTGCCCGGTTAGGCAAGCTATGCCTGTAGGCAGCATTTTTTCCAGCACCACTCCAGTAAAACAGTTAGGAGCACAGGGCATTCCTATTGGTATGCTTCCTGAATCTGACGTTGACGATGATTGGTGTGAAATTCCAGCAGACAGCACCCTTTACCTATTCAGTGATGGGGTTTACGAAATCCACCAACATAATGGCAAAATCTGGGGACTTAATTCTTTTATTGATTTGTTACCGGATTACCAGAATAAAAACTTCATAAAACTGGAGGATTTATTAGATCAAATCCAATTTGCAACCGCCACAAGAGCTTTTGATGATGATTTTTCACTTCTGAAAATTGACTTTAATTAAAGTATATAGCGGTTCTCGATTGAGTGGAGTACATCTAACTCTGCCTTCTGCCCTCTGCCTTAAAACCATCAGTCCTGTACCTCATCCAATTGAGAAACGCTATAATAATCCTATTTAAATTGTGAAATACTGGCAGTTCAAATACCCGACTATTTGGAGTAGTCGGGTATCGTAACTTCACGAATCATTTAGTCATGGATTCATCCTAGAGCAATGACTTTTTGCTCAAATTCATCTCGATTGGCAAACGATTTAAAAACCCGATTCATTTTTGTCAACTCAAGAATCATCTTTAATTGGTCATTTAGAGAACAAATAAAGAGTTTACCTCCAGCCGATTGAACCATTCGGAGAGCTGAAACTAACGCTCCCAATCCCGAACTGTTCATAAATGTTACATTTTGAAAATCAACTAATACAATATCAGCTCCACTTTCCACAACATCGCTTATCTCACGCCGTAATTGATTGGCACTGACACCGTCTAAAATTCCAGAAGGTTGAACAATTTTAACACTAGAATTCATTGGATTTACTCCTGATGATTTGAATGGTTGTCTCAAGGTTAATGAGGCTTTTTTATAACAAGAAAAAATTTCTATTTATGAGGTTGATTTCGGTTGCCAAACAGCAGCTCGAATAATGACCCATAAAAGCGATAGGTTATAAATAGCCCAAAGCCCATTAAGCCCATAAAGCCACGGATTTTCTAAGTTGCCAATAGAGAATCGATAAAGACACCATAGCATTCCCAAAATCGTGATTACAAAAATAGTTAATTGAGGTAATACTAATTTGAGATAAATTCCAGATTGACGCTGTTTGGGTGTCACTTGAAATTTAATAGATCGCCCGGTAAATACACTCAAAACTGATTGAATAAACAGAGGAAATAAAGCAATAGCATACTGTTCCGAACGCCAGAGTTCTTTCGCAGGGATGCCCCAGCTTGCAGCAACAAATGTCAAGCGATTGAGGATAAAAGCAGGGATAAAATGTATGGCGAAGTCAGCTCCATAAGCACGCATAGGAATAATTCCTGTGAAGAAATAAATGATGGGACAGGTAATAAAGACAACCGTGGCAAAACCAGAGAAATAGCTATACATTGTCTGAAAATATTGCAGCCGTTGCCAAATAGTTAATCCTCGCTTGGTTAAAGGATTTTCCCGCAGCAAGACTTGAATCGTTCCCTGCGCCCAGCGTAGCCGTTGCTTGAGAGTAGAACTGAGGTCATCGGGTGCTAAACCTGATGCTAATTCTTCATGGTGATAGATAGATTTCCAACCTGCTGCGTGTAGACGCATAGCCGTATTCATATCTTCTGTAATACTGTTGCTTGAAACACCTCCAACTAATTCAAATTCGTCTAACCGTTTTTCATTTTTAGCAAATTCATCAGAAAAGTTTTGTAATCCTACACTAATCAAAGACTCTCGCCTTAATACAGCATTAGTTCCGGTGTAAAAGGCAGAAGTCATGCCATCTTTGCCTTGTTGAATCGGCCCATAAAACAAGTTTGCTTGGTGACCAAATAAATCACCAGGTGGAATGTTATAAAAAGCCTGAGGGGTTTGCACAAAAGCGATCTGATTGCTATCGTACTTTCCGGTTTGGAGATTGTAGGTATAAAAATAGGGTAAAACCCGTTGCAGAAATTGGGTCTTGGGAATATGGTCAGCATCTAAGGTAAGAATAAAATCTCCGGAAGTTTCTCCAGAAAAAATTGCGTAGTTAATGTTACCCGCTTTAGCGTGGTGTGGCTTACCCTCAGGTTTAGGGCGGGCAATGTAGCGACAACGAGCTAATTCACTAAGTTCAAGCTCCTTTTTATAAATTGCTTTTTCCAGAGAGCGCTGTTCATTGGCAAGGTAATCGCTAACTTTGCGATGTTTAGGGTTCAACAAAAGAATTAATTGTCGTAGAATCTGTAAATAACCAACCGGAGAATTGAACTTGGTTTTGTTCTCAGAAGCTGGGAGAGGAGAATAGGATTTTACAATCAACAAGTAATTCTGATTATCGAGTTCTTTTGTATAGCTTAGATAATCGGCAATTTCTTGAATGATGGCTAGGCCGCGTCCACTCTCAGCCATTTCATCAACTTCATCGGGTATGTGTTCCCGATAGTTTTCTAAATCAAAGCTAGAACCGCGATCGCAAATCCGAATTTCCACAGATTGGGTAAAAAGCGTGACTTCAATAGTAATAGGAGTTTCTTGCGGTAGCCCTTTGTGAGCGTGCTCGACTGCATTAGCAAATCCTTCTGCTAGTGCTGTTTGGCATTCCAACCAAGTCATTTCAGGAATTGAGGATTGTCTCAGTTGCTCGAACCAGGACAGCACTTCAGATAATGCACTGAGATCGGTATTAACTTGAAACTGGAATGATTGAAGAAACTGTTCGACTTGAGGAATTTCGGGTGCTAAATTTTTGAGTTGCTCAAGGCGGTTTACGAGTTGCGATCGCTCCGTATTAATTCTCTCAGCTTCCTGTTGTAGCTTGGGAGATTGCAAATCTTCCAAACAGAGCGTTTCTGTCATTGATCGAATAGCAGGAGAGTTGCCATCATCGAGTACATAAACACACAATTTAGGTGCTGGATAATCAATATCTAGAGCTGCCCTAGTGGTTGACTCTACAATCTCAACGGGTTCGTTATAGCAAGTAATAAAGACATCAACAGTTGGCCATTCAGAATGAGGCAACGACGGTGTCAGTTGATTGAGAGACTTCACCCGTCGGACTATAGGTCGCCACAGTCCAATTAAGAACATCACGCCGCCGAAATAACTGTAAATTTCTGCTACTAGTAGAGGAATTGCCAGCCATAAGGCACTGAAATTAATCGAGTGGGTAATCCGCCATAGCAGATACCAAGCACCAATAATCAGATTGATTTCTGCTAAATAACGAAAGAGCAGAGTTCTGTCTCTAAGGCGGGAACGGATGTTACCCGAAAAGGTCGGTGAATTCTCTACAACTGAGATGGGAGTCATCATGGCGAGTCAAATTCTGGTAGATATGGGAGGGAAGAATTCAGGAGTCAGGAGTCAGGAGTTAGGAGTCAGGAGTTAGGAGGGAAGTACAGTATGCTTCTAGTAATTTACTGACTTCTTCAAGTTGATATATTAAGCCTAGACTGTCGCAGTATTTTAGATCTTTTGCCAAAATTAAGTAATAACGACATTCTTCTAGAGAGCCTTGAGCAATATTCATAAATCGAGCTTTATCTGGCTTAGTTCTTTTTTTAAATCCTTCTGCTATGTTGGCTGGAATCGAAATTGCTGCTCGTCTGAGTTGAGAAGTTAATCCATATATCTCTGTTTTGGGAAACTCGCTACTTAAACGGTATGTAGACAAAACAAATTGATGTGCTTTCTGCCCAACAATCAAGTCTTGAAAATTCTTCGCTGGTTTTCTATTCATTCTGACTCCTAACTCCTGACTCCTAACTCCTAACTCCTAACTCCTGACTCCTGAATTCTGGCTCCTAACTCCTAACTCCTGACACCCTAAAACACCAAAGGACGATCGCCCCTTGCTTTATAGAGCAAACTTTCAAGAATGACAGCGTTGGTATTTACATCAATCGAGGAATTTACCCCCAAACTAGAATTCTCGTAACGTCCAGAGAAGTAGCCATGATTTTGCTTGGCAAGGTTTTGAACAGCTTCTCGCAGAGTGCTAGGGTAGGAGTCATTGGGCATTAAAGCGTTCCAAGCAAAGGCAGCTTTGGTGCTCAAAAAGCGCAATTGAGGATAGGCTTTTCCTGTGCTGTTCGTGGCATTCCAAGGTTGACCGTTGGCATAAACGCTGTAGTACAAAAAATAGGGGGGACGGTCGAGGGAATCTTCGTTAACGGCGGTCAAGATTTTGGTACGTTCAAATCGCTGTGCCTGGACTTGGAGTAAATTTAAAACTTGAGGTTTGACGGCTTCGTTCCATCCTAATTCCAGTCCCCAAAGCAGATAGGGTTCGTTGGTGAGATAGTTAGTGGCTCCAGAATTGACTAGGTTGCGGCGATCGATTTGTAAGGGAATACCTTCTACTTCAACGGTTTGAACAGGGGGATTGTTGAGAGCATTTTCTGCTTCAATACCCCATAGTTTTAGGGCGTGGGCGGCATATTGTTCGTAACCCAAACGCCCTTCTTGAAGTAAGCGGATTTGCCCTTTGGAGTCGGGAATGTTGCCGTGTAACCAACCGTCTTTTACTAATTGTGAAAGGTTCCAGCCCTCAACAATGCGGTTAATTCGCTCTTGGTATTCGGGATAATGTGTTCGTAAAACGTGTAATCCGAGCAAAAATCTAGCTGTATCCAAAGCTGACCACCCGCTTGTCCCTTTAGGGTCAGGTGTATTATCCAGTCGGCGCATCTCCCCAGTACGGGTGCTGTAAGCTTTGTTGGGCAATTTTGTAGCAGGTAGCGGTAGTGTTTCTAGCGTCTGCAACAGGCGATTAATCATGCTGTTGAATCGCTCTGGCTGAATCACTCCTAGCTGCCTTGCTGCATGAATCCCCAAAATGGCACTCCCCTGATCCCATAGTGTTGTCCAAGGGTAGTTATTTACAGAATTCACTAAACCTGTTTGGGGATTCCAGTTGCGATCGAAATATTGCCAAGCTTGTTGTGCGGCAATGCGATCGCTTTGTGTCAGAGGTTGGGGCGGAGTTGCAGCCGATACAGCATTGGGTGGAGTGTTGCTGCTGCCCGAAACCCAGTAAGCACCCGAGGAATCTAATCGTGCTGTCTGCGTGGCACTCCGAGGCAAACCCCGCCCCAAATCGCCTGATGCTATGGCTTTCCACCAGGGAGAGTTCATCGCGGTTTCGGGACGAATTAAAGGTTGCTGATTTGTCGCTTTGTGCAGTAGAGATTGCAGAATCAAGCTATTAGTGCTGCTACTCAGAGCGGTTTCTGGTTTGCCCGTTTTTTCTGAAAATCCCTCGTAGTAGCCCTGTTGGGGATTGTAGAGGTCTGTTGTCGCCTCCAATAACTTGCGGCTGTAGTCGTTTTCCGGGAATAGGGCATGAAAGGCAAAGGCGGCAGCAGTACTGACGGTACGTGCATCGGGTACAGACTTGCCGTTATCCGTTAATGTTGCCCAAGCTTCTGCCTTACCTGTAATCGTGCTGTTGATTACGTAGGGTGGTTTGTTACTCAGGGTGGTGGCGGCGGTGGTGTAGGTACCAGTCCGGCGGTAGCGCGATTCTTGAGCTTGGAGAATCGGTTGCACGAGTTGGCGCATTTGGGGGTCAAAGCCAAATTCCAAGCCGTAGAGTAGGAAAGGATTGCTAACGGTGTAGGAGTTTTGGGATTTTTCTGTGTCTCTTGTGTTCTGGGCGAACACAAGGTTCGCCCCTACGCCTGCTGCTTTTCTCCCTGTTGGTACCTGAACACCTTCGACTGAGGTGGTTTGATACTGACCCCCGGTGGCAGAACGCTCGACGTTAAAGCCCCAAAGCTGAAATGCTCGTGCTGCATATTCTTCGTAACCGAGGCGCGTTTCAGGCTTGACTTGGGTGAGGAGTCGCCCATTCTCATCTTTGGTTACTCTGCCACTGAAGAGAAGATTATCTCGCACGACTTGGGAGTATGACCACTCCAGTACAATTTCATCAACAACTTTTGCGTATTGAGGATGGTAATTTTTCAGGGTATACAACGCTGCCAGTATCCGCCCTAAATCAAGGGCTGACCAACCCGTTCCCTCGGCGGTGGGATTGTTGGTGCCCTGTGTAGAGGGGTTGCCGCCGTAGTCTACGGGTTGTAAGGACTGGGTATCGTAACCCCGGTGGGGCAACTGTCCGGCAAACAAAGGTAGCTGCTTCAGGGCACCCAAGAGATGACGGGTGCGATCGCTAAATTCTTGGAGGGTGATAATATCCAGGGCGCGTGCTGCATTTAAAGCCGCTAAATAATCCCCCAATCCCCACAGTGTTGCACCATTCATATCACTGCGGTCATTTACCAGTCCAGTATTGGATTGATAATTTGCCTTAAAATACTGCCAAGCTGCTTCTGCATAACGCCGTTCTGGAAGTGTCAGGGGTTTTGCTAGCTTGGGGAAAGCTGAGGATTCAGGTTTTCCTACGGGTGGGATGGGTGAAATGGTAATGCTGTTAGCAGGTGGAGGTGCAGGGGTTTGCGTCCCCTCAGCAGAACTTACCGTAGCCGATGGAGTAGAAACATTGCCACTCGATTGTCCTGGCGGCGCAAACGTAACTAAATTTGACCCAATGAGAGGGCGATTTCCTCTGGCTTTGTAGTACAAAATTTCTAAAATTAGCCCGTTGGTATTGCCGGTTAGCGCTTTATTCGGTTGCTTGGTTTCTTCGTAAAGTCCAGCATAGAAACCTCCCCCATCAGGGCTACGCAAATCCTTCACCGCATCAAATACTTTTTGAGCATAGGCGTTATCGGGGTAAAGATACCGCCAGCCAAATGCAGCTTTTGTGCTGATACTGCGTAGCTGTGGGTAGGGCTTATTTTCATCAGTAATCGTTGCCCAGGCATTCCCGTTGGCGTAAACCGTGTTGTAGAGAAAATAGGGCGCTTGGTCGATGTTGTCTTCTGATACAGCCGTTAGCTGTCCGGTGGACTCGAAGCGGCGTTTTTGTGCTTCTAAGACAGTGGCAGCATCATCTTTTAAAGACCCTTCTAGACCAAATTCAATGCCATCTAAAATGTAGGATTCACTAACGATGTAATTATTGGCATTAGTGCTTTGGTAGTCACGAGTATCAACCGGGATTTTGACGCCATTAATCTCTACAAACTGGTACGGTTCTAGTGCCAATGCCTTAGACGCTTTAAAGCCCCAAAGTTCATAACCCCTAGCCGCATATTCCTCATAACCAAGGCGTCCTTCTTGTACCAGCAACGTGCTGCCATCCGGTCGAACCATCGCACCATAGAGTTGGTCATCTTTCAGGGAGCGATCGATTTTCCAGCTTGCTACAATCCCCTTAATCCAATCGTCGTATTGTGGATGGCAGGTACGGATAACGTGGAAGGCAGCTAAAAGGCGACCCAAATCTAAGGCAGACCAACCAATTCCTCTCTCTATCGGGTTGTTGCCGTAATCCGTCATCTGCCCATTTGCCGCGTTATAAACTTTATTCGGCAACGTATCTTCAAACAGTTTGAGGTTGGCAATAGTCTTCAAAAATTGGTTGAGTCGAGCGTCAAATTCTCCTTGGTCGATTAAATTCAGCCAACGTGCGGCATTGAGTGCCATTAAGTAATTGCCGATATCCCAAAGAGTGCCGGAGGGATACCCACCTGTAGCATTGGTGAATCCCGTTGCTTGCTGATAGTTATTAACAAAATATTGCCAAGCGGCTTTAGCGTAAACTTGCTCTTCTGGCGTCAAGGGTGAGGTAATTTGGGCGCAGGCGAGAGGTGCTGTTGTTGGGGTTTGTGCGATCGCGCGATCGGACAAGGCAATACTGACTAAAGGTTGTGAAACTGCACCCACTAAGAGGAGAGCAATCAGCCTCGAACACTTTTGTAGCATTTGACAAAACGGGATAGGAATTCAGGAGTCAGGAGTCAGAATTCAGGAGTCAGAATTTAGGAATCAGAATTCAGGAGGCAGAAGAAGACACGATTTAAGACAATTTGAGGTATGCACAATTAAGAAGAGATAGGAAACATATTTACTTTTTTAGATTTCTCTTCTGTCTCCTGTCTCCTGTCTTCTGTCTTCTGTCTCCTGTCTTCTTTCACAAACGAGGGGGTTTTACGCCTGCCCAAACTGTGAGTGGTTTGCCTACTTTCTTGTAAAGCAAACTTTCTAGAATTACGCCGTTATTGTTAGCCGTTAAGGATTTGTTGGGTTGCTTTAAAGATTCGTAAAAGCCGTTGTACCATCCCTTATCAGCTTTCAAATTGGTTTGGACAAAGTTAAATAGCTGGTCTGTGTAAGGGGTGTTGTAAAGTACATTCCAGCCAATAGCTGCTTTCGCACTGAGGAAGCGTAAATCGTTATGCTTTTCTCCCGTGTCGGTAATTGTTGCCCAAGGTTCTCCATTGACAAACAGGGTGCTGTAAACGAAGTAAGGAGCGCGATCGAGGTTGTCTTCGGTGACAGCCGTTAACTGTTTTGTTGCTTGATAACGAGCTTCTTGAGCCGCTAAAATTCGGTCTGCATACGCTTTGGGTAAGGATTGAAATCCGGTTTCAATGCCATCCAAAATATAGGGTTCACTGAGGACGTAGTTATGAGCTCCAGACGATTTGTAATCTCGTTTATCATAAGGAATGCCCTTCCCGTAGAGATTAACAAATGCAACCTTTGATTTAAAATCTAGAGCTTTATTTACATCTAAACCCCACAATTTTAAACCATAAGCAGCATAATTTTCGTATCCTAAACGACCTTCTTGGTTATAGCTTTCTTTGCCGTTAGTAACACTAGTGCCATACATCTGACCTTTGCTAGTCAGACGCTCTACTTCCCAATGCTTCCAAACAGCTTCTGTTTGAGATTTGAATTCGGGATAGCGGGAGCCAACAATCTTGAGCCACAAGGCTAGACGCCCTAAATCGAGAGCTGACCAACCTATTTCTTCCTTTTTATCAAGTTGACCGTAGTTAACTGGAACTAGGGTTTTTGAGTTGTATACTTTGTTGGGTAATTCTCCTTTGTAAAGAGGCATTTTAGCCAATGTTTTCAACATCTGGCTCATCTTGGTATTAAATTCTGTCTCTGGTACGATGCCGAGTTCTTTGGCACTGACTAAGGCTGCGATCGCAGCGGCTTGGTCCCACATGGTTACCGAGGCAAACTTATCGACTGAATTCACCAAGCCTGTTTTCTTATTCCAGTTGCTTTGGAAGTACTGCCAAGCCCCACGCGCCATTTCCATTTCGTTTGGCGTTAAGGTTCCCACACCAGGTGCAATATAAGGCGTCTGCGTGGCGTTAATTTCCTCCGCACTCACCTGTTTTCCAGGTAACTCTATTGATTGCTTATCGAGTTTGGCGACAGTTGTGGTTACTCCACTTGCGTCAGTCTTAGCGGTTTGAATAGTAGATGCTCCAGGTTGTGAAGAAGCTGTTTTTTGGAGGTAATTCGATAAGGCATTCAAACCCGCGATCGCTACAATTGCAGTCACTATTCCTCCCGCGTGCGCTAAAAATGACCATCCTTTTGGCGGTGGCTCAAAATCAGAATTCATCACAACTCCTTTTTGTATAGATGTCTTATTTCTTTTGCAATCCGGCTTTTAATTAGATTTCCCAAATATTTCTCTTCGGGAACAACAACACCAAAACAATCCTAAAATTTGACTCGAAGCTGTCCTGTGAAGGATTGATTGTTGTACCCACTTCCCTCAGCCTGCCGATTCTGAACATTGGAGTAGGCATAGCCAAAGTCGGCTTCTACGTTAGGTGACAACTTCGCTGTACAACGAGCTTGATAGCTATTGGCGACATCCCATTCCCCTTCTAGTCGCTGCTGTCCTAGATTCGCCGCTACCCGACAGCGTAAACTCTCGATAACATTTCCTTCCCAACCGATTTCGCCGTTGTAAACTAAGAAGTCAGGTGGAGAAAAATAGCCGCTCGTTTTTTCCACATCGCGTCTGTAATTCCAGTTAAATGCGTTAGCCGCTACAAAAAATTGTCCGAACTTGCGCTCTAACCTGCTAAACGATTGCTGCTCAAAATTGCCATCGTTGTAACTACCCAATCGTAATGAGGAATACAAGCTAGTATTTGGGTCGATCTGCCAGTAGATACTCGGCCCAAATCGCCAAGCAGTGATTTGATTATCTAACGTTTGGGCATTAAACTTATATGGCCCTTGGTCTACATTAGCCGATACCACCACTCCGGATTCCAATCGACCAGAAGGGCTGACTTTCATCGCAAAGGGTGCTTCTACTTTGGCGTTGAAATTGAGGGCTGTTGGCAAGCGATCGAATACATCAACTCCTCCTCCCACTGCTACAGTTACTTGGTCAATTTTTCCTTCCCATTCAACATGCAAGGGAATGTTTGTAATGGACTCAACATTTCGCTGCTCAAACGAATTTAAACCAGTTTTAAGGCGAAATCGATTGCCATTTCGTAAGCGAAATTGAGCTGTTTCTTCGATAAATAGATTGCGTTGGTCGAAGTTATCAGCATCCCGACGAAAATCTGTTGTGAGACTTTCCAATTTGATAGCAGGAGTTACAGGCTCCATAGCAGTTGGTGGTGAACTTGGCTGTACCGATGGCTGGGGTGGTGGTGGTAATCGCAATTCTGGATTGAAGTTTTCCGGTGCTGCTAGCTGCATGGGCGGTGATTTTAATGGGTAGTGCAGCTTAACTGAATCATCTTCAAGGTTCCTATCGCCTGCTAATTGAACATTTTCTTGATTACTAACAGAGGAAATTTTTTCGGTTAATTCGGGGAGTGAATTTTCGTTTTTAAAGGTTTCAGGAGAAACAGAGTATTCTTCTACAGCTTGTAACTGACCTGCTCCCAATATGCAAATACCTAAGCTCCCGGTTAAAATAATTTGAAGTTGCAAGCCTCTCCAAGGAAAATTACGCCCCGATGAGTGAGGAGCTGACAAAAGATGAAAATTTAGTAATGCCACGATTAACTTGGGAGTAATATCGCTTCTATTGATTACTGATCAGTAAGGAATTTACAGATAAAATCCTGCATTTGTTGCTATTCATCTATTTAGTTATCAGTAGCAGATATCTTGACTTTACAGAATCTTCAAAATTTCAGATTCCGTATTTCTACGGATTTTTGGAATGCCTCATCCGCTTCAGAATGCGAGATTACTCGGATATACCAATCTAGGGCTTAATCTATTCGACGAAAAAACAGCGGGGAACACAATCAAGCGAAAGCTCCTACCCGTTTATCTTGACTATCCCCTATTGGCTCTAACTAGGGGTTCAGCGTCCAGAAGTCGTTTTCGGTTTTTCTGCTAGCTCGAAGGGTGTGTACTTCCCTCCCAAGGCTTCCACAATGGTGCGAGTATTCGCAGCCAACATCTTAATATAAGTATCTGCCTCGCTACCTGGTGCACCAATGGAGTCGGAATAGAGTTCTTGCGGCGCGAGTTTGACTCCAGCTTCGGTAGCAACCGTCTTAATCAAAGCGGGGTTAATGGTTGTTTCTGCAAAAATGGCAGGTACGCCAGCAGCTTTCACCGAGTCCGATAACCGTTTCACAGTTTGGGCACTGGGTTGTTCTTCGGTACTGATGCCAATTAGAGTACCGGCAATGGGTATGCCGTAGGCACGGGAATAGTATTGAAAGGCATCATGGGTGGTGACTAGCTTGCGTCGATTTTCTGGAATGGTTTGGATTTGGTCACGTATCCAAGTATCGACTTGTTGCAATTGGGTTGTTAACTGTGCTGCATTCTCGGTAAATTCTGCTTTGTCTTCAGGCGAGAGTTCGATTAATTGATCGCGAATTGCATTGACCATTGCGATCGCATTTTTGGCATCACCCCACACATGAGGGTCAGGTTCTCTTTTTCCTTGGTAGTCGAAATCTAAAGGCTTGACCACTTCCCCAACCGCAAACTTCTTCGCCCTATCCCCCGCAGATTTCATGAGCTTAATCAACCCAGGCTCCAAGTTATAGCCGTTGTAGAGAATGAGATCGGCTTCTTCTAATGCCTGAGTATCGGCGGGCACTGGCTCATAAACATGAGGGTCTGTTCCTGGCTTGAGGATTCCTGTTAGTTCAATCTCATTTCCGCCAACTTGCTCTGTCCAGTCCGTAATCATTGTGCTGGTGGATACCACCTTCGGCTTATCGGGTTGATCAGAATTTGTTCGGTTGGCACGGGTTGCATCGCATCCACTCATCCAGAGTCCCAGGATAGCAATAGTTGCTGCCAACCATCGGCACGTTCTGCCTTGCGACTGAGGGTTCACATTCATGGGATTGATATATTTATTTTCATATTCTTTTCATTTTTACGGTACGCTATTTTCATAATTGTTTCATTTTTTCATCCCAGGTACAGCTCCGCCATGACAACTGCCACGTTCCGCAACATCGACTCGAACCCCAGTGACTATCCCTGTAAAGCTCACTATCGATCGCAGATAGAGACGGTTACTATCGGGCAACTGGGTGTGCAGTATCGCATGGTAGAGGCACTCAAGGATATCACCTGTGAGATTCAACCAGGGAGGCTTACGGGAATCATTGGGCCAAATGGTGCTGGGAAAAGTACTCTGATCAAAGCCATGCTGGGCTTAGTTCCGACCACCAGTGGCACGGCGATATACCAGGGGAAACCCTTGATGGAGCAGTTGGAAAAGGTGGCGTATGTGCCGCAGCGATCGCAAATTGACTGGACGTATCCCGCAACGGTGTGGGATGTGGTGATGATGGGGCGAGTGCGGAAGACGGGTTGGTTTCGCCGCTTTTCTACAGTATCGCGACGTTTGGCAGTAGAGGCGTTGGAACGGGTGGGGATGAGTGATTTTCGCGATCGCCCGATTGGACAGCTATCGGGAGGACAGCAGCAACGAGTCTTTTTGGCAAGGGCATTAACGGAAGAGGCGGAGATTTTCTGCTTGGATGAGCCTTTTGCTGGGATTGACAAAAAGACAGAAGGTGTAATATTCAATATTCTCCATGAACTCGCTGATGCTGGTAAAACTGTCTTGGTTGTCCACCATGACTTGGGGCAAGCCATTACCAACTTTGACGATTTGATTTTGCTGAATCGAGAGTTAATTGCTAGTGGTTCTCGCCAACAGGTATTGAGTGCAGAGAACTTGCAACGCGCTTACGGAGGGCAGGTGGTGTTTTTTTCGGAACAAGCGGCTTAAACGCTTTGAAAGTTAAAGGTTTGAAGGTTGAAGGTTGTTCCTTGTAGAGATTGTTGAAAGAGAGATTAGTTGACAAAACCTGCCACTCTTAAGTTGTTAACCTTCAACCTGTGACTCTCCAAGGACATAGTATGTTGGAAGCTTTAATTGAACCGCTGCAATACGGATTTATGCAGCGATCGCTGATTATCGCTGTTTTAGTGGGCATTGTTTGCGCTGCGGTGGGAAGTTACTTGATGGTGCAGCGATTGGCTTTACTGGGAGATGCGATTAGTCATTCTGTACTACCGGGACTTGCGATCGCATATATTGTGGGTGCTGACATCTTTGTGGGGGCGTTTATTGCTGGGGTTGTCAGTACGATGGTGATTACTTGGATTAGGACGCGATCGCAAATTAAAGAAGATGCGGCAATGGGCATTGTTTTTTCTGCCTTTTTTGCCCTTGGCGTTACTTTAATTACTATTGTTCAAAAAGATAATAAAATTGACCTCAATCACTTCCTTTTCGGCAATATTCTCAGTGTTTCTCGTGAGGATGTTATCAGTACAGCAATGATCACTGCAATAGTATTGACAGTTGTTGTATTGCTCTACAAAGAGTTAATGTTTTATACCTTTGACCCTGTAGGCGCACAAGCGGCTGGACTCCCGACTAATTTGCTAGATTTTGGTTTGATGATTTTGATTGCTTTGACGATTGTTGCCAGTCTCAAAGCGGTGGGGGTTATTTTGGTACTAGCAATGTTAATTACTCCGGGAGCAACGGCTTACTTGTTAGTAACTCGGCTGCATCACATGATGATTTTGGGGTCAGCAATTGGTGTGGTTGCGAGTATTAGTGGGATGTATTTAAGTTATTTTTTCAATTTACCTTCTGGCCCGGCGATCGTTTTAGTTGCTTTTGGCTTTTTTCTGCTGGCATTTTTGTTGAGTCCCAGTCAAGGTATTTTGACTAATCCTGGTTCTAAGTCAGGACAGTCACAGATTTGGCGAGAAATTAAGGGGTTGCTGCGTTGAGGGAAGAGTGCGATCGCCTCAACACCTCTCCCCCCAAAGTTATTGGCAGCAAAATTCAGAATATTAAAAATTCGTAGTTCGTAATTCGTAATTCGTAATTGACGGACGCTACGGCTCGCTCCGCTCGCCAGACAGGGATTTAAAGCCCAACTGAGCGTGAGTGACTTGAGAAGTTGGTGACTCTAACCCGCCTTTTAATTACGTTAGCGTAGCGGGACGAAGTCCATTACGTAGCTTGCTTCTCGCTCGAGAGTGAGTATTCACGCATTACGAATTGTTGTTGAGTCTGTTAAGAGGGGTCTACATTCTTAACAAATCTCACTTGCTGCTGTAGCTAATTACTGTGTTGAACCACAGCCCAAACAGCGCAGGCAAATAGTAGAAATTGGAATAAGTATGGCAATCTCAACCACTAATTGGAAGGGTAAAGGAGCTAAAGCAAATCCCCATACCAAAAAAATTGCTCCAGCTACCATAACGGCAATGCGATTAATATCATCTTTTGTACTCAGAGCCATTCCGAAAGTCCCTAAACCAACTGCAAGTAAAACCAAGCCAGTCATAGGTATCTTTATCATTCATTGAGTAGAGCTAAATATAGCACAGCTAGTCTAACAGTTTGGGTACAAAGCTCAACAATAATTCGTAATGCGTGAATACTCACTCTCGAGCGAGAAGCAAGCTACGTAATGGACTTCGTCCCGCTACGCTAACGTAATTAAAAGGTGGGTTAGAGTCCCCGACAACGCACGTCGCTTTAGGAGCAGTCGGGGTCTAAATCCCCGCCTGAACGTCAATTACGAATTACGAACTACAAATTTTTAATACTTACAATCTAGGTATAGAGAGCATAGGCAAATTTTTAGCGTTTCAGAGGCAAAGACCGTTAAGGCTTGAAACCCCTTGCTAGGGGTCGTTACACTACACTGAGGTTGATGTTTTGTAATGATATAGGCGCTATCAAAAGTAATGGGATTAGAGGTCAGGTATGTATGTATTAATCGGTGGTGCTGGACTGATGGGGTTACGATTAGCGAAACAGTTAATGGAGATGGGACATACCGTTGCGGTCATTGATACAGACCCCCTCGCCTGTCATTATGCCCGTGAAAAAGTAGGTGTCATGGCTTTTGAAGGAAGTGCTGTCAGTACAACGGTTTTAGTTGAAGCCGGAATTGCCAAAGCCGACGCAGTAGCCGCCACCCTCAGAAGTGATGCATTGAACTTAGCCCTGGTCATGCTGTCTAAACACTATGGTGTCCACCATATCGTAGTTCGCATGAGGGACAGCGATTTTGCTGAACCCTATCGCCTTGCTGGGGCGACTCACTTAATCAATACAATTGACTTAGCCGTGACAAGAATGGCGAACGCACTTGAATATCCCGAAGTCGAATCAATGATGCACTTCGAGCAAGGACAGGTAGAGGTCTTAAAGCTCCCGATTCCAGGGAATTGCTATGTTGCGGGTCGGACAGTGGCTCAAGTCGCTCAAGACCATCGATTTCCGGCTGGCTCTTTAATTATTGGCTATCAACCTCATCCCCAAGAAGATCTAATGATTCCCAATGGTCAGACTGTTTTGGAGCAAGGGTCAACCATTCTCGTGGTCACAAAACCGGGGTTGGTTCATCAGATGATTGATTTTCTAGGGCTTTGTACTAGTCATCTTCCAACCCTAGAAGTTGATCGTTAAGGTTTTTGACATACGCTTGCACTAAATCCTCTGAGAGAATCCGCTTGCGTAGGGCATCGTTGACTGCTCCTTTTTCTGCCAGCAGCAGGCGTCGGCGAATGGCGTCGAGTTGAGCCAAGTTACTGCTCCCCGTTGGAGACTGGATTGAGCGGCGATTGTAGAACTCGCGCAGCACTCTTTCAGAAGTTGCAACTCGTGCTTGGTAAGATGCTCGCAGCTCTTCGTAGACCGCTTTTGGCAAAACTCCTGATTTCAAGAGACTGTCCAACTCTTCTTGAGCGGCTTTAGAAGCAATCAGGTAAAGTTGTAGTTCCTCAATCTTTTGGCGAGTCTCGGAAACACTAGATATCTTTAATCGTTTCACTAGCCAAGGCAAACTCAGCCCCTGTGCGACTAAAGAAATTAACACAGCACCAAAGACTATGGCAATTAATCTTTCTCGCCCAGGTAAAGTGAGGGGGATACTTAACGCCAAAGCCATTGAGAGAGAACCTTTGATATTACCGAGGAACAGAACGTGCTGCCAACGCACGGGAATCGGACGGTCAATCCAACGAAGCCCTGCTAAAAGCGGATAAACAGTGATAACTCGTCCAATCTGGTAAGCCAAAACAGCGAGCAGCACTGCTGGCAAAATACTCAAAAGCATTACTGGGTTGATTGCTATGCCGATAAGCAGAAAAATAAACGTATTGACCCCAAAACTGGCATATTCCCAGAAGCTCAATAATGTGATTCGGTCAGAAGCGGACGTACTGCGAGAAAGCCCAACGTTCCCGAAAATTAATCCAGCCATAACCACGGCCACAGCACCTGATACACCTAGAAATTGCCCAACTTGAAATGTTCCTAAGGCAACGGCGACCGTCAGTAAGAGGCTACTTAAGGGATCGTTTAAACGGACAAATATAGGAATACTCAAGTAGCCCAAGATTAACCCTACAACGCTGCCTCCCACAGCAACAAATAGCAGTTCTTGGATGCCCCTTAGCACAGTCAGTGAACCTGTCGAATAGACTGTCAGAATCAAATTGAACGAGACTAAAGCAGCCGCATCGTTGAATAGGGTTTCTCCTTCAACAATGGTAGAAAGCCGAGAGGGCACAGGTATTTCTTTAAAGACGGCAATCATGGAGACTGTATCCGTGTTTGCCAGAATGACTCCTACAAGTAGAGCAGGTATCCAATCGAGTCCCAGCCCAAATTTTAACAAAACGGCAATAATCGCCGCAGAAAGCACAGCTCCCGGACCAGCCAGCAAAGCAATGGGTTTAAACGTGCTTCGTAGGCGGCTAACATCTGTATTGATGGCAGCTTCAAAAATGAGAATGGGTAAGAAAAGATTTAAAACCAGGGAAGGATCTAAACCAATCGGACGAGACAATAGCTCAGTGATTGGCAAACCTGCTAATACTAAGCCCGTGACGTAGGGAACACGAAGCCACTGTGTCACTAAGGCTACCCCCGTGGCGACTAGCAACAAAATAATCAGAATCGTTACTAATTCCGCTATATCTCTTTGACTTTCAGTGCTTGCGATATTGAGGTTTGCTAGAAGCAACTGCCCTAAAGACAACTGCATGATTTGTGCCACCTGAAATGAACTCCAAACGCTGTATCAGGTTATAAATTAATCAGTACGATGCTCCTCTTGAGCTTCTAAGCTAATACTCAGCCATAATGCCACAGAGCCTGAACAATTAAAACCCCTTTGGAATTCCCCCAAAAAGTTATTAAATTTTATATTTATGATCAATAGATTGGCTACTAGAAAGCCGTTAACAAACACCACTCAACATCTTAAATGAGATTTCATTCATATTTATTTTCAGCCCTACTGATTCTTTTTTTCACCTCTTGTACCTCTGGGGAAACTTCAAGTCAACTACAATCGGTGAGTAGCCAAGTAAATCAACCTCATCTTAAGGTAGTAACATTGGATGACAAGAGCAAGATAGTGATAGGGCAAACTATTTATGTTCCTGTCTATTCTCATATTTATTATGAAAACCAGAAGAAAGTTATAGATTTATCAGCCACTCTGAGTATTCGGAATACAGATTTGAGCAATCCCATCATTATCACTTCAGTGCGTTACTATAATACAGAAGGAAAGTTAATCAAACAGTATTTAGAGCGTCCTGGAGAACTGGGTTCTCTGGCTTCTACCGATTTTGTTGTAGACAAAACTGACACGAGTGGGGGTTCAGGAGCTAACTTTATTGTGGAGTGGGTAGCAGAAAAAAACGTTTCCGAGCCGATAGTGGAAGCCGTTATGATTAATGCTGCATCCAATCAAGGAATTTCTTTTGTCAGTACTGGTAGAGTTATCAAATCAATGGGAAAAGATGTGCCTTGATGAGTGGCTATAGTTGAGTAAGTTTCTGAGTCTAGGTAGTTTAGTTTAGTTGTTTCGCATCTCTTGGGCCGTGATACCAGATGCGGTGTTATTGGCGTATTTTTCGTATTCTTTAATGTAGAACTGGGGTGAATTTGCGATCGCCTTCACGGAATCACGCTCAGACATCGCTTCCCACCATTGCTGCAAGCGCTGACATTCCGAAGGCAAGCTCAAATTGCGATAATGTTCAACCACAGCCCAGCGTTCAAACCACGGATAAAAGGTTAGATCGACTAAACTAACAGATTCTCCAAACCAATAAGGGCCCTCATCTCCTAACTTCTCGATACCCTCGTGCTCCATAAACAGGAGATGATTGAGCAAATCTTGCTTCCATATTTGCTGCTTTTCTAAATCTTGATTGAGCAGCATTTTGTAAAAAGCATTGATGAATTTAGTATTGGCAAAATCAATCCAAATCCGAGCCAGCGCTCTTTTTCCGGGTTGCTGTGGCATTAGGGGAGGTTGAGGAAATACTTCATCGAGATATTCATTGATAATGGCAGATTCCCAAACCCGATCATTACCATACTTGAGTACTGGTACTTTACTGTAGGGGGAAACTTCTGTAAACCAGTCTGGCTTGTTTTCCAAGTCAATTTCAATCAGCGTGAAATCTATACTTTTTTCCAGAAGCGTCAACCGCGTGCGGTGGGCAAAGGGACAAACACTTGCGCTATAAAGTTCTAGTTGAGCCATGCTGATTATCCTTGTGCGATCGCTTTTATTCTCCTGCCAACACTTATGCTTGCCATCTAACTTTGTAAAGACTACAGAACAGATAATTTATTCTTGGGGTATTTCACTCTCAGAACTTGGTAGATCTTGGGGAGTTATATCCTCAGCGCTTGGTGAATCTCGGTGGGAATTATCTTTTTCTTTCTTATTCCAGTTATTGAGTATATCTTTAATCAGCAATTCATTAATCCAAATTTTGGAAACAATTACAAGTGGTACAGAAAGAAATACGCCCAAAAATCCGAAGAAAGTCCCAAAAATAATGACCGACATTAAGGTGACAGCTGGCAGCAAAGATACCTGTTGCTTCATGACAAAGGGGACTAAAAGATACGCCTCAAATTGCTGAATTAGAAAGTATAGGATAAGTACAGCAACCGCTTTCCAAGGAGCAGCGAGAAAGGCAACTGCCATTGGCGGTATCACGCTTAAAACGGGACCAATATTAGGAATAAACTCTAATAAACCGGCTAAGAGAGCATTAGCCAGCGCCAGTGGCACCCCCAAAATTGTCAAACCAATAAAACTCACCACAGCAATAGCTGCCATGTCAATCAACGTAGCAGTCATCCAGCCAACTATAGTTCTTTCACACTCATCAAGAATGTTATAAGCACGCCGACGATAAAAGGCAGGAAATAGCAGGAGAAAACCTTGTCTGTATGGTGTGGGGTTTGCTAGCAACATGATAGTCAGAACAATAACTAACAAAAGATTAAGGATAATTCCCACTAAATCGGAAAACCAAGTATAGGCATTGCCCAAAAACTGATTGGCTAAAGGTTGAAGCCGGGGAATGAGATTACCCAGGTTGCGGACATCTAATATCTGCTGGGGTACCCAAACTTGCAGTGAGTTGAACCAGTCACGCAGCCGTTGGAATAATGTTGGTATGAGGTTGACTAATTGTTCTAACTGTGTTGCAAAGGATGGTCCAATTATTGCAAGGAGGATAAATACGATTCCTAGTAAGCTAATGACTGTTATAGCAATCGCAATGCCTCGCTTAATGCCTCCTTCCTGAAGCCGTCGCACAACTCGGTTTAAGACAACTGCAAAAACAACAGCTGCAAAAACCAGCAAAAGGACATTTCGTAGCTGCCAGAGAATATAGAGAGAGACTGCAAAGGCAAGAAAGCCAATCAATTTCCCTAAACTCACAACTTTAGTCTCCTTTTTCTGGCTAATTTAAGCGAGGCTTGCTGAGTGTAATCTTGCGAATGAATGGTTAAATTATCCATTGCTGCTCGATGGAAAAAATGCGATCGCACTCTAGGCTTCCTGCAAGTGAACTTGTTGGAAGCGATCGCACTCTACAACATTTCCCTGACAAGCAACTTCTGTGCCATCTACCCAAACTTGCTGTAGCGAAATGCCATGCAGATAAAGTTTGACACTCGTATAAGGGAAGGGATAATTCCCCTGTTCCTCCCAGGTGAGTTCTAACTTATTTTCATTCCGCACCATCTGGAATTGATCTAACCTCCATTCTCCATATCCATCCCCAGCATCACTGTACAAGCAACCTTTACAAGTGCCTTGCGCTACAGGGTAAAGGTGGAGAGTGAGTTGCGTACCTTCTTCCATCGGCAGAATACTTCCCGCCCTAACGAGAAGGGGAATTTGCTCTAATGGGGCATCAAGAGTGATCTCTGTTGCTTGTTCAATAACAGTATTATTCCAGAAGTTATACCAACGTCCTTGAGGAAGAATAACTTTTCGCGATCGCGCACCTTCCTCCATCACTGGACAGACTAGCAGTGCATCACCTAGAAAGAATACATCCTCTACACCCCAGAGTCTCTCATCCTCAGTATCCGACCAAAACAACGGACGAATTAGTGGATGGCCCGTCTGAGTCGCTTCCCATGCTAGGGTGTAAAAGTAAGGCATCAGACGATAGCGCAGCCGCAACAATTCCCTGACACTATTCAGGACGCTGCCACCATAACTCCAAG
>CBKWLJ010000074.1:0-24249 GCA_966675205.1 uncultured bacterium
TTACTTAAATTAGCTCTACTTAAGTTAGCTTCAGCTAGATTGGCTCGACTGAGATCGATTCCCGCTAGGTTAGCTCCCGGTAGAGCAACTCCAGCTAAGTTGACATTCTTAAAATTTCGCTCTCCTGCTGCATATTTACTGAGGAGCTCATCTCCATCCATTGTGCTTGTTTATCCCCTATAAATTGTCCATTAGGGAGAGTTTATGCCGAAATCGCCATGATATAGTAATCGCCGTAACGATGATTTTTTGTAGGGGTAGTGCCTCTATACCTGCTCCTCAACCTGATGGGGCAACCACAAGGGATTGCCCCTACTATGTATGAACTACGCTCTACTTTTCCTTGCTTCTTGTGTTTCCTTTGCTTACGCTGCGGTTCAATTCCTTTTATAATTCATAAATTTTTCGTCCGGTTAATGTTGCTACTATAGCGGCTAATTCGTCAGCAGCAATGGGTTGAGGGATGTGCATCTGAATCCCTGCTGAGTTTACTGATGTCACTTCTTCTTTTCCTGGCTGTTCTGTACTCACAGCAAGGATGGGAATTTGCCCTCCCTCTTCTACTGACTGGTTTCTCATCCGAGAGAGTAACCAGTAGCTGTCTGATTCTAATAGGGTATTGCTACGAATGAGGAGGTCGGGTTGGAAATGTTGCAGTGCTTCTAGAGCTTCATTAACGGAACCTACTGCGATCGCATCTGCTCCATAATCACTCAGTATCGAGGTCATCATTTCCCTAAACTCAGGTTCGTAATCGATAACTAGCAACCGTAAACCTTCAAGTATCAGAGAGTTATGAACCGACATTCTCTCTTCAAGGGTTGTGACTTGAGATTGGCTACTTCTACTTTCTGAAACAGGTGCAAGCGGTAACTTGACTGTAAAAGTGGCTCCCTTGTCCTCTCCCTCACTAAATGCCTGCACTGTCCCCCCATGCAGTTCTACGAGTTGACGAACCAATGATAATCCCAATCCCAATCCATTGTGGCGTCTGGTGGTTGTGCCGTCAGCTTGTCGGAAGCGGTCAAACACATAGGGTAAAAAATCGGCACTAATCCCCACACCTGTATCACTCACCTGAATTTGAGCGTGGTTATCGACTTTGGTCAGTTGAATTTCAACTCGTCCCTGATTAGGAGTGAACTTAATCGCATTGGAAAGGAGATGCCACACCACTCGCCGCAAGTATTTTGAGTCCCCTTTAATTAGTCCCACTGAGGGGTCAAGATGAGTATTTAGTTGCAGCGATTTAGCAGCAATTGCCACTTGTAGAGTAGCGATCGCTTCTTTAATAATTGCACCGAGTTCAACCCAACGGGGATTGAGACGAACCTTACCACTCATCAGGCGCGACACATCTAGAATGTTGTAGACCAGTTGAACTTGTGATTTGGCCTTGTGCTCAATCGTCTCAATCGCTTGACGCAGCATCTTCTCATTGAGATTCCGAGACAGCAGCAGGTTCGCCCAACCCAAAATGGAGTTGAGGGGGGTGCGTAACTCATGAGAAAGAGTCATTAAAAACTCATCCTTCAGACGGTTGGCGGCTTGAGCGTTGTAGTAAAGCTGGGCATTATCAATCGCCATCGCCGCCCGATGAGCCAAATCCAGCGCCAGAGATAAGTCGGATTGACTGTAACGGCGGTTTGACTCAGCCATTGCCAGCACAAGAGTACCCAAAATTTGCTTGCGGGCAATTAGGGGTAAAATTAGCAAGGATTTAGGGTCAAGTTGGACTTGTATCTCTAGGAGTCTGGAGTCTTGAGTCACCAACTGAGCCATGGTTGCAGGGGTCTCGGAAACCAGTAATGGCTCTCCTGTCCGCAGAACTTGTGCTGTAAAACTGATGGGGTCTTGAATATGGGTTTGATAAAGATGAACGAACTCATCGAGCAGTTTTTGTTGGTCAGGGTTGCGATGAGCTGCCGCCACCATCTGTAACTGTCCATCTGACTCTAAGCTGTGAATCAGGCAATAGTCTGCTAAAAAAGGCACAACCAACTGCGCGAGGCTTTTGAATGTCGTTTCATACTCCAGGGAAGAAGCGAGAACTTCACTGGCTTGGGCTAAAAAAGTACAGCGTTGCTCTGCTAGCTCAGCTTGGGCGCGTGCTTCTTGTTCACGAGCAAGTAATCGCTGGCATTCTTCTTCTGCTTGTTTGCGTAAGCGAAGCTCGTCGTAGACATCGCTAATATCTTGAAAATAGATCGATAGCCCATTGTGAGAAGGGTACACACTTGTTTCAAACCAGCGCCCTAAAACATCACAAAATTCTTCAAATCGAACTGGAACACTTGTTTTTACAGCTTCATGACACTGTTTGTAAAAGGTAGAGTCTCGCGTTTGAGGAAAAACCTCCCAGATATTTTTTCCCAAAAGCTCTGTCTGGTTCTTCTGTAAAATTTGCTCGGCTTTGCGATTGACGTAAGTGTAGCGCCACTCTGTGTCTACTGCACAGAAACCATCAGTAATGCGCTCAAAGATAGTAGCAAGTTGCTCATTGGTTGCTTGCAGCGCTGTCTCCGCCCTAAGACGCGCCGCTGTCTGCATTTCCAATAAGGTTCCAACTTGCGACAGCTTAAGCGTCCGCTGCAAAAGTCGGTTTTCTAATTCTCCATACGCTTTTTGCTGTACTTCTTCCCTTTGCTTGCGCGAGGTAATGTCCTGGTATAAGACAATCAACTCCTCCCCAGAGGGGTAAGCATGAACCTCAAACCAAATGCTGAGAGGAGCATAAAACTCTTGGAAGTGAACCGCAGCCTGCTCATTTCTAGCTCGGTGAAATTCTTGGTAAAATTTTGACTCAACTGCCTCGGGATAAATCTCCCAAACGTTCTGGCCGATTAACTGTTCCGGCGTTTGCCCTAAAATCTGCGCTCCTCGTTGATTCAGAAAAGTGATGCGCCATTCTTGGTCGTAAATGGCAACACCATCCGTAATACTCTCAAGCAGATTAATCATCCATCCTGGGAAAAATTTAAGTTTGCTGGGGGCTGTTTGCCTTTAAATCGCTCAGGTTTCTGTATTACAAAATCGTTAAATAATCGATATCTGGAGAGAGTTTTAATCCTACAACAAAACGCAGAAAATGCAACGGTGGATTCAGTTATAGGCTAGATTTTGTTAATTATGATTACTAAAGAGCATAAAAACCCGTCAACTCGGAAGTCAAGGATTGATTGTTTTAGAACTCGGACTCGGATGTATGGGAATGTCTGAGTTTTACAGTGGCAGGGATGATGAAGCTGAATCCATTACTACCATTCATCGTGCGCTAGAACTAGACGTCACCTTGCTCGATACGGCTGATATGTATGGCCCATTGACTTTGTGGCTTACAGTCCGTTGGGCCGGGGATTTCTCTCAGGACAGATTAAGAGTTTAGAAGATTTAGCTGCTGATGACTACCGTAGGCATTCACCCCGATTTCAAGGCGAGAACTTCCAGAAAAATCTGCAATTAGTCGATCGCGTGCAAGAAATCGCAGCCGAGAAAGGGGTTACACCCAGTCAATTAGCGATCGCTCGGTTACTGGCACAAGGAGACGATATTGTACCCATTCCCGGAACTAAGCGCCGCAGGTACCTTGAAGAGAATGTTGCTGCAACTGAGATTACACTAACCCAAGCCGAACGTGACTGCTTTGATGAAGTTGCGCCCAAAGACATTGCGGCTGGCGATCGCTACCCCGATATGAGCAGCGTTAATCGCTAGCAAAAACAGAGCCAATTACTGCGGAACGCTATCCTAAAGGGCGCTCCGCATACTGCCTCTTTGCCGAGAGAAGCATTCCAGTAATAAACGTTGACAGATTATTTTATTTGTGCATCTACTGAAAATCCCTAAATTTCCAGATCCCCCAACCCTCCAGCTCTCTCAGCTTTTCCAGATCCTGTACCGATTACCACGAAATGGCTATTGAATTGATGCCCTAGTCGTAGTCCACATGCTCGACTTGTCTCTCTACCACTGGCGGCATATACTCCGCTCGGCGTCTAGCGTTGATGGTAGGAGGCAGCGCCGTGTAAGAGGGGTGTTGTACCACATAGGTTGTCCGAGGCGATCGCTGCTGCCGTGACAGCACTGATAGTGCCCCAATGACCACAACACCACCACTCACAGTAACTGCCATACCTCCTAGCGCCCAGACTAAGCCTGAAAGCATCGGATTTTCTTGCTGTTGAACTTGATCAACAGGTACGGGTTGAGCTTGTGCAAACAAACCATTGGCATTGGCATCGGTTTGTGCGGTGAGCTTCTGAATCAGCTGCTGCTGACTTTGCAGTTGAGCTCTGAGCTGCTCTGTTTCAGCACGTTGCTGATCCAACATTGCCTTTAAGCGATCGGCCTCAAATCGCTGCGGATCATAATTATTGTAAGGAATAGCACCCGGTGACATTGTAGGCTGCGCCTGGGGTGTTGTCCCGTAGGGATTATAAGGATTGGTTGTATTGGGAGGTGTAACGGGTGGGATCTGGGCAGGTACATTTGTCGCCCCAAGATTCGCTCCTGCTCCTCCCTTCATCAAAAACAGAACCGCCACCCCAGCGAAGGCAGCTCCTGTCAGGAAAGCCATACCATCACTCATTGCCCTTACCTCTCCACTGCAACTGAATCATCAATAATGGGAACTGATGCACTCTCTCTACTCCTCACTTCGATATTTCATAATTGGGTTAGTACGCCATCTACTCGGTTAGGGTGGGTGGTCGTTGTTGCCAACTTGATATTCGCTCATTCATTCAAAACTACATTTAATCAATTGTCCACCTTAGTGAGGTAAATCAGTTTTAAGAGCCCTGACGAACCATTCTGATATAATTTGACTCTTTTGTAACACTCATCTGGCAGACTTGACACCAATCTCTGTTACTGATATCGCCCTGAAAATAATACACCGAGGTTAGTAGCATTGGTCAAAGCCTTGAGATTTTTTAAACGTGGCACTGTGCTCACTATAGGGCAGATGCTTGTGCCAGTTGAAGCCAATTCTTTAGGGGTAGCTAACCGATGTATCTCTATATTCTGATTGGTAAGGCACGCCCAGGAAAACTTAAAAAACCGTGCTGATATGTCAGGGATTGATGAAACTCAATGATTTTAAATTTCTAGAGGAGCATAACTCCTGCTACTCACGTCAAGAAGTGAACAACCCTAGTGCTACTACTGTGTAGCACGGTTTAACACCCATCCATTCAGCCTTTCACCCCTACTCCACTAATGCTTATGCATCGTTGGCACAATCAAGATTCTAACAACCCTCCTCAACTAAACCGCAACAATTTGTGGATAGAGGGAGTAAAAACAGTAGGACTGAGCTTACTTTTTACCTTTGGGTTTCATATCCTGGTTGCCGAATCGCGGTATGTTGCGTCTGGGTCGATGCTACCGACTCTGGAAGTTAACGATCGCTTACTGATTGATAAGCTAAGTTATCGTTGGTCAAACCCGGAACGAGGAGACATCATTGTATTTTCCCCTACCGAGAAGCTCAAACAGAAAAATATCCGGGATACTCTCATCAAGCGAGTCATTGGTGTACCGGGAGAGAGAGTCGAAATTAAACAGGGACGGGTGTACATTGACGATCGCCTCTTGCCAGAACGATATATCGTTGAAAATCAGAGCTATTACTGGGGCCCTGTCACCGTACCTACGAACTCTTATCTCGTGATGGGCGATAATCGAGATTTTAGTTACGACGGTCGTTACTGGGGTTTTGTCCCTCGCGAGAATATTATTGGTAAAGCTGCAATTCGCTACTGGTCTCCTGAGCGCATGGGGAAACTGGATCAAGACCCCATTTATCCTACTCCTGAGCGATCGACTTTACGCCCTTCGGGCAGGGAAAAGGGGAAAGGGGAAAGGGAAAAGGGAACTTCGGACATCAATGCTCCTGGCTTGAGGTAAAGACACTTTCTGTCGCTTTATTGGTTTTCCTCTGACTTGCTACTATTGAATCTCCGTAGCTAACCATTGCCATTCGGTGATTAGGGATTGAGGAATTTCTAAGCCAAGAGTTTTTTCGCCTTTTAAAGGAATAGAGACGGTTAGCGATTCATCAGCTTGTAATCGATGCAAGACATCGGTGAAATCATACTGTCCCACATTGGGAGCGGGTGCGGCTTGAGGAAAGACATCGGGTGCTGTGAGTACTTTCCCCCCTGCTGTGATCATTTCCAACAATTGGGGGTGAGAAACCTCTGCAATGCCAGGGAAGCCAACTAACCGTAAGTTGAAGCGTGTCGGTTGACTGGGTGTAATTTCTTTGAACAAAATCACCTGCCAAGCATTTCCTGATTCATCGGGTAAAGATTGCTGGGAGTGGTAGCGCATGACTCCGGGTGCGTCTTGGTGTTGCCGCAAGATAGCTGCTGCTGGTTCTGGGGTGAAGGTAAATAGTCCTATCAGTAAAACCAGCACTAATCCCCAAAGTACTGATAGTCGCGGCAAAATTTGCTGAGTACGCAAAAAGGAACAAATATGAGCTAGCTCAGAGACTTTCTGGAAAACTTTTAGCACCATAAGGGTAGTGACGATTCAGGAACTTGCACTTAGATGACCAACACTACCGTTAACTTTAAATCAGCACCCGGTCATCAAATCTTAGCAGCAGCAGGCAAGAAGATTTTACGACCAGGCGGACGTGCTGCAACAGAAAAGTTGTTTGAGTGGGCAAATTTTCAACCTGGAGAGACGCTATTAGAACTGGCGTCGAGTTTTGGCTATAGTGCGATCGCACTTGCTCAGCGCTTTAATGTCCGGGTTGTCGGCGTTGAGAAAAATCCCGATAGTGTGGCACGCGCACGAGAGAATATCCGTGCGGCTGGGTTAGAAGGACAAGTGGAAATTATCGAGGGCGATATTTTTCAACTCGATACGGTTCCCGGAACGTTTGATTACGTCTTGGCAGAAGCCATACTCACCATGCAATCCCCTGCGGGTAAAGCCAATATTTTGCGCGGTATTCGCAACAAACTCAAACCAGGAGGTAAGTTTTTGTCGGATGAGATGTTAGCTTGCAACCATGAGGAAGACGTTCATCGCATGCTATCACAGGTGATTCGGATGAATGCTGCACCGCTCTCGGTAGAAAACTGGAAGAAAGCCTGCCAAGAAGCTGGACTCAATGTACAGCAATATCAAACCGGAGCGATGGGATTGCTCAACCCCATTCAAATGATTCAGGATGAAGGAATTGTGAATACGGCTCGAATTTTCTGGAATGTTTTAACAAAAGCACCCATTCGCGATCGCGTTTTACAAATGCGCCGTGCCTTTCATCAACATCAACAAGATTTAGGTTATATCGCCCTTTATGCAGTTGCAGTTGAGCGATAAGTAATTGTCTCTAACTTTTCATCATGACTACTACAACTACAGCGAATTCATCATTTTCCTTCCAACTCAAAGAACGAATTGAATATCCTGCCGACGGAGTACTTAGTAAAGCTATCCTCAAAGACAGCAATTGTCAGCACACTCTGTTTTGCCTTGCCGCTGGCACTGAGATTTCCGAACATACTTCAACTCGCAATGCAGTTATCAATGTTATTGAAGGGCAGGGAGTTCTCACTTTAGAGGGAGAAGATATTCAGCTAGAACCGGGAATCTTCGTCTTCATGAAGGCTAATGCGCCCCACGCTTTAAAAGCTGCACAAAATCTAGCTTTTCTCCTCACCCTATCTGAAACCCAACACTAAGATATAGAAAATTAGTGGTCATGGTTTCATTTTTTTATCATTCTTGAACTGGTAACGTTTCAGGCATTTAGCGCATTTGCCAGTTGTTCTATAGTTATAGCTTGGATTTGTTAATGCGGACAATTTTTTCTCAACACCTGCAACTGTCTCCAACTGAGTTGGAAAGACTTCTATCAAGCAGCTTGCAAGATTTTCTACACTTGCCTCAAGTGAATGAATTATTAGGTAGTTTAGATACTGCCCTCCTCAAAGAAACCTTACCAACGGCAGGGGTTGTTTTAGCTAAAGAATTACCTCCTTTTTACAACTGGCTACAAAATGAGTTAGGTGTAAAGCGGGTTCCTGATAGCCCAAACCATACAACAAAATGGGTGATTAGTTTCCTCAACAATACTGAAAGTTTGACTCGCTTAGTTGAGTTACATAAACCAGTTCCTCGACCTGCTTTAGAGCGTTCTATTCCTCCTTTGGTAGCAACATTTGATGCGATTGAAGATGAGCGGGTACGGCAGGAATGGCAAAAGGCAATTGCCGCTCTTTGTCTTGTTTTAGTTGTTGCTGCTCGTGATGCCGAGTGTTTGCCAGTAGCTATGTAACAGTATCATCTAGGGAGCAGATGGAGTCTATGACTCAGCCAGCCATCAATGCCGTAATAGAAAAGCCTGTATCGGCTAAAAGCACTGCTAAATCTAACTCTCAAGCCTGGTATCAGCCAACACTTTCCCACGAACATGGGGTTTATGTGATATTGCTGGTATCGTTTCTCACCGGAGCAGCTTTAGCGCAAGCTTGGACTCTCTCTACTACACTGGCATTAGTATGTGCTTTCTTTGCCTTTCAGGCTGAACATCCCATTGTCCTACAACTCAAGCAACGGCGGAGTTTCAAGCCTCGTTTTCTGGTGTGGGGTGGGGTATACTCGGCTGTGTCAGTTGCGATCGCATTTTGGCTCTATCTTCATTCTCCTGTACTGCTTTGGCTGTACTTCGGAGCAGTTGCAGCACTCGTTGCGGATGCCGCCTGTGTTCTCCATCGAGAGCAAAAATCTATTTTCAATGAACTGATTACCTTTGCAGCCGTTTGTCTTGCTGCTCCTCTCGCCTACGCGGCAACCACTGGCACAATTTCAGCGACTGCGCTGGGATTATGGATACTGAACGCACTCTACTTTTCCAGCACCATTTTTACCGTCAAGCTGCGGAAAACGAAGACTAGCTCTCCTGTACCGGGAGTAATTTATCATGCGATCGCAACTTTGATTCTTGCTACCCTCTACTATTTCAATTGGCTCTCCTTATTCGCAGCTTTAGCATTTGGATTAGCGCTGCTTAAATTTGGCATCATTGCCCTCTATCAGAAGTGGTATTGTATTGCAAAAATTCAATGGGTAGCGATGATTGAAACAGGAACAGCTTTGAGTTTTCTCACCCTTGTTGCCCTCTCACTCTTACCAGCTCACTTAACCACAATTTAGCTGAACGCCAACTTGCAGTATTCTCACTAACCGTAGGGTGGGCAATGCCTACAGAAGTTAAAAAAGTGATTTTATCGTTCCTGTACAGTGCCCATCTTATATCTAGGAAAATCTGAATCAATTAACTTTTTTTTAATGGTGTTTGTAAGCTGGACTACAGTAATCTTGGCAAAAGCTTAAGAGATGCTAAGAAAGTTAGACGAATTCTCTTAAGAGAGCTATCGATAGTGTTAGATAAGTAGCAATTTGTCTGTTAACTCAGAAACAATTTAACGAATTTTAAAGAGTTTTGTTCAAATTTTGGAGGTTGGGCTATGGCCAACACCACAATAGTTGCTGCCGGAACGGAAACGGCAAATAAAAAATATCGATTCGGTTTACCTGCCTGGTTAGTACTCATTTGCCTCGTTGCCTTTACTGCCTTACTAGCAGCAGGGGCAATCATTTGGAAGAATGCGCCACCCGTACCAGAAGTCGTGCGTTCTCCCCAGCAAGAAGTTGTCATGACTCAGGCAGAAATTCAAGCTGGACAAGAAATATATTTGGCTCGTGGGGGTCAGCATATTGGTAGTATTTGGGGACATGGAAGCTATCTTGCCCCTGATTGGAGTGCTGATGTTCTCCACCGTTGGGGATTAGCAACGGCTGGGGTTTTATACAACAATAATCCTGATTTTTCCCAGGATGATTTAGAGGCTTTACCTGCTCCAGAACGAGCGAGTTTAGAAGCACGAGTTACTGAACAGTTTAAGACCAATCGTTACCAACCCGAAACCCACGAATTAATCTTAACGAATGCTCAAACTCAAGGATTAAAACAGGTTTTCCAAGATTATCACCAGTTATTAATCGAAGGTTCTCCAGTTCAATCGATTCCGAGTAATTGGTTTAAAAACGATACCCAAATTCGGGATGTCACATCTTTCTTTGCTTGGACAGCTTGGGCAGCGGTAGCGAATCGACCGAATGCGCCTTTTTCTTACACGGCAAATTGGCCTCATGATGACTTAGTTGGTAACGAGCCACCGGGGCAATTTATCATCTGGTCAATTGTGTCAATCATTATTCTCATTGCTGGAATTGGGGCATTTTTGTTCGTCTACCTGAGTCAAGAAAAAGCCGATGATGTCCTCCCAGTTCCGGCGCGTCCTGCTGTGGCAATTCCCACACCTAGCCAAAAAGTAACTTCGCTATTTTTTGGCGTAGCAATGGCACTATTTTTAGTGCAAATTATCATGGGAATGTTCACGGCTCACTATGCAGTAGAAGCGGAAGGATTTTACGGAATTCCTTTGAGTGATTTTCTCCCCTATGCAGCTTCTCGTACTTGGCACTTACAATTAGCTATCTTTTGGATTGCAACGTGCTGGTTAGCAGCAGGACTGTATTTTGCCCCTCGTTTCGGTCAGTTTGAACCCAAAAATCAAGCACTGGGTAATGTTGTTCTTCTGGTGGCATTAACGGTTGTTGTTGTCGGTTCGATGATTGGA
Source organism: uncultured bacterium (assembly GCA_966675205.1). Lineage (GTDB taxonomy): Bacteria > Cyanobacteriota > Cyanobacteriia > Cyanobacteriales > Coleofasciculaceae > JBFLZA01. The sequence goes on from CBKWLJ010000074.1 coordinate 10,668, forward strand.
ACTTGGGAGGCAATCACTGGAGTTTTGGATGTAAAACAAAGCTTCCTTTGGGGACACCAAGGCTATGAGTACATCGAATTAGGACGAGTTTGGCAAATTCTGCTGATTGGTGGCATGACATTTTGGCTGTGGCTGATGTATCGTGCCTTCAAGCCTGCGTTGAAAAAGGAGAAGAATCCTACGGGGTTGAGTCACTTTTTCCTCTACAGTGCGATTACTATTCCCCTGTTTTACTCGGTGGGATTGATGTACACCAATCACACGCCTTTGAGTATTGCTGAGTATTGGCGCTGGTGGGTAATTCACCTATGGGTTGAAGGATTCTTCGAGGTATTTGCAACGGTTGTGATTGCCTATTTGTGCAGTGAGTTGGGATTCCTCAAGAAATCTTCGGCATTGCGTGCGACTTATCTCACTACGATTTTGTATTTGGGTAGTGGTGTAATGGGGACGCTGCACCATCTTTATTTCTCTGGTACACCGTCGTTTATTGCCGCAACAGGAGCAGTTTTTTCAGCCTTGGAAGTGGTGCCTCTAACATTGATTGGTTTCGAGGTGTTGCAGACGCTGAAACTATCCAAGGAAGCTGAAGGATTTTACCGTTGGCCGTTGCGATTTTTTATCGCTACCTGTTTTTGGAATTTAATCGGTGCAGGTGTCTTCGGCTTCTTAATTAATCCGCCGATTGTTCTGTACTATTCTCAGGGGCTAAATACAACGCCAATTCACGCTCACTCTGCTTTGTTTGGGGTTTATGGCTGTTTGGCAATAGCGCTAATGTTGTTTTCCTTGCGAGAATTTGTGCCAGAACAAGCGTGGAATGAAAAGTTACTGCGCTTTTCGTTCTGGGCAATCAATGGTGGTTTAGTCGTGATGATGGTTTTTGGGCTGATTCCGAATGGCTTTTATCAGCTATCGGAGTCGATTAATCATGGTACTTGGTTTGCCCGCAGTGCTGAGGTGATTACGAGTCCTTGGATGCGGTGGACGGTGTGGTTGCGGATTCCGGGTGATATTATTTTTGCCGTTGGTGCGATGACGATGTTCTTGTTTACAGCAAGGGCGATTTTTGCGGTTTTCCGCTTTCCGGTTCCTACCAGTAAAGCAGAAGAGCTAAAGCCTGCTGAACGCTAAAAAATACTCTTGTGAAAGGTGAGATCCCCGACTTTTCTAAAAAGTCGGGGATCTGAATTGCTGGGGATTGTTGGGGAAATGCGATCGCTTATTCTAACGAAGTGACTGAATGCTATATTCAGCATATTAGCGCTTATCTGTGAAGGTAGCCTTTATGACTCAAGAACTAATCGACCTAAGAACTAGCATCTTAGAAGGACGCTATGCAGATGCTTTGGCGATCGTGGATGAGCTAGAGGGGATGAGTAAACAAGCAATCCTCCGTAACATCGAATCTTTTCTTGTCAGGATGCTGGTTCACTTGATTAAAAACCAAATTGAGCAGCGTTTAACCAATTCTTGGGTAGCTTCAATTTCAGATTCGCTCCGACAAATTCAAAAATTAAATCTCAAAGAGAATAAAACGTCTTACTACATCAAGCAAGATGAATGGGAGCCTTTTCTAGAAGAGGCAATTGAGGCGGCAATTCGTCCGGCAAGTGTGGAAGTTCTGGATGGTGCCTATAATTCATTTCAATTGTCAGAGTTGGTGGATAGAGCAGAGATAATTATGACGGCTCAGAGATTGCTTGATTTAACGTATGAACATTCGGCAAAGACGTTACCAGCAATTATTGATGAAAATTTAGTTCAGCTACCAGGTGGGAAAGAGTGGAAAGAGGGTAGGCGATAAAAGAGGATGTTTTGCTGCTCTGTTTGGAGTTTATAGTATGACTACCACCTTTACACCGTTGCACGTTGCACTTGCCATCTCCAATAGATACCACTTAGAATACAGTCAAGTCTTCAATAGGAATTTGTATGCTTGGAGAAAAAGAAGTAGAAGAATATTTATTTCTTAATGAAGTTGATGGACATTTGAAACATGAAGATTATATAAAATGTCCTGCTACTGCTTTCCTGAAATTTTGTATAGATGCTAAAGATTCGATAGAACACTGTAAGCATTACTTTCCCAAGATAGAAAATAACAATAATAAATTAACCCCCGATAGTTTGCTTATAATTCAGCATCTCGTTAATTCTCATTTGGCTCTTTTAATGGGTCATTTTGAAACCTATCAAAAATACTTATTTGCTGGGCTTTTTGAAAGAAGTATATATCTTAATGATTTTAATCCAAATCAATTTTTCCGATTTCTAGATAATCGATGGAATCAAGGTATCATTCAAATTGATTTGATTCATCTCCTTGGCTATAGAGGGGATAGTGCATTTACAGGAGTTTTATTAGCTGATAGTTTAAAGGGATGGCACGAACCAGAAAAAGTCAACGCTTACATTCGAGCTTTTGGATTTGATAATCTCAATTTTTTTTCAAATGAAGATATAAAAGACTTGAATTGCTTGTGGCAGTTACGACATTCGATAGTTCATACTGCCGCAACAATTACTAAGCCTGATTCACAAAAAAATAATCAACTTAGCAAATATTCTGGGAGAAATATTGTGCTATCAAATAAATTTATTTATGAACTAGTGAAGCGAATGCATACCCTTGTTGAAAGCGCAAATGGCAGACTTAAGGAAGCATTTATAGCTAGATTTAAAAGTGAAATTGGTGATAATGAAAGGCGTGGTATAGAAGAATTTTTAGACGTTGAATCAGCAAACCGCCAGTGGTTAGGTAGTGATAGAGTGAAACACTCATCTCCCTCTTAGGATTTTCATGAACACTAATCCTATTTTTGAGTTTGAAGAAATTGTTAACATGATTGTGGGAGTATACACGGATGCCACAATCGGTTTCGATATCTACCAATCTCGCTTACGAGAGATAGAGCCAAATAGCTCCCCTAGTACAAGGCTTTCCTATGGAGACACCAACCCAGATTCTCCAGGAGCTAAAGTTGAGCATTCAGCACCTTTTGCTGAAGTAATATCAAGAAATACGAAAGCTGGAAATAATTTTCGATTTATTGGAAATATGTGCTTAATTTCCATTTACCAATATTGGGAAGATTATTATCGAAATAAAATAGCAGAGTTATTGGGCAAGGAAAAAAATGAGCTGAAGGAACCTATAATGGGTGATATTCGATTACTCCGGATATCGATTATTCACCACAAAGCGATTGCCTTACCAACGATTGAGAAGTGTACCTTATTAAAATGGTATAAGGAAGGCGATGAAATATTTATCACCAAGAAGCAGTTTCAAGAAATAATCGAGCATATACGTGCTTATATTAAGCAGCTCAAGGCTGAACAGATAAATCTAAAGTCAGGTAGGATGAACACTGCTCACTAGAGTCTTAAACAGTGTACACAAGACCTGTTTTATGCTACTTCTGCGATCGCACCTCTGGTCACAGCAACGAAAAGAGCGATCGCTTTTTGTCCAAGATTCTGCTGAAAGGGACTTCTCACAGTTGTTATAGTGATTCCAAAGCCTCAGAGAGGTCATCATGCAGATTACGCTCGATCTCCCCGAAGAATTCGTATCGCGACTGAGTTTGCTAGAAGACAAACTACCGCAAATCTTGGAATTGGGACTGCGGGAGTTGAACGCAAGTTCTCAAACAGGATTTACAGGTGTAGCCGAAGTATTGGAATTTCTAGCCACACTCCCCACACCCGAAGAAATTATTGCTCTGCGTCCCTCTGAAAGCTTGCAAACTCAGATTACTAGTCTCTTAGAGAAGAACCGCACCCAAGGTTTAACGCCTACTGAGTCACAGATTTGGGAACAATATCAATACCTTGAACACTTAATCCGCATGGCCAAGGCGAAAGCATACCTAAAACTCAAGGAATTGAGTCAGGAATGAGCAGCACTTATATTCCATCTGCGCTACGACGCCTCGTTTGCGATCGCGCTAAAGGATGCTGTGAATACTGCCTGATTTCTGAAGCAACTGCATTCGCTCCTCACGAAATAGACCATATCATTGCTGAAAAACATGGCGGATTAACCGAAGCTGATAACTTGGCGCTCTCATGTACGCTGTGCAACAAACATAAGGGAAGCGATATCGCCTCAATCGATCCAGAGACGGGCGAAGTCGTTCCGCTTTACAATCCTCGCCGGGATAAGTGGCATGAAATCAAGTTCTGCTAGCAAGCTTACAAACCAATTTAGATCTAGATGAAGCAGAAGCAATTACCCTAGCAGTAGAGATTAATGCAGAGCGCTTGATTATTGACGAACGAAGAGGTAGAAATGAAGCCATTCAATTAGGCTTGCAAGTGACTGGACTTTTAGGAATAGTGTTAGCCGCTAAACAACAAGGATTAATTCCGTTAGTACAGCCTATTTTAGATGATTTAAGAGCCAATAGTTTCTGGATTCGGGACGCTTTGTATGCAGAAATTTTACGGTTAGCTGGAGAATAGTGATTTGAAGTTATATTTAGCGCCCTCTTCGCATCGCCTGCATCTCCTGGAATGAATTTTGTGCGGAGCGATTCGGGTGCGGGACACCTAACGCTTCACGCACCTCCCCTCTTGGGCAACGAAAAGAGCGATCGCTCCCCAGCTACAATTTCACTACTCATGATGCTTAAAGCAAGATTTGCTCAGCAGCAATTGGAGAGTTGAGTAAGCTATTCCACTTTTTAAAATATATATCTGCAATTATCTCTAAGTCAGGGGCTTCCTCAACATAAATGTTTAGACCACTATGTAAGACTCTGTTTAGATCTAGTAGAGGTATTTGCTTGGATTTTTGATTACCTTTTCCATTTAAAAAATCACCCATGACTTCTGTACCTTTTGCTAATCTCCATACAATCGTCTCTAAAGCCAGAGGAGCGTTGTCTATAGCAATCCATTCTCGATTTAGCTCTTCGGCTACCGCTGATGTTGTGCCACTACCTGCGAAAGCATCGAGAATTAAGTCTCCTGGATTTGATGATGCCATGATAATGCGTTTGAGAAGGTCTGCGTTTTTTTCTGTGGGATAACCTGTAATCTTGATATTTTGATTATGAGCATCTTTGAAGTCAAGCCAGATATCTTGTATCGGTATCCCTTTGCTTTCATCTAAATAAACTTTTCTTCGTGGATTCCCATTGGGCGACCAGTAAATTTCGCCGCGTGCGTCCATTTGATCCAAAGTACTAGGAGTGTATTGCCAATGCTTTCCAGGCGGGGGCATCATACCTCGCCAGGGTTTTCCTGTCTCTCCGTTTCTAACTCCAGGCGCATGAATAGGTACTTTTTTATAACGCCTTCCCGTTTCCTTTTCTATATAAGAATACTCTTTTTTTGAGGTTTCTTCTGTCCAGCTCTCAAAAGGTTGGTTCCAAACGTATTTACTTGTTTTTGTATAGAAAAGAATATAGTCAGAAATGTTACCATATTGATTTTTTGTGTAATTCTTGGGATTGCATTTTTTTCGAGTTATCCAGTTGCGAAAATTTTTACTACCAAAGATTTCATCCATTAAGACTTTTACATGAAAAGCCATATTTTCATCTAAATGCACGTAGATAGATCCATGCTCGGCTAAGAGTTCGCGCATTAAGATAAGACGGCCTCGCAGAAACTCTAGATACTCTGCACCCTCCAGCACATCCTTGTAAGCATGGGCCTGTTTTCGAGAGGCAAAATGTGAGCCTGTAGCGTAGGGTGGATCGATGTATATAAGACAAACCTTCCCAGCAATATTGCCATCGTTTAGTAAACTACGAAGAACTCGCAGATTATCTCCATAAATCAATTTATTGATTGGCTTGCCTGGAACTTCAATGACACAGTTTAGCTGTGCTGGAGTTGTATTCAGGATATCTTCTACAGAAGATTTGCCTTCATATTCTAGTCTGAAAGAATTTTTATTGCTATCTTTTGAAAAGGTTTCTATTCCCTCTCTTTTGCTACTTTTTCGTGGGATTCCTGTCGCCATTTAATTTCTACATTTCATTCTGCTCGTCAGACTTATTCCCGATTACTGGCTGGTTATTGTATCGCTTATGTCGTATAATTCACTTGTTTTGCTATTATACAGTAAAATAAATCATTGTTGTTAATATTATTAGGCTAATACTATGGATTACGCTTATTTTAAATTCATTGACATACCTTGAACCAACATTTGAATAAAAGTCAAATAATGTTGATGCCATAAAATGTATTTTTTAATAAATACTCAATAAAATAATTTGAAAAATTAAGCATAAACAATAGAATTAAACTTAATTAATTTGCAATTATTTTATATTTCCTATACTATCTATCGTCAAGGAAATTGACTGATATACACAAAATATATCACACACACAAAGAAGAGCAATCGTTACTACAGCTCACATACAACGGACGATTCGCTAACTAGGAGTTTGGGGACTTTTTACAATTAATTACTCCCACAGCGTTCATGTCCCTGATCTGAGAAAACTCTATAGTCACAACAAATCCTGATTGCAACGTTTTGGCAGGAACTGCGTATCAGTACTTAACGAATTGAACTGCCAATATGAACCAAGCTCTCGCCTCTGAAGTGATGACGTTGTATGCTCAAATGGATCAACTTATAGATGCGTTTTTGGCAAAGACTCAATTGCATTGTCCCAGTGGTTGCGGTTGGTGCTGCACTAGTCCTCATGTAGAAGCGACACCACTGGAAATGCTGCCACTAGCGTTTGAGCTTTTTCGTCGGGGAGAGGGAGAGATTTGGATAGAGCGAACAACAAAGGAAAAGGAAATCAATTCTTGCTTGTTTTACCAACCTGACCCACTCATACCAGAAAATGGTCGCTGTCAGGCTTATCAAATGCGGCCTACTGTTTGTCGATTGTTTGGTTGGTCTACAGCAACTAACAAGTTCGGTCAACCTGAACTCATTGCTTGTGCCCGTCATAAAGCAATAATGCCAGAAATTATAGCAACTGCTGCTGCTGCGATCGCTAATGGAATAGAATCCCCCAACATGGCGATGCTATCTCAACAGGTGGCTAACATTAACCCGGAGTTAGGACGGCAGAGAATGCCGATTAATCAAGCACTACGACTTGCTCTCCTTCGAGTTGGACTTGAGTTGCAACTGACCGAAACCAGAATGAGAGAAGGGGAAAACGAGTCGCGAGAATTCAAGGAAGAGGGTTAAGAGGGAAAGGGTAAAGGTTGTCTGCGTCCTTTTTACCTGATTAACAGATGTAATCGAACAGATGATACATCTGTGTTCTTTCCTGTTTTGCAAATACTTGAGTTATCGGTACAATGTAACGATAATGCAATAAATGCATAAAAAAAATGTAAATATTGCATAAATAACTCAGCCTAATATCGAGACGTTGCCTCCCTTTTGCTTAAGAGGCGGTCAAATTTTGCTGCAATTTTTAAATATTTGTGGGTATTACCCCTCAACAATGACCCTTTTTGATGAGGCATCTATCTCATGTCTGATTACCCTTCTCACCATGTAGAAGAAATAGACTTAAAGAGGAGATTACAAAAGCACAAGCATCTTCTCTGGTTACTCTCAGTAGCAGCAGGGTTAATCTTTCTTCAGGGCTATATGATTGCCCCGCTTATTCCCCGCCTCTCAGAGGTTTTCCAGGTTTCAGAGCAGGAAATTGGTCTAATCGTTCCAGTCTATATGCTTGCCTATGCCTTGGCGGCTCTATTCTATGGATTGATTTCAGACCGCTTTGGGCGTTGGCCTGTGATGCGGGCTTCGCTATTGATTTTCATTCTGTTCACAGCGCTAACTGCGACGGCACAATCAGCAACACAAATGATTATTTGGCGGTTGTTGACTGGGCTGGGTGCTAGTGGAGTGATTCCCCTAACCTTCGCTTTAATCGGTGATTTGTTTCCCTTCAATCAACGGGGAAGTAAACTTGGCTTAGTGTTCGCTGCCATGGAAGGCGGCATGGCATTGGGTTCAGCAGGCGGCGCAATTTTGGAGCCGTTTGTGAGCTGGCAAATGCTATTTATTGGCACTGCAATTGCTATGGCACTGGTTTTCTGGCGCTTGCATCGTTATGGAGCGTTGTTTGATGCTCCCAAAGTGACATCTGTGCCATCGATTCGGCAAATTTTTGCAGGTTATCGCAGTGTATTGTCTACTTGGCGCGGTCGGCGGACTTATGGTTATGTCTTCCTAAACGGTATTTTTCATTCTGGAGTTTACACTTGGCTGGGACTCTACCTATCTCAACGCTATCAGCTAGGGGAGGTTGGTATTGGACTAGCCATTTTTGGATATGGAATTCCAGGTTTGTTGTTTAGCGCCTTAATTGGGAAAGCTGTAGATCGATGGGGACGGAGATGGCTGATTCCACTGGGATTGGCTATGGCTGCGATCGCGTCTGCTGCGATGATATTTCCAATTCCTTTGACTGGGACAACAGTAGCAATTCTCGTGTTATCCCTTGGTTACGACTTGACTCAACCCTTGTTTGCTGGAATTGTAACGGACTTGGGCAATGAAAAAAGCTTGGGGCAAACTATGGGACTTAAGGTTTTCACCCTATTTACCGGCTTCGGAATCGGTAGTTTATTGTTTGGTGAAGCTCTACTTCTAGGCTTTAATTCAGCACTGGCCATCTTTAGCATTGGACAATTACTCATCGCTGTAGCCGCGATTCCCCTGTTTCGTTCTGAGGTGCCAAAGCAAGAGAGCGAAGAACCAGCAGAAATTGGAACAATGGTTTAGAATTCCACGCACTTCACTAGACTTCTTGTAGAAGTCGGGAACAGGAAACTCCTTAACGGGGAACAGTAGACAAGAATTGACGCAAACGGCAGACGCTCGTAAACTCGCTACCGCTATGCTGCTATCGCACCATGCTACGCAAACGCTATCAAAAAAATACTTTTGCAAACAAATAGATGAAAATCAATTTCTCCTGACTCCTGACTCCTGACTCCTATTTTCAAGTTAGGTCTACTGATAAAAAAGCTCCAACACTGATGCGCTGGAGCCTATCTGAAGAATCTAAAGTTTTTCTAGTAATCGTGGTTAGTCACTTCTAACCCCTAACTCAAAACTACTGGAATAAATTTTGTACCCAACCCGGAGGAACTAAGTTAGCGGTATCCCGAATAATCAAGAAAATACCCAAGCCGAGTAACAGTACTAATCCAGTTTGCATAATATTCTGCTGGATTTCAGTCGGCAAAGGCTTACCGCGAACGCCTTCAATCAACAAAAACGCCAACTGACCCCCATCTAGCGCTGGTAAAGGCAAGATATTAATAATCGCGAGGTTGATGCTAATTAAAGCGGCAAACTGAAACAAATCGGCAATATTAGAACGAGCTATATTTGCTCCAATGGCAACAATCGCCACTGGCCCAGACACTTGCTCTGCTGTTTCGCCAAAGTTACTAATTAATTGCCCAAAGCCTTTAATGGTGAGCAAGGCAACTCTCTGATATTCTTCAGCTGCTGTACTGAAAGCTTGAGCAAGATTGCCAGCACGCTTGCGTATCACCTCGCGGTTAGGGGCGAGTTGCACACCAATTTTTCCTTTGCCATCTTGGCCTAGTTCCGGTGTTACCTTGAGTGAGAGCGTGTCCTGATTGCGTTGAATTGTCAGCTCTAAGGCTTGGTTGGGAGATTGTTGAATTTGCTTCATCAGGGAGGTAATGGCTTGTTCGCTCGCTCCCAATTGTTTGCCATTGACGCCTAGAATTACATCCCCTGGTTTAATCCCGGCTTTTTGTGCCACTGCACTACTTTCAGCGGCAATGAGAGGCACCTGTACACCAGGAGAGTACTTGAAGTCGGGGATACCAACCGTTCCCATTTGAACTACGAGAAGGAAGTAAGCAAACACTAAGTTGGCAATCACACCTGCGCTGATTACGATCGCACGGTCTAAAATCGGTCGATTACGCAGTAAATTTGGGTCATTCGGAGGAATATCGCTATCCGGGTCATCATCCGGGAAACCTACGAAACCGCCTAGAGGAATGGCACGGATGGCATACTCCGTTTCCGGCCCTTGATACTTCCAAAGAATTGGGCCAAACCCTAGAGAAAAACGATTGGCGTAGATTCCTTGAAGACGAGCCGCCAAAAAATGACCCAGCTCATGAACTACAATCAAAACCGCCAAAACTGCGATCGCCGCCAAAATTGACATATTAAGTCTTCACTGTAACATTTGCTTACTTCTTCTCATTGTAGGGCGTGATACCCAATACCTGGGTGCTTCCCAAGGATTACAGTACTTCTCTGCCCAAATAGGGTTGCAGTACTTCCGGAATCTTCACCGTTCCGTCTGGTTGCTGATAATTTTCCAAAATTGCAGACATTGTTCGCCCCACTGCCAAACCCGAACCATTCAAAGTATGAACAAATTGAGTTCCTTTTTTACCCGCCTCTTTAAAGCGAATATTGCCACGACGCGCTTGGAAGTCCGTGCAGTTCGAGCAACTGGAAATTTCTCGGTACTTGCCCGAAGAAGGCAACCAAACTTCTAAGTCGTAAGTTTTGGCAGAGGAGAAACCTAAATCCCCCGTACAGAGTTCCAAAACTCGGTAGGGCAACTTTAACGCTTCTAAAATTGCGGCTGCATTCTGCACTAATTTTTCTAGCTCTTCAAAAGAGGTACTCGGATGAACTAGCTTGACTAATTCCACCTTGTTAAATTGGTGCAGTCGAATCAATCCTCTTGTATCCTTGCCGTAGCTTCCCGCTTCCCGACGAAAACAAGGGGTATAAGCACAGTGATAGATGGGAAGTTGGGAGGCTTCGAGAACTTCATCTCGGTAGAGATTGGTTAACGGGACTTCAGCCGTGGGAGCAAGCCATAAATCATCGCTTTGACACCTGAAGCTTTCGTCTGCAAACTTGGGAAGCTGACCAGTAGCGGTCAGAGACTGGGTATTGATCAAGATTGGCGGGATGACTTCCAAGTATCCGGCCGCGATTTGCTGATCGAGCATGAAGCTAATCAGTGCTCGTTCCAATGCCGCACCAGCACCCACCAAACTCACAAAGCGACTCTGAGCAACTTTAACCGCTCGTTCAAAATTGAGAATCCCGAGCTTTTCGCCAATTTCCCAATGAGGAAGCATCTTGGCATCTTGGGGAGGAAGGTATTCGTCACCCCAGCGCCGCACCTCTACATTCTCTTCCTCACTCTTTCCTATAGCGGTAGATTCGTTGGGCAAGTTTGGGATAGAAAGCAAGAGGGCATCTATCTCAGCTTTTATGTCTTTTTCTTCGGGTTCTATATCGCTTAGCTTAGCTTTGATTTCGTTGCCCTCTTCCCGCATTGCCTGAATTTCTGGCGCATCGGGAGGGGTACCCTCTCTAATTTTTTGACCAATGAGTTTACCAATTTCGTTACTGCGGGCTTGCAACTGGCTGCGCGAGGTTTCCAGTTCCCGCTGACGCTGATTCAGCTCTAAAATGGGCTGGAGGTCATATTGACCAATACCACGTCGATCAAGTAGCTCTTGGACGTTTTGGGGATTTTCTCGAATTAGCTTTAAGTCAAGCACGGGTTTACTCTACTACCTGGCGCGATCGCATAAGACACTTTTCGCTCCATATAGCGCTCCATCAGGAACACCTTACTTTCGCGATATAGTGCCAATCTACAGGATACAAGAGGAATGCGATCGCCCCAACACGACAGTAACCTCTGCGCGATCAACTTAACTTACCTACACCTGCCATCGTTTAGTCTGCAAGTCCACGCCATTCATAATTCATAATTCATAATTCATAATTTTTCTCACTTGCTCACGCGATTGAACAACCACAAGGAAGCGGCAATTCCAACAAAATGGGCTGCAATGGTATTAGTGTTGGCTTGCACGACAAACAAATCCGCTGGCTGCACAAATCGGCTGGGGTCAATCGTCGTTAACGCGCCTCCAAACTGAGACACAGACTTAGCTAGGAGGCTGCCGATAGTGGCGAAGGCTCCCAAAATAGTTAACAACATACCCGCCATGTTGGTAATCAGTCCTAGTCTGATGACTTGTAGCGTTTCCGCTTTAGTGGGTCGTCCAGTCTGTAGCAACTGTTGAGCAATGCGAGTGTAACGAAACGCAAAATAAACGCCTCCCCCTAGTGCGACTAATCCACAAATCGCAAAAAAGACACCAAATCCCGTGCCTTGATTACTGCCTGGAGGGGCTTGGCGACCAATATTACTGCTAAAAGTCGCAAAGACCAAAATGAGGATGGAGATGACGCCTAGCACGCCTTGAAGCCATAAAGAAACCCTGCCGATAGTGCGAAGTGTGAGGATAACTCGCTGAGCGGCTGGAGGAAGTGAAGACATGTCAGGTTTTTCTCGCATGGGAGCTGGAAGTATGGGAGTAGTAACCTTAAATTCCACGTTGTAGCCTTAAAGGCTCAGGGAATCAGGTAAGGAGGCTCAACCCTACTTATGACCGAAACCGCAGTTCTCCAGGGGAAAAGGGACGCAAGAGAGTGTGAGGAAAGGGGGAAAGGTTTTTTGGGTTCCTTGTCCCTAGAGCGAAGCGACTCCTTTTCCCTACCCGAAGGGAGAACCTCAAAAAAAGGCTACAGGTGGGTATAACTTCATTTTGTCCTGAAAGCTGCCGGAATGCATGGTGAATTACTCCCCATGATGATAATCTTCAGATTCACAAAGAACTTTTGAAAGTATTTACTTCTCCTTAAGTTAAGAATTAATAACCTTTGCTTGACTTTGTTGCTGATTTTAACTATCTGAAATAAGATTCACAGAAGGTAATACCTGTAATACAGTCGTATGACAGGTTGAGCGGTCTAATCGAATCGAAAAACGGAACTCGTGATCAACCTATACCCCAAAGGGTAAAGGCATAGGCCGAGGTATCGCAGTTTTGTTGCTTGACGTATTTTCGCCGCTTGAATAGACCAGGGTTATCTGGATAGTCAGGCATTTTGCCCATGCTCGTCCTACTGGCAAGCTTTTAAATTGACTGCTTAGCGCGGCTTGCCACAGGCAAATTTATATAGCGGCTCCTAGAGCTCGCTTGAATTGGTGTGTCTATGCGATCGCTATTCAATCAAATTGACTGGTAATTTTCTCTAAAAAAGGTAATTGCCGAGAACTTTCAACTCAAGCGACTCGTCTTTTATGAAGATTGCTGCTTAACGGCAGCAACATTAACGCCTCATGCCGCTTCCTATTTTCGAGACAGCACAATCGAAGGGGAAAAGAACAATGGAGCGTTTACAACCCACTTTCAGGCAACATCTATCTTACTTAGCCTGTGCTATTGCGTTAGTCTGGACATTGTCTGTATACAAAACCAGTGTCGTGTCTAATCCCTTATGGGCAGCACAAAGGCACTGGGAGGCGATCGCAACTGCGAATGTAGAGCTTTTAGCCAGTAGATACAGCGATCAAGCTGTTTTAGAGCGCTCTTATGGGGTTTCAGATGTAGATCGAGTTTACCAGGGTTCATCAATCCACGAAGCTTGGCAAGAATTTTTCCAGCAATATCAAGTACAGAATATTCAGGTACTCAAACACAAGCAGCGCGATCGCAGTGTTGAAGCGGAAATTCAAATTACTGCCAAATC
>CBKWLJ010000075.1:0-24147 GCA_966675205.1 uncultured bacterium
GGGGAGAAGACTCTGGCTCCCCTCCCCGCTTCGGGGAGGGGTTGGGGGAGGGGTCAATCCGAGTGCTTGCCTCTCACCACCATCAAACAATCACTTCTTCTGTCCTTTCCGCAGAAGGCGTTACTGCTTCCATGTCAGGCAGAGGGTCAAACACCACTACAAAAGAAGTGTGGGGAATAAGCTGACGTAGACAGTGCAAGTGACCATCAGCATCAGACCGACTGCGGAACCGACCTACAATAGTTCGTTGACAATTCGGCAGAAGACGAGCGATCGCCCAAGGATTGAGCTGTTTTAAGTATGCAATGCGAGTAGTATTCTGTGGCATGATCGGTCTATTCCTTAAGTAACAAAGGAAAGGGCGTTAGTGAGTCTCTTGGCGGTGAAGCACTAACGCCTTGTCTCTCAAAATTACAATTCATTACTACAGTATTTGTCAATTGTCAATACTTAACGCTAAGTTTTGACGCTAAGTTTTAACGCTCACCGAATTGAAACGTTCAATTATGAATTTGAGAGCCTTGAGAGAACGCGCAGGGCTGATTATCCGTAACGTAGCGCGTGAATTGAAATGCTCCGAATCTTCAATCCGCAACTGGGAAAAGGGTAGAACAAAACCAATGATGGAAGTTTGGCAGGTATTTCGTCTGCGCGACTTGTATCAATGCACAGAAGAAGAACTGCTTCAGGCAGCCAAAGAGTCGATGCGAAGTGAAGAGATGCCGCCTTGATTTCCTGCTAGTGCGATCGCACCTGCCTTAAGTTGAATGGCACGTGACATAAGAGCCTTGAAATAAATTTCAGGCTCAAAGCTTAAGTAAGCTAAAGCTTACTACATAAGCATTTCAACCCGTTTTAACGGGGGTTTAGGCTTTTAGCCCGTTCGCGAAGCGTTCCCGAAGGGTACTTTAGTTCTGGGCTTAAGTCAGTACCATTCGCCTTGAGTTTCCAATTGAGGAAGGGTGGGCAATTGCCCACCCTACGGTTAGAACTGTCCTTCCAAAGCCGGAGCACAACGATCGCAAAGCAGGGGATGCTCTGAAATGGTGCCCACATGAGTGGAGTAGTTCCAGCAGCGATCGCATTTCTCTCCTTCTGCTTTCACCACACCCACGGCAAGTTGGTGGTAGATGTCTGAGTCATCATTCCGGTAGTCCGCCTGCTCAATCGCCTCTAGAGAGTCTACAATTTCTACCTGCGAAGCTAAAAACAGGTATCGCAACTCATCTACCCCCTTGCTCTTGGAAGTATCTTGAGTATTGAGATCGATGAACTGCTGTTTGAGTTGTTGGGTTTGGTTAGTTTGGTCGGAAGGCCAAATACAAAGAAGCACCTTCGCTTCTAAAGAAGCACCAATGAACTTTGCGGCTCTTGCTTTCTCCAGTACTTTATTCACCTCGCTACGGGCTACCTGCACGGTTGTATTCACCTGAGTGTCCCTCATCCGTGCTGTCCAAATCGGAGCAATTTCCGGTTTTTTCCACTTGTCTTCTAACTTCACCCAACCCGATTCAAATACGGATTTGTAGGGAGTTTTGTAGGGGAGATACTGCCAGATATCCTCTGCCATGTGACACAGCACGGGTGCGATCGCTCGTGCTAAATTCTCCAATGCGACCTTGAGCACCGTCTGACAACTGCGACGGCGTGGGGAGTCGGGGGAACTGATGTAGAGTCGATCTTTGGCAATATCCAGATAGAAGTTGGACAAGTCAACTACACAGAAATTCTGGATGGTTTGGAAAAAGCGGAAGAACTGATAACTCTCAAACGCCTCGGTGACTTCCCCAAACACTTCCGTCATGCGGTGCAGCATATAACGGTCTAATTCTGGCAACTGTTCATAAGGCACCGTATGCTGTTCTGGATCGAAGTCGTGCAAATTGCCCAACAAGAATCGGGCGGTATTGCGAATCTTACCCCTGACATCTCCGAGTTGCTTGAGGATAGTGGTACTTAGGGGAATATCCGCCGAGTAGTCCACCGATGACACCCACAGGCGCAACACATCGGCACCATAAGGCGGCAGCGTTACCTTCTCTTTTTTCCCTTTCCTTTGCAGTTCAATGGTACCCCCTGCAATCACTTCCATGGGGTCGAATCCATTGCCCAAGGATTTACTCATCTTGCGCCCCTCTTCATCCACGGTAAAGCCATGGGTTAAGACGGTTTTGTAAGGAGCAATACCGTTGGTGGCAACGCTGGTGAGCAAACTGGACTGGAACCAACCCCGGTGTTGATCTGACCCTTCCAGGTATAAGTCGGCTGGATAGCGGAGTTCCTCACGCTGCTCCAAAACCGCTGCCCAAGAAGAACCGGAGTCAAACCAGACATCCATAGTGTCGGTGCCTTTGCGGTAAGTCTTGCCATTATTGCGGTATTGTTCG
Source organism: uncultured bacterium (assembly GCA_966675205.1). GTDB lineage: Bacteria > Cyanobacteriota > Cyanobacteriia > Cyanobacteriales > Coleofasciculaceae > JBFLZA01. Next base: position 2,388 of record CBKWLJ010000075.1, read on the forward strand.
GGAAGCAGTTCTTCTACCGACAGTTCCCACCAAGCATCTGAGCCTTTTTCGGCAATGATTGCCTGGACGTGAGCAATGGTTTCCTCATTGAGGAGCGGTTCGTTGGTTGCTTCATCGTAGAACACGGGGATCGGAACGCCCCAACTCCGTTGACGGGAGATACACCAATCGGAGCGTTCCGCAACCATGGGAGTGATGCGGTTTTCCCCTTGAGCGGGAATCCAGGTAACCGATGCGATCGCTTTCAGCGCTTCTTCCCGGAATCCCTCTACAGAAGCAAACCACTGCTCCGTTGCCCGGAAAATGGTCGGCTTCTTGGTACGCCAGTCATAGGGATACTTGTGCTGGTAAGCTTCTTCCTTGAGTAGAGAACCCGCTTCCATCAAGGCTTGGATAATCGCTTCATTCGCATCCTTGAGCACGTTTAATCCTGCGAACTTTCCAGCGTCTTCCGTAAAGTTGCCCTTATCATCCACGGGTGAGAGAATTGGCAAGCCATAACGCTGACCGACGATATAGTCTTCTTGACCATGTCCCGGAGCCGTATGCACTAACCCCGTACCGGACTCCGTTGTGATATAATCCCCACCCATCACAATCGGACTTTCGCGATCGTACAGGGGATGTTTGTAAGTGCTATGTTCCAATGCCTGTCCTGGCATTGTTGCTTTCACAGTTAGCTCAGTTCCCAAGGTTTCGGATAGACGCTCTACTAAATCCGCTGCCACAATCAGGTATTTGTGCGGAAGTTCTGAGCCTACCTCAACCACAGCATAGTTGAGTTCCGGATTGGCGGCGACGGCGAGGTTACCGGGAATCGTCCAAGGCGTTGTTGTCCAGATGGCCACTCCCAACTCTGGCAGCAAGGGCGCTAATACCTCTTTGACAGCCTCTGCTGCCTGGGTCATTTTGAACGCCGCAAAGATACTGCGCGAGGTATGACCTTCCGGATACTCCAACTCCGCTTCTGCCAATGCCGTCTGAGAACTGGGACTCCAGTGAACCGGCTTCAATCCTCGATAGATGTAACCTTTAAGTACCATCTGACCAAAGACGCCAATCTGAGCCGCCTCATATTCTGGTGTCAAGGTTAAGTAAGGATGCTCCCAATCTCCCCAAACGCCATAGCGCTTGAAGTCTCGGCGTTGCTGATCGACCGCTTGCAGAGCAAAGTCACGGGCTTTATGACGCAGGGTGAGCGGTGTCAAATTTTGCCGCTCTTGGGACTTCATGTTTTGTAAAACTTTCAGCTCAATCGGCAAGCCGTGGCAGTCCCAACCAGGAACATAGCGAACTTTACGCCCTTGGAGGAGCTGAAATTTGTTGATAATGTCTTTGAGAATTTTGTTGAGGGCATGACCCATGTGCAGAGAACCATTCGCATAGGGCGGCCCATCATGCAAAATGAAAATCTCGCCAGGATTGTTCTGTGACAGTTGTTCGTAAATATTGTGCTCTTCCCAAAACTTTTGCAGTTCCGGTTCGCGCTTCACAGCGTTTGCCCGCATATCAAATTGGGTCTTGGGCAGATTAACGGTATCTTTGTATGTTTTAGCTACTGTCACAAAAGCCTCCGGGCAGTTTGGAAGCCCACCTCTTTACTGTTTGGTGGGACGAAAAACGACAAGGCACCAAAAGGTGCCGGGTAGAGAGAGGTGCAGTCTCTACTTACTCCTGTTATATGGCCGGAGTCGCCTACACTGCACTGCTTAGCGTGAGCCTTGCTCGGGTTGCTAGACGGTACTTTTTTAGAAGACACTGACTGAATCAGTGTACATCTGTATTAATCCTCTAAATTCAGAACTTCAGACTGGCTCAATGCATATCATTGAGTCAGATCGGGTTCTGGCTTGTAGTATCTTCCTTACACTAGCAAGAGTACAGCCCTACAAGCCTACCACTTCAGCCCAAGCATTTCTGAAGCTTTGAACGCTGAGTTCAGTGGACGACTACTGATTCCAGTATCCTTGAGAATTTCCTAGAACATGAACTACCCCGCCCATACTGCGTATGGACGAAGTTTCCATACACTCAGGGCTAAAAGTTTCTAACGCTTCATTTGAGTAACTTGCCATTTCCATCCGGAGGTGCAAATGACAGAGGTTTCTCTTCGACGTTTAATGACGCTAGTTCCTAACGCCAGTATCGATAAATTTATCGACCTAAAAGAATGATTGGGTAAACTTGCGTTACTACTCCCAAACTGCGGGTTCTTATCTCCGGATACTGCCGCTAGCTGTATCGATTAAGGGTAGACTATTGCCGACTGGTTACCCAGTTGCTTCTATGCTACGGGTGGTCATCCTTTGCGGCGAATTACTGTTGTGCCTCGCTTCTTGATTGTATCAGACTTGCGCTTGACCCCGCCCATGCTAGGCATGGACGAGGAGCGCTAGGTTAGTTCAACTGAGCTTCGGGGGATTCTCTGGATCGATGGGAACACCTTCGATCGCAATCTCCACTTCTGGAGGATTTTGCCTCATTTGTGGGTCGCCATCTCCCGGTGGTTCAGCAGGCGGTGCTTGCTCTACTTCAGGAGCGATTTCTGCAATTGGCTGTGCTGCCTCTGGCGTTTCATCGGAAGTGTTTTGGGCCGCTTGTACCAGTTCGGGATCAGGAGAATTCGGCCGAACTAGTTCAGGAGTCTCTGACATTTCAGCACCATCCATAACTGGTTCATTTCCTTGGGTTGGGGATGCCGCTTCTGCTGTCGTCGCTACCTCTGGTGCTGTCTCAGTCGAGGAAGTTCTTGAGTCAATAATTGTTACAAAATTCGAGCTATCTGCCACATCTGTGGTGCCTGCCGATGCCGGAGTCGAATCCCCAGTTTGTGCCACTTCGGGAGTGGCTGACTCGACGGTAGCCGTTAATTTGCTAGGGGCCGTTTTCTGCGGTGTTGCTGTAACCGTTGCTGTTTTTTTGGTTTCAGGCGGCTTTTTAGAACGATTGCTCAGTTGTTGTTGCAGTTTTTGTCCCAAATTGGACAGAGAGAAACCTTGAATTTTTGCCTGGACTTGGGGAGAAATTTGGGTTCTATCTTCGGGTAAGGCTTGCTCTCGGCGTAAGTTCAGGGTTTCCCAGCCTAGCCACCCCAACAGGGCTACGCTTGCCATTTGACCTAGCAGAACGCCACCTGTGATGCGTCCAGCACAAACCCACAAAACCAGGGCGTAGAATAGTCCAACTGCACTCCAAAGAAAGTCGCTCTTGCGATGGACTTCTGGAAAAAAGAAAGCTGCCATGTAAATGGCGAGGCTGCCAAGACCGATGACCAGCGCCAAGACGTATGCCAACATGGTTTGGGTACTCCTCAGTATGTCTTTTTCAATTTTGCGCGAAATTGTTTATTTGAATACAGATACTCGTGAATGAGTTGCAGATGAGCCAATGCCAAAATTACATTCGAGGCGAGCCGATGTCAAAATCGCATGAAATTAAAAACGTCTTCTCATCACCTCCTTTTGATTACTCTTAATCTATTTTTTAGGGGACTCGTCCGGGGATCGGGCTACCCTGAAGGTGAAGACAACCGTTCTACATATTCAGCAGAGTTTCTTAGAGAGTATTTATGACACAGCAGAGCTTTGGCCTTATTGGTCTCGCCGTCATGGGCGAAAACCTGGCGTTAAATGTCGAACGCAATGGTTTTTCTATCAGCGTTTACAATCGCACCGCCGCCGTTACCCAAGAGTTTATGGGGACGCGAGCCAAGGGCAAGAACTTTTATGCTGCGTATTCAATTGAAGACTTTGTCAAATCTCTAGCGCGGCCTCGCAAGATTCTGATCATGGTTAAAGCTGGAGCGCCAGTGGATGCCGTGATTACCCAGCTCAAACCCTTCCTCGAGCCTGGGGACATGATCATTGATGGAGGGAATTCACTGTTCACAGACACTGAGCGACGTACCAAAGAGTTAGAAGATGCCAATCTGGGATTTGTTGGCATGGGTGTTAGCGGAGGTGAAGAAGGAGCGCTCAATGGCCCTAGCCTTATGCCTGGGGGTACACAAACCGCTTATGCAGAATTGCAGCCGATTCTGACCAAGATAGCCGCTCAGGTGGATGATGGCCCTTGTGTTACCTACATCGGCCCTGGGGGTTCAGGCCACTACGTCAAGATGGTACACAACGGGATTGAGTACGGCGATATGCAGCTTATTGCCGAAGCTTATGACCTACTTAAAAATGCTTTGGGACTCGACCACAATCAGTTGCACGAAGTGTTTGCTGAGTGGAACACCACCGACGAACTCAACTCGTTCTTGATTGAAATTACGGCTGATATTTTCAAGTTCATTGACCCAGATACGAATTTACCTCTGGTAGATGTTATTCAAGATGCCGCCGGCCAAAAAGGAACAGGACGCTGGACTGTGCAGAGTGCGCTAGAATTAGCGGTACCCATTCCCACGATGATTGCGGCCGTTAATGCCCGGATTATGTCCTTCTACAAAGGAGAGCGGGTGGCAGCGTCAAAACAGCTAACGGGTCCTAGTGGCAAGTATGAGGGCGACACAAAAGAATTCATCAATAAAATTCGCGATGCCCTCTATTGCTCGAAGATTTGCTCCTATGCTCAAGGCATGGCGCTGTTAGCTAAGGCATCAAAGGATCTGGATTACAATTTGAGCTTGAGTGAAATTTCCCGAATCTGGAAAGGCGGCTGTATTATTCGCGCTGGATTCCTGGATAAAATTAAAACCGCCTTCAGGGATGAGGAAAATTTGCCGAATTTATTGTTAGCTCCTGAATTTAAGCAAACCATTTTAGATCGGCAGGAGGCTTGGAGGGAGGTGCTCTCGGTATCTAATAAACTGGGTATTCCTGTGCCTGCGTTTAGTGCTTCATTGGATTATTTCGACAGCTACCGTAGTGCTCGTTTGCCACAAAACCTGACCCAAGCGCAGCGTGACTACTTCGGTGCTCACACTTATGAGCGGACTGATAAAGAAGGAACTTTCCACACCGAATGGACAAAAGTCGATCAAGAATCTCTGCAAACGGGTACTACTGATTAATCTAACGGGTGTTTGAGTTCAGTAGCGATCGCTAAATTTTTCAATTTCCATAAATCATATCAGGGCATTCCTCTGGGATGCCCTTTTGATTAGGTTGCCTGGAAACTAACCTTATACCAAGTTGTGGCTCATAGCAGTACTTTCTCTTTCCCCTATCTCCCCATCTCCCCATTGGCTGAGTCTACTATCTTTGAACGCAACTCGCTATTACATCATTCGGTACTACTTAACCCGAAAAAATTTTGTCAATGACCAATATCAATCAATCCTCAGCACAGCATCACTAACTTTCAAAGTTTTAGATCACGTGTTACCTAAGGAAAATTAGGGATATTAAAAATACAAACTTTTAGCTAATTGGATAGCTGGTATTGAAGGAGTTGGCAATGTTGGAAAAAATAGTCTTATCTATTACAATTACGTTCTCGTTATACTTATCTCTACAGTCTCAGGGTTTACCCAAAACTCCGACCTATTCAGCAGGTCACTTATCAGAAATCCCAAGACAAATAGTGAATCAGTAGTAGTGTAAAGTTTTGCTCTCAAGACTTTGTAGAGACAAGATTACCTGAAAGCTAATATTTTTTAACTTAATTTTAACCTAAGAATTTGGTCTATTTTCTTAATCAATTCATTCGACCAATAAAATATAGAAATAAAAATTTTAAAAATATGGCGGATTAGAAAAAACTCTTACTCCAGAAAATAGTTTAACTTTTTTCTTGGAATCCGCCCTTTATGGAAATACACTCATTCTTCACAACTGAAAATGAGCTTAGAAAAGTAAAATCACCAGCAACAAAAATGTGCAAAGAGATAAGCTAGATTCAAAGAAAAATGGAAAAGCGATTGTAGATTTCATAATTCTTTCTCCTCAAAAAACTAGATTGATATTAGCTAGGAATCCAGAGACGATTGTTAATACGTTGAATCCAGTGATTCACTAAAAAATCAGCTCTCTTACTAATGATTATGGAAGAAAGATGTAGGTTTTGACAGTACCCTTAGGTAGTATTTCGACTCTACCGCTCGAAAGAAAGTTTTTTTAGCAATAAAGCCATTAGCTACATTCTCCCTCCTCTAGGCTTGATATAGCTTGAACCGCTTTTTCAGTTTCTCTAGGAATACATGAACTCACCCAAAAAAGCAATTTGCTCTAGTAGCGACTTATGTCTTAAGAAGGAGTCCACATTCTTTTAGCCGAAACCGCATTTCTCCAGGGGAAGGGGGGAAGAAGAAGGGAGCATCCCAATGTGAGCAAATGTAAACTGAAGCCTGGAAAGAAGTTTCCTAGTTTTGAACGCAGCTTAGTGTGAGACGATATTGTGCAAAAATAAGATGCTCCTAAGAAAAAGGGAGAAAGGTTTTCTGTGCCCCTTTTGCCTTTTACCTACCCGAAGGGCTTGACGGTTGACCCTTCCTCTGTTCTCACTCTAGGGAGTCTATCACCATAATTGCTTACTAGAAGCGAGCGCAACACAGTCTTTGTTAAAATATCTTAGCTCTTGCAGACGTTACTCCTTCGCCATGACCTGATTTGCTCTATTCATTTCATTTACACGGTTGGCTGTCTGTAAGTTGTCAATGCGGGTGAATAACCAAGCACTTCTATTTGCGCCAGTTGACTATTTCCCGTTGCGTCGCTGCGACTAAACTCAAATTACCAACTTGCGAGTTGTGCCCAATCTCCGTTCAATAACCTTACGGTTGTGATAAACCTTAAGTGAAAATACTTAATAAATGATTGGTTATCTTGATTAAACCTTTACAATACACTGCTTCTTTCATAATCTAGGAATGGAGATCATCACTAAGTAACATTAGCCAAATTGGCAGATACCAGAAGCTTGTTCCACTTAAGCCAAATTGGCAGATGCCAGAACCTTGTTTCACTTAGTATTAAAATTATTGTAGACTGCCCCAAACTATACCTTCCATTCCATGCACACTCCCATCTCTAACACCAATATTGAACAATCCCAGGTTTTAATCACACCCATTGAAATTAAAAGCAAGTTCCCTTTAACCGATTTAGCAGAAATAACAGTTTTAAAATCTAGACACGAAATAGAAGCCATATTAGACGGTAAAGATAAACGAAAATTTATAGTTGTTGGTCCTTGTTCGATTCACGACGTTAAAGCAGCCGAAGAATATGCTAAAAAGCTAAAAAAACTCTCGGAGCAAGTTCAAGATAAATTCCTTCTAATTATGAGGGTATATTTTGAAAAGCCAAGAACAACGGTAGGTTGGAAAGGATTAATTAATGACCCTGATTTGAATGATTCATTTCAAATTGAAAAGGGATTAATCATGGCTCGTCAGCTCCTGCTCAAAATTGCCGAGCTGGGCTTACCTGTTGCTACAGAAGCATTAGACCCTATCGTTCCTCAATATATTAGCGAACTGATCTCATGGACTGCGATTGGAGCGCGGACTACGGAGTCTCAAACGCACCGAGAACTCGCCAGTGGGCTTTCCATGCCAGTAGGCTTTAAAAACGGAACAGATGGTAGCATCCAAGTGGCTTTAAACGCTCTACACGCCGCTAGTGAACCGCACCATTTTCTAGGAATTAATGAAGAAGGACAGGTCAGCATTTTTAGAACCACAGGAAATGCTTATGGCCATATTATTTTAAGAGGCAGCGACAACAAGCCCAATTATGATCCTGCCAGTGTAAAAAAGGCAGAAGAAAAATTAAAAGAGGCAAACTTACCTGGAAGAATTGTCATCGATTGTAGTCATGGAAATTCCCGAAAAGACCATCGATTGCAAGCTTCGGTCTTTGAAAATGTGATTCAACAAATTTTGGATGGTAATTCCTCAATTGTTGGAATGATGCTGGAATCTAATTTATACGAAGGCAATCAACCTATTTCTAGCAATTGTAAATCATTAAAATATGGGGTTTCTGTGACAGACAAGTGTATGGGTTGGAACGAAACTGAACGGATTATTTGGGAAGCTTACAAAAAACTGGCGAATGAACCTTGTATAGCGGCTGGCAAGGTTTAAGTTTTTCAAATGCTGTTGGTTTGCCGTTGATAGCGGGGACGTGCTGGTGTCCCCCAAGCAACCTTCTGTGCAGGGATATTGCTGAAAACACTGCTACGGGCACCGATAACGGCATTCGCTCCAATTTGTACGCCTGGGGCAATAAAGCAATCGGTGGCAACCCAAGCCCCGTTACCGATCGCAATGGGCGCAGTAACTAGACCAAATTTGGGGTCTTGGATATTATGGCTACCCGTACACAGATAGGATTTTTGCGAAATCACGCAGTGACAGCCAACCTGAATGCGATCGAGGCTGTAAAAAACCACATCATCGCCAATCCAACTGTAATCTCCAATTTCAACTTTCCAAGGATAAGTAAAGCGGGCAGTAGGTCGAATCACAACACCTTGACCAATTTTTGCTCCAAATCGCTGGAGAAGCCATTTGCGAAAGTTGTTGAAGGTATGGGGACTTAAGGGAAAAGCGATCGCTTGTACCAACCACCAGAGTAAAACAAACCAGCCAGGACGACCCCGGTCATGCTGAGATGAGTCGTACTGGCTCAAATCGATCAAGGGTGGTGCATCTAAAACAGGTCGTTCCACAACAGAGTCTTGAGTGTTGGCAACCACGTCAGATGGATGGGGGAATTTAGAGGTTGTATTGGCGATCGCAAATTGAGGAGAATCAGATTCAGAACCTGGAGGGGAAGCTGTCATTCGATTTTAGATTTTAGATTTTGGATGGTCCCCACGTCTTCAAGCAGGGGGATTGGAATACCGAATCAATCACTTCAAATTACAAAGGGTTCCATATGGCTATTCATCCACTGCCGCCCAATGTGCTCCGAGATAAAGGGCCGGACAATAAACTTGGGTGGAGAACCTGCTTTGACATCAATTCGTATAAACGAGTAAGGTCGTCGCTTTTTTGAGCCGTGTCCGTGCCGACCGATATAAAGAAGCGATCGTGCTACCTTTCGACTATAACTGCCTTCATTATCCCTAACCAACTCCATCAAATCCGGGCCCTCACCCCTCTGACGCCGCAGACTATAACCACTGCCGCCACAGACAATCCAGTGAATATTTGAATCTGCATGTCCGGTATCTCCCGTGTACAAATGTTCTAAACAGTGAGCATGACCGTTGAGAACCAAATCGACGATGGGACGTTCCTGTGCTACTTCTCCTACCGCTTCAGCAACCGCATTGAAGACACGGCGGAGGTGATAGCGAATTTCCAGGGTTTGTGCTTGATCCCACTTTGTTGTTTCTGTGACATAAGGAGGATGATGGAAATAGACGACACGTCCCCGCACCTCTTGGGTGTGCCAAGATTCAATTAACTGTTCTTTGAGCCAATCGAGTTGTTCAAAGTCAGTGACTACCGTTTCGTCAGCGGCGAGTTGTTTTTCAATATCGAGCTTTTCCTCTTCAATTTGCTCCAACTTGGCTCGATTATCATCTAGAATCTCAGCCTGTTCAGGTTCATCAGGGTTGAGTTGATTAGAAGCTTCAAGAATGTTTTGTGCTGAACGATCTAAATCATCTCGGCGCTTGCCCAGTTCACGCCGCAGAACATCTCCTTCTTTTGTTTTAGGTAGAGGCGAGGGTGCGTTGAAGGTATTGGAATCAAGGGCGAAAAAGTCAATTCCACCAAAGCGAAAGGTGTAATAGCGGTTGGGTAGTCGGGTAAAGTGTCCGGGTTGATAACGCAGGCAACGACCTGTCGCTGTTTGAGCCGTGTAATACTCGTCTAGATGACTGACTAATTCTTCCTTCCCAGGCACTGCCTGTAAGTAGTCCAAAAACGCTCGTGCATAAGCTTTGCCTTGACTTGAACCATGCCAACCAATATCTAAATTAATTTTTGATGAGAGGAGGCGACGAAAGGGTAATGTGGTTCCTGACATCAAGCCGAAAAGCCAAGGCAAGTCATAGTAATCGTGATTTCCGGGTACAGGGAGAAAGGGTAGATTGAAGACCATTTGGTCGTAGGCAATTTTTTCATAGTCTTCTCCACCCACCAAAAACTCTCGATAGGGTTCGATGAAGTTCTTAGGGTAGTATTCGCTTGAACCCACTAAGTAGATGACATCGCCTGTGTGCAACACAAATTGACTCGTCTGGCGGTGCAACATCATTTGTTCAGCGATTTGTCGTTGGGGGTTGTAACCACCATGATGTCCTGCACCACTATCTCCCACGACTAGAAACGAGAATTCGGGATTGTCTGCCTCAGGAGTGTCTAAAACCAATTGAGTTTGGTCGATTTCCCGCCCCACAATCAGCGGGTCCCGCCACCGCACCCGTTGCTTCATTTTGCGGATTTTGGCGGCAATTGGTGGATCGGAGACGAATTTCATTCTTTTTTAACTTCCGGATTATCTGCTTCGGCTACGTTACTTTTCCAAGCGATTGTAACTACCTTCAACCCTGATTCACCACTAGATCTCCTATGAAAATAGGGTGTAGGGGGTAGGGTGTGGGGTGTAGGGGAAAAAGAAGTTTCATCCTCGGTGGCGGCGATTCCGCCATGACGCCTGTATTGAAAGTCTACTTTCATCGCAAGGTTCGTGAGCGATACGCTCATGACAGTCTCTTGCAAAAATAGCGCCGGACGGGCTCTCCGGCCCATCCCACAACTTTTGCATAACCTCCACCTCACTAAGAGGTATATCTGACAGTAAGCAATCTTCCATTTTGCCCTTCCAGAATTTTCCCCATGCAACCCGGAAAAATCGGCATCACGGCTCTCATCACTCTACTAGCAGCTAGCACTACCGCACTCGCCCCTAGTTTTCCTGTGTCGGTTGCTGCACCACCAGCACTAGCTCAAACTTCAGCGAATCGGAAAGCAGAAGCAGATCAACTGCTAAAACAGGGTAATAGACAGTTTGATACCAGTCAATTTCAAGCGGCGCTACAGTCTTGGCAACAGGCATTGGCTATTTATAAGGAGATAGGCGATCGCACTGGAGAAAGCAGAACCCTATTAGGTCTGGGTAATACTTCCTGGTATCTGGGACAATACCGGAAGGCCATGGAGTATTATCAGCAAGCGCGAGTAATTACACAAGACATCCGCGATCGCAATGGGGAAATCTTTGCCCTGTCAGGTCTGGGTTATGCTTATTTTGCCCTATCTCAATACCAGGAAGCCATTGAGTATTATCAGCAAGCACGGGTGATTGCACGAGACATCGGTGATCGCACTGGAGAAGCTGAGTCTTTAAGAGGTCTTGGTCAGACGTACGAATCCCTAGGGCAATACGAGAGAGCGATTGAGTTCCATCAACAGTCCTTAGCAATTGCACGGGAGATTGATGATCGCTCTCGAGAAGCTCGTTCTCTGGGGAATCTGGGTAATGCATACAATTCCTTAGGGCAATACGAGAGAGCGATTGAGTTTCATCAACAGTCCTTGGCGATTTCACGGGAGATTAGCGATCGCCAGTGGGAAGCTGGTTCTCTGAATAATTTGGGTAATGCTTACTCGGCTCTAGGGCAAAACGAGAAAGCGATTGAATTATATAAACAGTCCTTGGTCATTAAACGGGAAATAGGCGACAAAGAAGGTGAAGCGCTAGCTCTCAGTAATCTTGGTTATCTATTAACCAAACAAAACCAACCCGAACAAGCCATTATCTTTTACAAACAATCCGTCAATGCCATAGAAGAAATACGACGAAATCTGCGGGGACTATCAAAAGAGCAACAGCAATCCTATACCGAAGCCATTGCTGGTACTTATCGCGCTTTAGCCGACTTACTTCGCAAACAAAACCGAATTTCGGAAGCGCAAGAAATCCTCGATTTACTCAAAGTCCAGTAACTCAAAGACTATTTAACCAAGGTCTGACATTTAGCTAGGAGATTAATTACCAATTAAAATAAACTACTCAAAACTCTAACGCTGACCCACATTTAACTTCTTCTCCAATCGGCGGCTAGCTAAAGACATTCCATAGCAAAAAATCCAGTAAATCAAACCAATAAATAGATAAACTTCAGCATAACGACCCAAAAACTGAGGTTGTGCCAAAATCGATCGCCCTATCCCCGTCAACTCCAATAGGCCAAACAGAGCGAGGAGTGAGGTATCTTTAAACAAACCAATAAACTGACCCACGATCGCAGGAATCACTGCTTTGAGTGCTTGCGGCAAAACAATTAGCACTACTACCAGTGCTGGATTCAATCCCAACGCTTTCGCCGCTTCAGATTGCCCGCGAGGCACTGCTTGCAGCCCTCCCCGCACATTCTCTGCTAAGTATGCCGCACTAAAAAGAACAAGTCCTGCGATCGCACGCACTACCCGATCCATCTGCTCAAATTCCGGTGGCAGGAATAACGGTAGCATCACTTGAGCTAGAAAGAGAATCCCAATTAACGGCAATCCTCGAATTACTTCTATATAAAAGATACAAAACCAGCGCAACACAGGCAGTTCACTCTGGCGTCCCAAGGCAAGTAACACCCCAATGGGAAACGAGAGGATAATACTGATCAAGGCGGTTAATAAAGTTAGCAGTAACCCTGTCCAAAGATTTGTACTGACTTCTTCTAAACCCAACCCTCCCTTAATCAGCCATAGGATAATTAAGAACGAGACGCCCCAAGCAACAGTCAACCAGCTACCCCAGTTTGCAGGTAATCGTCGCCCTACTCCATAGCCAACTGTCATGACAACGATAATTGCCAGTAACCAGAGGCGTGATGTGAAGCCAACTGGGAGAAAGATGACTGCCGCGATCGCAACTGCTAAAGTCAGTAATAAGGGGCGATTCCATAGACGGTTGTGCTTTTGAAACAAGCCCCAAGATAATCCTGCGATCGCAATCAGAATTCCCAACGGCATCCAGACACGCCAATATAATTCTGGAGGAAAACGACCAACAAAAAATAGTCGTAAATTTGCCTGAATCACCTCCCACTGTGCTTGGATGAAAATCCAACCGAGAATCGCTTTGAGTCCTAGAATGATAACAAACAGACAAATAACAGTCAGAAGACTGTTGTACCAAGTACTAAATAGATTAATTCGCAACCATTGCCAGGGAGATGGAGATTCAATAGCTGGGGGAACCGTTGGGGTGAGACTTTCCATACTTTTTTAACCGTAGATAAACGCAGATAATAAATCCTTTAAAGTTTAAATAATATATATAGATAACTTCTAGAGAAGCCCTTGTAGGTTATCTATACGAAGGAGTCTGACCTATCTTTAATTACGAATTACTAATTCCGAATTCCGAATTACGTTATCTATCTCTCTTTGAGTTGGACTTTGCTGTTGATAAAATTCATCACTAAGGAGATAAGTAAACTAATTGTGAGATAGGTTACAGCAATTAACAACATCACTTCAACAGCACGACCTGTTTGATTAAATGTTGTTGAGGAGACTTGATAAACGTCAGGAAAACCGATCGCGATCGCTAAACTGGAATTCTTCGCCAAGTTGAGATACTGCGACGTTAAGGGCGGAATAATCACTCGCAAAGCTTGCGGCAAAATGATCAATTGCATCATCCGGCCCGATTTTAATCCTAAAGCACTTGCCGCTTCCCACTGTCCCTTCGGAACAGCTTGAATTCCCCCTCGGACAATTTCAGCAATGAAACTCGCCGTATAGAAAACCAATCCCACCAACAAGGCACAAAATTCTGGACTTAACCGCAATCCTCCCTGAATCGCGTCATCGTTGACTTGAGGCAAATTCAAGAGAAACGGTTCTCTCCGTGTGATAATTAAAGCCAAAATCAGGGCAGTTGCGATCGCGCCCATAGCCCACCACACTTGCCTACCTGGGCGACCTTGTTCCAGCATTACATAAAAACGCCAGCGCCAAACCCAAGCTGCACCAACCATCCCCAGCGCCAGCAACAATACCCAAATTCCTGTAGTCGCATTTCCAATCAACCAAGCAACAAACACACCACGCTGATTCAAAAAGAAAAAATCACCCACTGTAATCGACTGTTCAACGGACGGAAGTTTTAAGAAAACGGCAAAGTACCAAAAGAACAGTTGCAATAGCAAAGGTGTATTCCGAAATATTTCAATATAAACTAAGGCAATATTCCGCACTAACCAGTTATTGGAAAGACGAGCAATACCAATCACCAACCCGACGACCGTAGCGAAAATAATTCCCAGCGCCATCACCCGCAAGGAATTCATGAATCCTACTACCATTGCCCGTCCAAAAGTATCAGACGGACTATAAGCAATTAAACTTTCGCCAATATCAAAAGATGCTTGAGAATTGAGAAATTCAAATCCTAACTCAATCCCTAATTGCTGCAAATTATAAAGCAGATTATCTGTGATGATAAACACCACAGTTGCAATCAGAACAACAGCAATAACCTGTCCGGCAATTTTCCAAAACCGAACATCTCGCACCAGCTTTGACCAATCTTTGAAGTTAAAGGAATCGCGACTGTTACCCTGTGGACGTGGCAGAGTCATGGAATTGTAAATTATGAATTATAAATTATGAATTAAGCTGCCTTTGTTGAAACAAGCAACTTGATGCTTAGTATATTTCTTGTGGGATGGGCCGAAAAGCCTATCCGTCATTATGCTGCATTAGGTGTACAGCAGCTTATGAATTCCTTAATCTGTTTTATCTGAAGGGAGGTGCGTACATTAAACCCCCTTTTTCCCAGATATCGTTTTGACCGCGAGGCAACTTGAAGGGTGTATTTTGACCAAGGTTGCGTTCGTAGATCTCGCCGTAGTTGCCAACTTTCCGAATTACCCGTGCCATGAAATCATTTGGCAGTCCCATTTCTTGCCCTAAATTCCCTTCTGTTCCCAGCAATCGCTTTACTACGGGATCGGTGCTGTTGGCAAATTGGTCAATGTTCTTGGAGGTAATTCCTAGTTCTTCCGCTTCAATCAAGCCGTAGATCACCCACTTTACGGTGTCAAACCACTGAGAATCACCATTTTTAACAGCAGGTGCTAGGGGTTCTTTTGACATGACTGCTTCAAGGACGAGGTGTTCATCTGGGTTGGGTAAGATGCTGCGGCGAGACACCAGTTGAGAGCGGTCAGCAGTAACCCCTTCACAGCGACCTTCTTGGTAAGCTGTAAAGGTAGCATTCACGTCTTCAAAAACAATCGGTGTATATTTCACTCCGATTTTACGCATCTGGTCGGCTAAGTTCTGTTCAGTGGTGGTTCCTGTTTGGATGCAAACAGATTTCCCCTCTAACCCTTTCAAGTCCTTAATTGCACTGGCTTGTTTCACCATCATGCCTTGACCATCGTAAAACACAACGGGGGCAAACTCTAAACCCACCGAAGTATCACGGCTAATCGTCCAACTGGTATTGCGGCTGAGAATATCAATTTCCCCAGCTTGGAGTGCTGTAAATCTCTCTTTTGCATTAAGATTACGAAATTCTACCGCCTCTGGGTCATCAAACAAAGCTGTAGCGATCGCACGGCAGATATCTACATCTAGTCCGGAGTATTTGCCCTGCTGATCCACATAGCTGAATCCTGGTAGGTTACCACTCACACCACAGTTCAGCTTACCTCGGTCTGTCACTTTTTTAAGTACTCCTACTCCTCCTGCCTGAGTTCCTTTTCGGGCAGTGGGGTTAACAGAACGACTTCTACAACCTGCTAAAGGTGTGAACAGAAGTATAGCGACTAGCAGCAGGGAACTCCATTTAGGCATAAATTCTTAGTTACTCTTGTCATCAGTCAATCGTCATTAATGATCAATTATTAGGGACTTGTGACTAATGACAATAGAAGCGCTTGACAGTCAATATTCACCATTAGGCGCGAAACGAGTCGCGCTACTTTTCAAGCGCTCGTGTTTGTTCAACAGCTTGTCGGCTAATAACAGCGCTGTTGGGCTAAATCCCGGATTAAAGAGATACGATTGCTGAGATAATCGCTCAAAATGTGGACTTCCTCGTGATTGAGCGATCGCTCTTGGTTAAATTGCTTGAGCAGCCACTGAACTAAACTAGCATCATCCAGCTTTAGCAGAAGATTAGCCTGAGTCTTTTCAATCAAAGACCACAACTGACGCAGCATTGTGGGAGTCATACAATCTCCTTTTTAGGTAAAAACCCTTGCTGGGCAGGGGGATGGAAACGTTGGTTTTGTACCAGTACCGTGAGAGGAGGTTTTCAACGCACGGCTATCCTTTAGAATTCCTTAAGAATTCTACTTTCTCTCCTACAATAACCGATTTTGAGACACTAACAGACAGTACAAACAAGATGATACAAGACTTACCACACTGTTAACAAATGCAGAATATCTTGATATGGAGAATACCGGACTCGAACCGGTGGCCTCTGCGGTGCGATCGCAGCGCTCTACCAACTGAGCTAATTCCCCGTAGTGGCCTTAGCTATTCTAGCATCCCGAAGCGTATAGTCGCCAACCACAGACTAACACAGGCCTAAGTTCCTCACTCCAGTCTTTACTGAACTCGGAACCCATCAAAACTCCAAAAAGTAGGCGATTTTGCACCAATTTTTCTGAATTACGTCATCAACTTAGTTATAGGACTTGACTATTTAACTCTTGTGTGTGTTTAGCAAGATGATTCATTCCTACCTCCCCAGCTCCCCTGTTTAACACCACGGAACTAGTGCAGCATGGCGAAAATAAGTGACCAGTTAACAACAGAGCCAAAAGTACAAACTATAAGCCTTAAAACCTTCTGCCTTCTGCCTTTTTTCTTCTGCCTTCACTAGGCTGCCCTTCGGGCATAGACTTGTTGTACCCGGTCTAATTCCAAATCATTAAGGTAATCCACTGCCCAGTTGGCTTGACGCTGGATCATGTGAAAAGGGTAAGTATTCGCGACGCCAACCACCTGCATACCTGCTTGTTTTGCGGCTGTCATCCCTGCCGGAGTATCTTCAATCGCCAGACATTCTGACGCTTTGGCGTTAAGGTTGGGATATTTTTGATTGAGCCTTTCCACGGCTAAAAGATAACCATCCGGTTCAGGCTTGCTCACCTTGATATCGTCACCCGCAACAATTACGGCAAAGTGTTGGGCGATTTGGGCGCGATTGAGTACGAGTTCTACTTCAACACGAAGTGCCCCACTCACAACACCCATAGGCAATTGAGCGGCGCGGATTTTAAAAATCAAGTCGTCCAAACCCGGATAAATGGGCAATTTTTCCAATGTTTCCAACTGCCGCTGGTAAGCTTGAGCTTTGCGAATAATTAGTTTGTTTAAGTAATCTTCTGTAACAAATCGACCTCGGCGTTTGAGTAAATCAGCCAGACAAACGCGATCGCTTCTTCCCAAACAAACTTCCCGATACTCTTGAGGAGAGGGACGCAGATTTTCCTCAATCAGAATTTCCTCAATCAACTGCTCGTGAATTGCCTCATCATTAATAATGACGCCGTTGAAATCAAACAGAACTGCCTTTAATGTCATGCTGCCGTGCTAAAACGCTGGGGCAGGAATGCCCTCTGAACCCAAATCGTCTAGTGTACTGCCAGTGGATACCTCTTGCGCGGTTGTCCAAGAGTTGTTTGCAGGGATAGGCTTCATGCCTTGTGTGACCTGATGAACCCAAAACAAGTCGTGTGTTTGCACCAGTTCAAAGCCTGCTGCCCCCATCCAAGCATCCACACTCCCCATGGCATAAGCTTTAATGTACGGCTCTTCAAACACTTCTGTCAGCCACTCTACCTGGCGTAGGGTTTTTTGATTGCCATCCAGAATTAACACTTCGCCTCCTGGCACCAGTAAGCGGAAGCATTCTCGCAAAATTGACTCCACTACAGTGGGTGGTGTCTCATGAAACAGTAATGATGCTGTCACCACATCAAATGATGCATCAGGGAACCCTGTTTCTTCAGCATTGCCATGACGCCACTCAATCGTTAATCCTGCTGTTTTGGCTTTATGTTCGGCCATTACCAGCATATAAGGTGACAAATCTAAACCTACAACTTGTGCTTGAGGAAAGGCTTGCTTCAACATCAGCGTTGTGGAACCCGTACCGCAGCCCAAGTCTAAAATGCGTCGTGGCGTTCCTTTGATGCGATCAATTAAGCCTTGGCGTACCCAAGTTTCGTCGGGTGGCAGCACGTACTGAGTTACTGGATCGTAGGTTACCGCCGCTCCGGCCTTGAGGTATCCGCCCTCAATCCCGTGGAAGTTTTGGCTGCTGTAGTAATCAGGGTAACTGAGTTGGGGATGGCGGAAGCGATCGCTTTCTTTTTCCCAATCCACGCTCTCATAAAACTGCCGCAGCTTTTCTTCGTCGATGAAATTTCGGATAATCGGCGATAAGAAACGTTCCCAAATTGTATCCTTGCGAACTGCCATAGGATGAAACCTGTGCTGAGTGTAGAGTGTTCTTGACCTGCTCAGGGCAACCAAACGAAGCTTTACCCTCTTTACAAATTGTAATTTAGTTTCTCGTTCACCAATCAGCCTTTCTGCTGCTGTCTTCCAAACCCTACACCTGTGGTGGACACTTGTAGTATTAATGTAGTACAATAAAAGGAATTCCAGGACTCCCCTATGTAAATCTTTTGTAAGAGCTTGCTTTAGTAAAAAAATACTACAGCAACAAAAGAACTTTGTACAAATCATCATTCCGGCTATTTTTAGAGGCAAACGTTTATGCCATACGAAAAGCTAAAACTTTCAACTTCAGCACCTGTCCTTTCTTGGGCAAATCACGACCTTGCAAGTGAAGAAACCAAGATGGCAAAAAATGTGGCATCGTTGCCTTTTGTTTTTAAGCACGTCGCACTGATGCCGGATGTTCACTTAGGTAAAGGTTCCTTGGTGGGTTCTGTAGTTGCCACTAAAGAAGCCATCATTCCAAGCGCAATCGGCGTAGATATTGGTTGCGGGATGTGTGCAATCAAAACACCATTTATTGCTGACCAACTAGAGGGGAAGCTCAAAAAAATTCGTCTGGATATTGAAGCTGCTATTCCAGTTGGTTTCAACGAAAACAAAGACATCGAAAAATCGGTTACAAATTGGCAAAGCTGGAAAGAGTTCAAAGAACTGCATCCAGGGGTACAAAATTTGCAAGGCAAAGCGATGCGACAGATGGGTTCACTTGGGGGAGGTAATCATTTTTTAGAGGTTTGCATCGATACCGAGAACCAAGTTTGGCTGATGCTGCACTCTGGTTCGCGCAATATTGGCAATATGCTGGCTCAGTGTCACATCAGCACTGCCAAAGACCTGGCAAAAATGATGAACACTTCTCTTCCTGACCCAGACTTAGCCTACTTTGTGGGGGGAACACCAGAATTCCAGGCTTACTGGCGGGACTTGCAGTGGGCACAGAACTATGCTCGCGTCAACCGCGATGTCATGATGGCTCGCTTTAAGCGAATTATTGAAAAGCATCTTGCTGGAGGCAAACCCACTAAATCGTTGTTGGAAGTAAACTGCCATCACAACTACGCTGAGAAGGAAATTCATTTTGGTGAAGAAGTTTACGTCACTCGCAAAGGTGCAGTGCGGGCGCGAGAAGAAGATTACGGGATTATCCCTGGCTCAATGGGGACAAAGTCTTTCATTGTTAAGGGTAAGGGCGACCATGACAGCTACTGTTCATGTTCTCATGGTGCAGGTCGTCTAATGTCTCGGAATAAAGCGAAGAAGCACTTCTCACTAGATGACTTGATAGAGCAAACTAAGGGGGTTGAGTGCCGCAAAGATGGTGGCGTTTTGGATGAAATTCCAGGTGCTTACAAGCCGATAGACGAAGTGATGAACAACCAGTCTGATTTGGTTGAAGTTGTGGCAACGCTCAAGCAAGTGGTTTGTGTCAAGGGTTAATTGAGTCCAATTGTTGTAGAGATGCGATCGCATTTCTACTTTTTTATGTAACCCATGGCTTACAATGCACGAATTGAAATTAATAGCAAATTCTCATCAACTACTCCGACCTCAACAATAGGAGGTCGAAGGTTACGTCTCTTAAGATAGCGGTTCTGGTGATTCTGTTGGCGAATTGGGAGATAAACTCTCGCTTGAGTCCCAATGACTGTTGCTTTTGTTTATGCAATCTCGAAGCTCGCTTAAACACCCTTGACTACTAATAGCATTGCGAGGTATTGGTATTTCTGAGTTAGAATTGATACTTGCATTTTCCTGTGGCTTGCGATAGCCGTTGCGCTGGTTTAAGCGATCGCGAATTGTGATGAGACGTTCCTGACTCGCTATCGGTTCTCTCGGTGCTGGTAAATCCAGATTTGGCCACCAGGGTAAATCAAAGCAAGGGCAAGCTTCTGGGGGCATACCAACATTTTTTACAGGAATTGGCATCTCACAGCGAGCGCACGGCTCTAAACTCCATACTGGTGTTAGCAGTTCGGCGATAGCTTCATCGGTGCCTTCTAAGTAGCAATTTCCACTTTCGGGGGAGAGTATTTTCTCCCAAAGCGCTTCAAACTCCTCGCTGTAGCGATTACCTGCTATAACGATTTGGGGTCGTACAGCCGATTCCCCGTTGCGTATGACTACTCTTTTGCCTAACTGAAGCCAGTAAGCGAGATAGCGTTTTACTTGTTGTTCAGATGCCATGAATGGTATTGTTGTATTCAGCGTCAGAAGTAGGGAGTGATTGCTCTCTCCCTAGCTTTAGATTGCTCTAATACCTTCATAGTAGCGATTAAATAACGGTTGAATTTACTATCGTAAGGGCGATCCCAAGGTAGTCAGATTGAGTACGTAACCCCCTGTTACTAAGTACACAATGTTAGATTGAATACCTATCTTACGGACTAATTCACCCAGGCGATCGCGAAATAATCTCCCCATTGGGTAAGCAGGAACCACCCCCCAACCGGTTTCCTCTGCTACAAAAATGACGGTTCCCTCTGTCTGTGCCAGACTATGTAACAAATCTTCTACCGTTCTCTCCCAGTTGTCCGTATCCTGGTCAAGCCAATTAGCTACCCAGGTTCCCAAGGAATCAACGAGGAGACAGTTGCTCCTATCAGCATATTCCCTAATCGTTTCTGTCAACTCTATAGGCACCAGCAACGTTGTCCATTCAGAAGGACGGCGCTGTCGGTGTTTTTCAATTCGGGCAAGCCACTCAGCATCCTTCGAGTCTGCGATCGCTGTCGCTACATAAGTCACTGGTTGTTTAGTATCCCTCGCTAGGGTTTCAGCCCATTCACTTTTACCAGACCGCGAGGGCCCTGTTACTAAAATGACCTGACGCATGAGTCAATTTTTATTCGTTATCCATTTTTGATCCAGAAATGATATCACCGAACTCTTGTCTCTTACCCTGTTATCCTCTTTTTTGGACAAGTTTGATACAACTGCACAGGGGGACTTCCTAGTGATCAAGCTAAAATGAGCACAAAAGAAAGAAATTGCAACTCTCTCTTAATTTAAGGGTGCGTTGACCTCCCGCCAAGGCTTTGTGCTGAAATTGAGGAGTTGGTGACTTAAACACAGTGGTACGAATAACCATGAAACCAGAACTGCAACGGATCGAGACAGCTTTGAATCAGTTAGCACAACCCCAAGTAACTGACAGCCGAAAGACATCCGCTACTGTGGAACACCAAACCGACAACCTGGAAGAAGGTCAACAGCACCGTCCAGAAAAGCGTGAACCTTCTTTCTCTGTTTCTGTACAGCCTTTCCCAGCACGCCAGCAATCTGGTAAAACGCCAACTCTACCTAAGCTAAAACCCGCTAAAATCAGCGAACATCGTCATGCGGCTAACCCAGCTT
>CBKWLJ010000076.1:0-24128 GCA_966675205.1 uncultured bacterium
CTAGTGTTCAAATCAAGATAATTTTCCATAAGGGTAGGTACTGTCCATCCTTCAACTCAGCTATTTTTAAAATTCAGGAATATTCATAAATCAATGAAGTTTTCATTATTTTTTATCTAATCCATAGCGGTTTTTCTGGTCTCCCTGCTAAGGTGTTGGAGATTATTTATCTTCTTGGTATCAGAAAAAGGATGAATAAACAGCCGCTGAATGATTAAATTTCAGCGAAATAGACTTTGCCTATACGAATTAATTCTCTAATTTAGACGTAAAAAACTGTGCTTTTTTTACCGGAAAGAACCAGGGAAATCAGTATGCGTAATTTGCAAAAATACACGCAGCTAGGTATTTTAAATGGTCATACATTCCCCGTCACTGCACTTGCATTTAGTCCTGATGGAGAAACGCTCATCAGTGCTGGGGACGATATCATTCGATTGTGGAGTTTGACGAGTGGTAAATTAATCCGAACCTTGAGAGGACACGCAGGCAATTGGTCAGAGTCAGCCGTTACATCACTGAGTATCAGTTCTAATGGAAAGTTTATTGCCAGTGGTGGCACCGATGGTAACATTAAAATTTGGAACTTAAAGCAATGTCTTAAATCAGAACACGGTAAAATCATCACTTTAAAGGGACATTCTCAGGGGAATTGGTTGGCACAAGGCGTAAGAACAATTGCCTTTAGTGCTGATGGTAAAATTCTTGCTAGTGGTGGTGGAGACAAAGTTATTAGGCTGTGGGATACAGAAACGTGGCAAGAAATCTCAACCCTCACTGGACACTCGGACGCGATCGCTGCTTTGGCATTTAGCCCGGTTGAACCTCTTTTGATTAGCACAGCCGGCTGTACGATTAAGCTGTGGAAACTTGATACAAATGAGGAAAAGACGTTTACAGCTTCTTCAGTCGCTCGATCAATTACATTCAATGCTAATGGTCAAACCTTTGTTACAGGTGGCTTAAAAGGTGCATTCAGTTTATGGGTATTGCAGACTGGAGAAGAACTGATTAAGGATACTCTGCATACAGAAGAAATTTGTGCGATCGCATTCAGTTCTGATGGTAAATTATTCGCCACTGGCAGCTATGACAAGACTATCAAACTATGGAATGCAATAACAGGAGATTTAATCGATACATTTACAGGTCATTGCGAAGCCGTCTACTCGCTTGCATTTTGTCCTGATAATTCAATTCTTGCCAGTGGTAGTGCAGATAAATCAATTCGATTGTGGAAAGTTCTGTAATATCAATTATAGGTCTGCGTGCTAGAATACTTAACCTATATTTAAATTAGAGTTCTTTAATAAATACAGTTGCTCTTATCAGCTCCTGTGGGAACATAGTTCATCATAAGCTCTATTAATTTTAGTGAGAATTTCTTGAGCTTTTTGCTGAAGTGTAGGATTATGAAAAAATAAATCAGGATGACATTTTTTCACTAAATTTCTGTAAGCCTGTTTTACTTCTGGTATAGAAGCATTAGGTGATAATCCTAAAATGGCATAGAAACGAATTCTTTTCTCCTCGTTGGTTAGAGAATTAAAGGTGTTAGAACTTTGAGATGGACTCTGCTTTTCCTCAGTTTGATGCTGGGAGTTCCGCAGTTTTTGTTTTAATTCCTGTAATTCTGCATCAATTTCGAGGTAGCGAAACTTATTTTCCAAGTTTTCCATGATTGCCATCTTCCACCATTTGAGCTGGCACAAGTATAGAAATGACTAAAAACCCAAATCAGATCTATTAACTTTTACCCTAATCAGGCTTCAATCAAAAGTTTAATGCAGCTAGCTCTTGCGTCAAGTTACCCATCAAGCTCTGCATGAACTGTAACTGATGATGCTGAATGGTTAATTTGAGAGGTTCTTCAGTAATTGAAGCATGAATAATTTTTTCAGCTATTTTCTCATATTGATCAAGGGTTGAGAACGCTTGGTTGCTGAAGCGAGTGAGGTAATCTTGAGCTGCTTTAGAGTAGGCTTCTTGGACTTGCTGTATATACGAGGTGGATGATTCAGGCTGCGGGGTTTCAGAATCCTGAGTCAGCTTATTGAGAATATAAGTCGCACCTCCAGCTACTACCGCTCCCACAGGCCCTCCCAAAATCCAGCCGAGTCCGGTAGTAACGGCAACTGGAGTAACATCATTCGAGGATTTGGAACTAGTTGATGATGGGGGAGGTTCGGGGAGAATGACTTGGGGTTGTTCAGGAAAAAGAATGGATAAATTGGCAGGTTGAGGATAATCAAAAAACTCGCAAGCTTGCTGTACCCATTTCACAATGGATTGTTCATATTTTGCGATCGCCTGCTTAAATTCCCCTCCTTCCCAGGTACTAAATGTACCCTGTTGCAGCGCTGTCGCTATTTCCGATTGATAGCGGTTGAGAAGTTTTGGCAAGTACAGCCAACTCTGAAAATCAGAAACGCTTGAGGAGAATCCCTTTTGAATCAAAGCCTGCGCTTTTTGTTTAATTTCAACTTTCTGCTTGCGTTTACTCTCAGCAGCTTCTAATTGATTGCTAATGGTTTCAACTTGAGTTTGTAAGGCTTGCTGGATTTGAGTAGCGATTACCTGCACACGAGGTAAGCGAACATCCTGATTCTGCTGCTTCACCCCAACAATCGTTTGCAAAGCTGATTCAAACATCGCTAGTCCTGTACTCTGTGCGGCAGATACATCGCCTTTCAGTCTGGCTCTTAATGCGGGTAGAGCATCAACCCGATATAAATTACTGATATTATTGGGTAAATCTGAACGAAAACTTTCAGCAACAAATAGCAAGCGATTGTATACTTTTTTTTGGTCTTCTGCCTCTATTAAGTTCAGGAAATTAACGACAAAAACAACGGTCTTAATTCCGCGATCAAGCAACCAATCTCTTAAATTTTCTCGCTCGTATAAAGTCATCAGCTTGCGAGCATCAAGTACCTGAACGACCAAATCTGCTGTTAACAGTTTTTCGCGCACCAAAGCATCTTGTGCTTCTCGATCATCCGTCCCTGGTAAATCGACTAGTTCCACACCCGTTTGTAAGAAAGGATGAGGACAAAAAACTTGCACAGAGGTAACATCACCCCGCATCCGCCTTTGTTCATCTAGGATGGCATACTGTTTCAAAACCTCAGTCCCGCTTTCACTAATTAGCGTACCATCTGTGAAGGTAATTTGAGTGTGTAGCTCATTTCCATAGCAGACATGAATTGCTGCGCCAGTTGTGGGAATCAAATCAATGGGTAAGGTACGATTCCCCAAGATGGCATTGAGTAAGGTTGACTTACCATAATTAAACGGACCAAAGACAGCTATCCGAAAAACGGGGTTTTCGAGATAGTTACAAATGGATACTGTATCTCGATAAAGCGGTGAGGTTTTATCAAGTTCAAGCACCCCGATCGCAGATTTCAGATGATTTACAAGGTTCTGATAAACATCCTGCTGTTGCATACTTGAGTATCTGGCGACTAGAAGTCGTTGCTATAGAAACGAAGTCCGTCTGTGCGGACTAAGAGTATTGATATCTTGCGGATGCAGGCTTGGTTTTTGTTGCCCAAACTTTCAGTCTGTGAACATCAGATCTCTTCACGAGCGGAACCCACAGCCATCAAGTGATTCCGAACTAAATATTCAAACTGATAAAGGTATGCTGCCGTAACTACTTGGTAAAGCGTAGGAAGTGTGAATAAATCTCTGAGTTCATCCCACCAGGCAAGCAAATGATAGGAGTTAGGCGAGGGTGAGAAGATAATTTCAATCAAGATGCTTACGACCATTGCTAAAGTGATTACCATCCATCCATAGAATCCCTCCCACCAACTCATTAACATCGGAAGGAAGCCCTCAACCATGCTCATTCCTGGCGATCGACTGCTAGGAGCGTAACGATCTAGAAACAGGTGCAGCAAATGATGGGCGATAGCAATCACTAAAATTGGCGACAAAATAGCTAAAAAGTACAGTAAGAATTTAAACTTGATGGAAATCGCCATCAAGGGTTCGCTCAATTCAAAAATTATACGGATGACGACACCAATTCCTCGCCAAAGTAAAATCAGGAGAATTGCACTCATCCAGGCGTTGGGGTTAGGAATCCAAGTGGGCCAATTTCTCATAAGTTTAAGTCCAAAATGGGATATCTAATGGTGGGCAGTACCCACCCTACTAGGCAATGGAGGCTATGAAATTTTGGTACTGTGTTTCAATACTCTGTAATTCCGAGGAAACATCAGCCTCTAATTTTTTGAGACGTTCTAATTCTGCACCCTGATTAATTTCATATGATTCCTTTTGCTTCAGCAGATTTTCTAACTCAGCTTTTCGCGCCTGAATATCTTCCTCAATGCGCTTAGTGACTTCCCGTTCATACGCCTCAAAACACTCTTTGACCGCATCATGAACAGGTGCCCATTGTTCATTTGCTACTTGAGGCAGATACTTCACCAATTCTTTTTTAGTCGTTTTCACTAACTCTTGTCGCGCTTGATCGGCTTGCACAAACCCAACGCCCATGCCAATTAATGCTAATCCAATGGGACCGAGAAAAATACCTGTAACGGCAGAGATGATACTACCAATGCCAATCACCGCCACATAGTTGAAGAGGATATTTTTCCAATCAAAACCCGCTCCCGCCATTGCCACACCTGCAATGTTTCCGCGTGCTAAGGAAAACAAACCCATTGCCCACTTTGCCCATCCAGGCGAGTTGTCTTCGTCTACGGCAGTATTGGCATTAACATTGACTTTTTGTCCGGTTAATTTCTCAGTAATTCGGTCAGTAACCTGGCTGTAGGAATCACCATACTGTGCTGCTTTTTGGGATAAGCCTAGAAAGGCGGCATTCATTTCTTGTTCTGCCGTCAGACTCCACTCGGCAAACTTATCGGTAATATACTGCTCGAATGCTTTTTGTAATGCAGCATTGAAGGCATCCCGTTTCCCTTTACTCAAGAAATCAAACAATCGAAGTTCAGGTTGATAGCGGATAAAATCGGTTTCAAAGGTGTTGCCGAGATTTAAAACATAGGAACGGAACGAATCTGCGATCGCTCTGGCTTTGCTATCTCTCGTTGAGCGAATTTCCGTGATAAATTGGTCACAGATATGAGTCAGTTTAGTAAATTCGGGTTCAACGGAATTAATCCGTTCTTTGAGTTGTTTGACATCTTGTTCCAGCAAAGGAACACGGCGTGCGATCGCTTCTTTGGTTCGAGTGCCAGCTTGGCGTGCTAGAGTTCTTGCTTGTCGTAATTGAGCGATCGCTCTTTCCTGAGTCAAAAAGGTATTGAGTGCTCCCATAAACTCCGGAAATCCCGTCCCTACCAAAGACGCTGAAGCATCTTTTATCCGTTTTCTCAGTGCCTTAATCGCAGAAATCTCAAACACTCGCTCATCATAAACATCATGTCCATCCACTCGGCAATATTCTGATAGGTTCGCTTTAAAAACTCGCCGCAGTTTCTCTTCTGCTTCTTTCAATTCTTCCTCATCATCCGGATCAATTAATGCCTCACGCACCTGATCCCAAGCATTAATCAGAAAGAAAACGGTTAATCCCCGACCTTTAATATAATTTTCCAGATAACGCCGTTCTCCAAGCGTACAAGGTTGCGATGCCCTTAGCACAAAGAGAATGGCATGACAATTATTGATATAACCCAAAGACAATTCATTCCGGGCTTCTGTGTCATTGAGTCCCGGACTATCAACAATTTCCACCCCCTTTTCTAACAAAGGCAGGGGATACTCAACTACGGCATAGTTAACGCCAGGAAACGCTTGCTTTTTCTCTTGTTCAAGTTGCTTCGCTTCAGCAGGATCGATAGTGTATTTATGCTTAAAATCTTTAAAATCTAGCTGTTCTGGAGTTCTCCCATCATTAAAGTGAACCGTCACTTGCTTTTGCGGGCCATAGCGTAAAACCGTTAGCACCGCTGTACAGGGATTCACATCACTAGGTAATAAATTTTCCCCAATTAAAGCATTGAGGAATGTACTTTTTCCCCGTTTCATATCCCCTAAAACCAGCAATCGAAATACCCCATTACGGATATTTTTACTAGCAATAGTAAGGTCTTCAACTTCTGCCTCTAGGCCCAATCCCCCCGATCTCGTCTTCCCTTCTGCTTCAGATTGGTTGAGCGTTTCAGCAATTTTTGCAAGAGAACTAGCCACTTCATAGCGAACTTGAGTGACTCGATTCAAATCGTTAATGAAACTATCCGCTTCGATTTTGTAACTCATTGGGCTTCCTTTACAAATGGACTAGATTTCTTGCAGAACTGCTCAAACTCACATTTTGCACCCTTCAAGAGCGAGTCTGGAGAAGGGTAGGGTGGGCAAGAGATATAAAACTGGAAAAGTTAAATTATTATTGTTCATTTTGCCCACCCTACAATTACTTATGCCAGAGCATACTAAAATGGTTGGATTGAGTAATGCCTCCTCTACTTTGAACAACACATCACATGGACGAAGCTAGTAAACAATCGTAGATGAACTCTATACTGCGATACTGAGTTAATACATCCGCATCTAAGCTCTTCAACCGCTTTAACTCAGTATCCTGATTAAATTCCCATGAACCCTTTTGCTTAACAAGATTATCTAACTCCGCTTTCCGTGCCTTAATGTCATTGTTCACCCGCTTAGTCACTTCCCGTTCATAAGTATCAAAAGCTTCTTTAATGGCTTGATTAACAGGTGCCCATTGCTCTTGTGCCATTTGAGGAAGATATTTGACAAACTCTTTTTTAGAGACTTTGATCAATTCTTTACGGGCTTGCTCCGCTTGCAAAGCTCCAACTCCCATACCGATTAAAGCCATGCCTACGAGTCCAACAAATGTTCCCGTAAAAATCAAGACAAAACTACTAATTCCAATGACCGCTATATAGTTAACCAGAATATTTTTCCAATCAAAACCTGCTCCTGCCAAGGCGACACCCGCTACATTACCCGAAGCTAAAGAAAAGAATCCCATCGCCCAACTCGCCCAAGCGGGAGAATTGTCTTCATCATTAGCTGTAGAAGTGTAAATCTTGTGCCCGATTAACGTCTCACTCATCTGATTGATGACTTGAGTATAAGCAGCACCATAGTCTGCTGCACTTCTAGCAAGTTGGGAGAATGCCGCATTCATCTCTTGTTCAGCCGTGAGTTCCCAAGCCATCAGCTTGTCTTGGATATATTGTTCAAATGCCTGCTGGAAGGCTGCGCTAAACTCTTCGCGTTTACCCTTTTGCAGGGAATCCATAAAACTGAGTGTCGGCTGATAGCGAACAAAATCAATTTCAAAGGTGTTCCCTAAATTCAAGATATAGGAACGGAATGAATCTGCGATCGCTCTTGCCTTAGTATCTCGCATCCCTCGAATTTCTTCTAAGAATTGATCGCGAATATCCGTGAGTTTGTTAAATTCAGGCTCAAGAGAGTTAATTTTTTCTTTCAAAGCCTTGACATCCTGGCCCAGAAGAGGTGTGCGGCGTTGAACAGCTTCATGAATATAAGTATGAGTTTGCCGCGCTAGGGTTCTCGCTTGTCGCAGTTCAGCAATAATTCGTTCTTTGGTTAAAACGTTATTGAGAGCCACCATAAACTCTGGAAAACCTGTTTTTTCCAGGGAATCGTCAGGGTTTTTCAGCCGTAAACGCAGCGCTTTAAGCGAGGAAAGCTCAAAAACTCGCTGCTCGTAAACATTGGCTCCATCCACCTGACAGTAGTCTGCCAGGTTAGTTTGAAACACTTGACGGACTTTATTTTCAGCGTCTTGGAGGGCTTCTATATCATCAGGATCAAGCAGTTCTTTGCGAATTTCATCCCAAGCATTAATTAAAAAGAAAACCGTTAACCCTCGATTTTTAATGTAATTATCTAAATAGCGACGTTCTTCAAGTGTTAACGGCTGAGACGCTCTCAAAACAAAGAGAATTGCATGGCAATTATGGATATATCCTAGCGATAATTCATTCCGTGCTTCGGTATCATTCAGACCTGGACTATCTACAATTTCAATTCCCTTTTCTAGTAAAGGTAAAGGATATTCAACCACAGCATAGTCAACATCAGGAAAGGCTTGCTTTTTCTGGTGTTCCAGTCGCTTGGCCTCATCAGGGTCAATAGTATATTGCTGTTTAAACTGTTGAAATCCTAATTCTTCTGGACGGTTACCGTTTTTATGATAAACGGTAACTTTTTTGAGAGGGCCGTAGCGTAAAATAGTGAGTATGACGGTACAGGGATTTACGTCACTGGGGAGCAAGTTTTCGCCAATTAAAGCATTAACCAAGGTACTTTTTCCTCGTTTCATATCCCCTAAAACCAGCAAACGGAAGACTCCTTGGCGTAAACTTTTGCTGGTAATATGTAGGTCTTCTATTTGAGAGTCTAAACCTAACTCACCCGATGCTTGTTTCCCTTCTACTTCAGCTTGCTCTAGAGTGGTAGCCATCTGGCTCAAACAACCAGCTACCTCAAAACGGATTTTGGCTATTCGATCTAAATCGTTGATGAAACTGCTAGTTTCAACTTGATAACTCATGGAATTTTATCCTTATCAATGGCGTCTGGACGTGATGGAAAAGATTTTGTAAGCAACCCAAACAATGCCGGCAATAGCCATAATCCAAAAGAGTCCTACACCAGCAGCAATCCCAACAATAACAGCGACGGCAATTGCTGTTACCTTAACAATTGCCACTAATTGTCTACTCCAGCGCCTTAGTGTTCCCTCAGTTGACTGCACAGTAGACTGGTATACGATTCGCTGGGGTTGATTGATTTCAGCTTCTATTTCGCGAAGTCGAATCGCATGTTCTCGCGCCTGAATTTCTCGTTCCCAACGACGAAGCTCGTTTTCCTGATCATCTCGAGAGTTCATCTGTTTCACCCCGTCTTGAAGTATGAAATTATGTAAAGTCCAAAGCGCTAGTTCAATCACTCTGAGCAAAGAGAGTATGATTTGCTCTGTTGAAGCGCTTCGGTATTGCAGGACGGTAATTTTTGCTAAGGAAGGGAATCCTATCGATTTTCACATCACCTTAACTTCAAAGCCTTGCTACTGGCTAGTTCTAAGTTAGGAAAATTTAATAATGACCAAGCCCTGAATTCAGGGAGTAGTACCTGTAGTGTTCTCAGCCTTTTGTCTTTACTTTTACGCCAAAAGTTTATTAATTTTTTATAAGCTTAGTAGGGGTACGGCAACATTAATATCTAAGCAAGAGTTGGAATGCTGCTGATGCCGCGTCTCTACAAAAGACGGGTTTGTTTTGGGACAACTCCTGAGCTGCGTAAGTCCTGAGTGATGAGTCGAAGATCCACCGACAAGGAAAAACTGCCTATCGCTACATCTGACGAAGAATACTGGAGCCATAGGTAATCGCTTAACACGCCATAACGCTCAGGCTATGCATCGATTGGGCGTTCTTTCGACACAAGAGCGCCTTCTAGAGATGTTACTTTCCCTCTTCTGCCTGTGTGCTTTTGGAGTTAATATACGTCTCTTTAGAGAGATCAATTCCTTGTGTTTTTGACGAGAAACGTTTTCCTAAAGTCGCTCTGAGCTTTGCTTTAGAGCTTTCTTCATCAATGTGGATCTGAATTTTCGGTCCAGAGCTAGCGAGGCGAATGATCATTCCATCTACCACGGGCACTTGGGTAATGCGCTTGCCATCAATATAGGTTCCATTGGCACCTAAACTGACAATTTCCCACTCTAAACCGTTGCGCCGTAGCTCTACATGATGGCGAGAAACTACAGCACTGTAGAGGATGACTTCATTATCGGTTGAGCGCCCAATCCGAATTACAGATTCGGGTTCAAAGGTCCAACTTTGAACAGGCACGGACTGGAGAGGATGCAGCAGGGTCAGAGTAATCACCGATATTACATCTTTCTTAAATTTTTGCCTTGCGGCCTCTTTAACTATTGATGCTTCATCTGCTCAGTGGCGTAGGAGTGTCTCTTAAAACACTGATCTATTTGCCACAACGAGTTTCAGGGAATTTAAGCCGATAGAAGATGAACTCATTCCACTCAATTATGCTAAAAACCTTGGAATACTAACACCCCAGTCTTTTGCAGGTTTAAACAAGAGAATGGGAGGCAAAGTGTTAGTGTCCAAGTCTCCCTAATTGAATAATCAAATAGGTCAAGAGGTGCTACATAATAAATATGACGTATAGATAGCCATTATGCGTTACCACTTTTGCCCGTACAGTTACCGTGCGCCTGAGAAAAGTTAATCCCCAAACTAACAACAGACTGGCAACCCTTAGGAATGCCATGGTTTAGAGAATACTCAATTTAAGGCTACCACTTAAAAATCCGGTCTGCAATTTGCTCTGACCCCTCATCCCCAAATCAATAGGTGAGCTTTCACGCAGCAATTCGCAGACCTCTAAGGAGCAAGCGGCTTAAGCAGTGTGGAACAAAAACGTCACTTGGTCGCCTTTGCCCAAGCTGATGCGATCGCCTGTTCTCAACCGATGTCGATTTCCCTTCGGCAGCGGGGAGTGGTTGATATAGGTACCATTAGAACTCCCAACATCTTCAATAAAGTAGGCATCTCCCTCAACGCGGATATCCGCATGAACTCGAGACACGATCTCAGAGTTGGGAAGACCAGAAACGTCAATATCAGGCGGAATCTGGTCATTCGGCTTACCCATATGAATCACTGAGAGCGCAGGCAAATCGAACCTCGTATTCGTTTGGACGTGCAGCAGGTAAGCCGACTGTAGCTGCAATATGGTTTGTGAAGTTGACGATCTTCCCGCCGTAGAGGGATAGGGTGGCTGTGTTTCCGCATCAGGAGTACTTGCCTGTTGAGCTTCTGAGCCAATCGGTTGACTGACAACAGTCGCTGGAAGTGGAGATGGGCTAGGGTCGGGTGGACTTGTATAATCCGGTGCCGGATTAGAGGGTTGAGAACCCATTATGGGTTCGGGTGCAATGAGTGGGTCAGGGGGTACCAAGTCGGGTACATCAGGAAGTGAATTGGGAGCTGATGTCATTCCACTTCCTACCGTGGCACTCGTATTCAAATTCAAATTAGAGCCACACTGACCACAGAAGCTAGCATCCTCCTGTACCGTTGCACCACAGTTGGGACAAGTGGTGGTTGCTGGTAAAGGAGTATAGCAAGCTTCACATTGAGTAGCTCCGTCTGGATTTTGGTGATTGCAGTTAGGGCAGACAATCATAGAACCTCCTTGCCGCCAGTATTGATTTGGGTGCGGTCATGCAACAGTTGGTGAGTAGATGGAAAAATTTTCCTTCTCAGGAGCGTAGTCAAGCGTCTCCGTATCAGTCTCAACCAAAAACTTATGACCACACTCTATTTACCCTCCCTATGTAAGCACAGCAGACGGTCAGTTTTCCGGAATTGTTCGGAACCTAGCGTCTTAACGCTTCAAATTTTGACCTGCTGCCTCATCCAAAAGCCACCAAAGTTCTCCTTGAGGCTGGATTAATCGCGCCGGATAAGTCATGGCATCAGCTTCTGGAGCAAAAATCTGAGCCAAAGCAGGCTGTTTACTTGCACCGGCAACCAGAAAAATCACGCTATGAGCATGGTTGATCAAGGGGGCGGTGAAAGTAATACGCGGTTGACCATCTTTGTTGCCTACAGTAACAAGGCGGTCTGTCACTTGCAGGGCATCTGTATGAGGAAACAGGGAAGCGGTATGGGCGTCATCGCCAATACCCAACAAAATGATATCGAATTGGGGAAACTCCCCTACGTCTATCTTAAAGAACTCGTGGAGATGGTTTTCATGTTGCTGGGCGTCAGTGGCTGGGCTGTCGCCATCTGTGGACATCGGGTGAATGTTCGCTTCTGGAAAATTGAGTGAGTTCAACCAAGCGTGACGTGCCATTCGTTGATTGCTGTCGGGATGGTCAGCCGGTACATAACGCTCATCCCCCCAAAAGACATGAATTTTTTCCCAAGGTAAGTCTTGGGAGGCAATGGCTTCATACAAAGGCTTCGGCGTGCCGCCACCGGCGAGAGCGATCGCACAGCGATCACGTTCTTGGATTGCCTGTTGAATTTTGGCGAGGACAACTTCGAGCGATCGCTGAATTAGTGCTTCTTTATCCGGTAAAATCTCAACGAATTTGTTCATAATCTCTTTCCGCTTATTCAAATGATGGGTACATGCTTCTTCTTGACGCCTCTTAACTTTTTTGAGCGGCTTTCGTCTAAAAACCTAGAACTTTTTGTTGATATAACCTAAAGCGAAGATGTGAATTTTTACTCAATCCTCATCTAGCTGGTGAAGAATTCCACATAGTCAACGACTGGCTCTTTTAGAGGTCAGCCTTATTTTTCCATCGCTAACTTAAAGCTGCCAAACAACTGAGCGAATCCAATGAGCTAATATAAGCAAGTCCCCCTAGTTGAGCCGCCCCTATATTTTCACAAACCAGTCCTTCCTGGCAAGGAAGCAGCAGCTATCGGGCATCATGCCCAGTAAAGTTGTAAGTGGCTCATACAAATTTTTCGAGACATAACCCATGACAAGTAGTCCTGTCTATTCTCCCTTCACAGCATTGGCCCTCAAAGTGGTCGGGCTGATCATGATTGTGTCTTCCCTGCTCGATTACATCTTTCTGGCAATTCCTTTTAATCCTGGTCAAAGGGCGTGGCAGCTAGCATTTACGGCTCAGTTAGTTGATCGAGGCATCTTACCCATGGTGGGTATTGCGTTTTTGTTGGTCGGCTACTGGATTAGTAACAGTATGGGTGTTCCGTCAGCGCGAAAACCTATTGTGCAAGACCTTAGATTTTGGGCACTTTTGCTCTCCAGTGTATTAGGATTAATATTTCTGCTGCTCGTGCCACTGCATATCAGCAATGTTGTTCAGCAAAGCAATGAAGCTTTTAAGCAGATTAATCAAGGAGCGAGTCAAGCTCAAAGTCTACTAGAAGCTCAAACTAAGCAAGTCGATGAACTTGTTAAAGATCCTCAAAGGCTTTCAGAACTAGAAAAGGCGATTAATAGTGGTCAAGTTCAGGGACAACAGCTAACACAATTGCAAGCACTCAGAGATAAATTAAATACGTTCAAAAAAGATCCCAAAGCACTTAATCAGGAAGTGAGTGCAGCTCAAGAGCGAATCACTAGAGAGAAGCAGCAAAAAGAATCTCAAGCTAAAACTGAAGCTTGGAAAATCGGTGTGAGGACGAGTCTGAGCAGTTTGTTTTTAGCACTTGGATACATCGCGATCGGTTGGTCAGGATTACGAAGCTCTAAAGGCTAATTTTTGTGAGCCTTACTCCTAGTTCAGGATTGCTTAATCTACCCAGAAAAGCACTTCCATCCAAGATATTGCCGTTACCTTTTTAGCTTTTTTTCCATCTGGGACGGTTCTCAATTAATGGAATAGACAATGGTTTGTAGGGGCACGGCATTGCTGTGCCCTTACTGTATTGTCGAACTTATTGATTAGACTTCTTGTAGAAGTCGGGGTAAGGGGGAAAGGGAGTCGCTTCGCTTAAGAGGGCGGGGGGAAAGGTTTTTGTGTTCCTTTGACCTTTGACCTTTTACCTGAAGTGGGGAAAGGGATTATATTTGACTTGATCGTCATCATTTTTGAACGCTCTTTTACTTTTGCAAGAGATTGATTAAAAAACAAAACAAAGACAGTGAAGAAATTGAAATTTTGTTGAATCTCGGCGTGTTGGGAAAACAACAAATCATTCAGGTTTATTCATGAAAACTAACTGTTTAATTGATTAACAGCTTAAAAGCTGAGGTTGCGAATAGAGTAGGGCACTACTATCAGTCTTGCCAACGGTGAGATGTTCTTGACCAGATAGATTACCGCCTTTCTATAGCCACATTCCCCCTCTGTTAAAATGTACTGTAGGATACAAGAGTTGTTGGGGAAACTAATAAGGCTTATCGTCGGTGTCAGTTGACAGCACCGACCAATGTATGTATTGGGTGGCATCGATCAAGGAAGCAGAATGTGGAGGGGTTAAAACTTAAAGCCTGATGCCGAGACTTGCAACAATTCTTTACAAGCCTTACAAATAGGAATAGAACCCTATGCTACGAATGCTGCTTTACGGGGCAGCTCAGGGACGTTAGACAGGAACGAACTCTAATTAGAGTCTAGTCTCCCTGTCACACTCACTGTGAGAGTAGTTCAAGGTTTCCGAGGTTGCCATCCACTCATAGAGAGTGATGGAAGTAACAACAATATATTAAGAGCCATTGAAGGAGAGTTGGTGCTGTTGTGATCCAACGCTTAAAGCAGGACTTAAAGAATGACCTGATCGCAGGTCTTTTGGTAGTAATTCCCCTCGCTACCACGATCTGGTTGACGATTACGATCGCCAGTTGGGTGATCGAGTTTCTGACTCGCATTCCCAAGCAAATCAACCCCTATGATAACCTCCATCCCCTATTGGTCAATCTGCTGAATTTGTTAGTGGGGCTGACAGTACCCCTGCTAAGTATCCTGCTGATTGGCTTGATGGCACGCAATATTGTAGGACGCTGGCTGTTAGATGTCGGTGAGCGGGTTTTGCAGGCAATTCCCTTAGCCGGTTCTGTCTATAAAACCCTCAAACAACTTCTGGAAACCCTTTTAAAGGATTCTAGCGGGAAGTTTCGCCGCGTGATTTTAGTAGAGTATCCTCGTCGAGGAATGTGGGCGATCGGTTTTGTCACCGGTACGATTAGCAACGAGATTCAATCTCAAATGAATCGTCCCATGTTGAGTATTTTCATCCCCACAACCCCCAATCCGACAACCGGTTGGTATGCGGTTGTTCCGGAAGATGAAGTCGTAGAGCTTGCCATGTCTATAGAAGATGCCTTCAAGGTGGTGATTTCTGGAGGAATTGTCAGCCCTACCACTACTGCCATCCCAAGTTCTCTTCAAATGCCTTATAGCAAGAAACCGCTAGAGCAACCCCTACCAGAACTTAGACGGCAAATGTTACCCACTGAAGAAGCCTGATGTAGAAAATTAATAGTACAATACCCTGTGATTTAAAGCTGTTGATCTTGCTATTTACAATCACCTGTTACTCATAAGCCTTCTTGCTCTCTACGAGTTAGAGTTGGTTGGGTAGACTGCGATAGCATTGGGGCAAGAGAGAGTTTTTGTTGTATTCTCTCATCCCTATCTAAACTCCATCTTTAATTTCTATACTTTTTCCTTAGCCCCAGATCTAAACTCATGCAACCCCGCAGAATTGCTCGTGAACTGACTCTTTTGAGCCTCTCTCAGGTACCTAATACTCCAGAGCGCTTAGATACACAACAACTGAATAACCTAGTCCTAGCCGCAGTTCGCACCCTCACCGGTGAAATTCAAGAGACACTTGAAACAGCAGCAGCAGAACTCAAACGAGGAAGCGATCGCCTTCTTAATAGTGAAACTCGGGCTACCGATGTGCGTAGTGCTAGAGCGATGGTATCAGAGGCCATTGAATTAGCCGAAAAGGCCATCAATCGACTGGGAACAGCCGTTGAAATGCCAGAAGTCATTCAGTTGACTAATCAGCAGGAAGTGCGCTCATATGCCCTAGAAATTCTCAAAACAATCAACCGTAGAAAAGAAGAAATTGATGCGAGTTTGACCAATGCTCTACAAGATTGGCAGCTCAACCGTTTACCTCGAATTGATCGGGATATCTTGCGGATTGCTGTCACAGAAATGTCATTTTTGGGTATCCCCGATCGCGTCGCCATTAACGAAGCGGTAGAGTTGGCTAAGCGTTACTCAGATGAAGAAGGACACCGCTTTATCAATGGGGTGTTGCGCCGTGTTAGCGATCGCCTCAAAACCGAAGCCCAGTTGTAATAAAAATTTTTTATATTGATATACGACAGTGTAGGGGCAATTCCCCCGTGGATGCCCCTTGTTGTTTTATATGAAAACAGTAAATTGACGCTAATAGTTAAGTAGGTGCAATGGTTTTTAATTGGTTCCGCCGACAGTTTGGCACGAGCGAAGGTTCTGAAACAACTCAACCCAGTACTCCTGAGGTTGAACAAAAACAACAATCTCCAGAACCCTCAGAAGAAGAAGCTTCTGAGCAGGCACCAGCAGTTGCTGAAGATTATCTGAACTGGGCAAAAGCAGCTTACAAAAATATTCAGAAGCGGCAAGAACTCTCAGAAGAGGTGGAACAAACAGAAGCCCAACCTCAGGAGGAACCTGCCACAGCAGAGGTGGCTCAAGAAACACCAGTAGAAGAGCCTGCTATAGTAGAGCCTACTGTCACTGAATCGGAAATCGAAACCACTGCCGAAGCAGAAGCTGTAGAAACAGCCAACGTAGAGACGGTAGAGGCAACGACACCGGAACCGGAAACTGTACCAGAAGCACCACCTGAGGTTGCAGTTGCTCAATCCCAGGAAGAAGAAGTCGGATCACAAGCAACAGAATCACCAGTAGTTGCTGAAACGGTAGAGGAGGAAGAGACAGCCGCCCCCATCTCAGAAGAACCCACTGACACCGAATTAGCTGCGCCAGAAGCACCGATAACGGTTGAATCGGTTGAGCAAGAAACATTAACGCCCGTTTCAGAAGAACAGGAAGTTCCAGAACCAGAAGCGGTACCAGCAGCAGTAGTAGAGGAAGCGGTACCACCAGCCGCAATAGAAACGCAAGAAACTCCTGCTGCCCCCGTACCTATTTGGGCCCGTTCCAGCGCTGAACGGCAAGCACGACTGGAACGCCTGAAAGAAACCGCGATTGAAATCCCAGAACCTGAACCTGTTAGGGCACCTGTTCAACCCGTACAACCCGCAGCAACAGCCGTTGAAACCCAAGGAATTCCCGGTTTAGCGTTTGATGAAGGATTTTTGTGGTCGGCTCAAGTGCTAGCGTCTCAAGGGCGTCGTCCTGAAGAGGTTTCAGTAGAGGAAATTAGCTGGCTAAAGCGATTACGCCAGGGACTTGATAAAACACGCCGTAGTTTAATTAATCAACTCAAGGCGATTGTCGGTCAAGGGCCGTTGAACCAAGACGCTGTAATGGAGATTGAGGCTCTGCTGTTGCAGGCTGATGTGGGCGTCGAAGCGACGGATTATATTATCAATACTCTGCAAAGTAAATTACGGGAGGAAGCACTACCTCCAGAGCAAGCGATCGCATATTTGAAACAAATTATCCGCGATTTGCTCGACCGACCTTATCAAGAATCCTACAGCCCCACTTTTGTCCCCGAAAAAGACACCTTGAATATTTGGCTGATGACTGGGGTGAATGGGGCAGGGAAGACGACAACCATTGGGAAAATTGCTCACCTAGCGAAGAAATCTGACTATCGCTGCTTGATTGGGGCTGCTGATACCTTCCGAGCTGCAGCGGTGGAACAGGTGAAGATATGGGGACAGCGCAGTGGCACTGAGGTGATTGCCAATCCGGGTAAGAATACTGATCCAGCCGCAGTGGTGTTTGATGCGATCGCTGC
The DNA here is from genome assembly GCA_966675205.1 of uncultured bacterium. Classification (GTDB taxonomy): domain Bacteria; phylum Cyanobacteriota; class Cyanobacteriia; order Cyanobacteriales; family Coleofasciculaceae; genus JBFLZA01. The sequence continues at coordinate 17,445 of CBKWLJ010000076.1, forward strand.
CGCGCAAGCTCGAAATACAGAGTTGCTCCTCGTAGACACCGCAGGGCGTCTGCAAAACAAGAAAAACTTGATGGAAGAATTGGCGAAGGTTCGACGGATTATTGATAAAAAAGCCCCTGACGCTAAGGTTGAAGCCTTACTCGTTCTCGATGCGACCCTCGGTCAAAATGGTCTGCGTCAGGCAGAAGTTTTCTCAGAGGCAGCTAAATTGAGTGGCGTAGTCTTGACAAAACTCGACGGAACTGCTAAGGGAGGTGTAGCGTTGGCAGTGGTGCAGCAGTTGGGTTTGCCGATTCGGTTTATTGGCGCGGGTGAAGGGATAGAGGACTTGCGCCCCTTCTCTAGCTATGAATTTGTGGAAGCGCTGTTGAGTGGTTAAGCGAGGGGGAAAGGTTAAAGGGAAAAGGGGAAAGGTTAAGGGGGAAAGGGAGGAGCTATTTTTCTGTTACCTTCACCCCTGCGCCTTATCACCAAAGGGGAAAGCTGGGCCCCCTTTGTCCTTATTTCCTACTAACTAGCTGCCCCAACTGGCTGGCCGCGCAAGTATTCCTCAAGCGCTTCGGAACCACCAATGAGCTTCCCATCGATAAAGACTTGTGGCACTGTGGTTGCACCGGAAACAGCCCGTAAAGAACGAAGTGTGGCATCTTGTCCTAAGACAATTTCTTCGTAATCAATACCGTTTTCCTTGAGAGACTGCTTAGCACGAGCGCAATAGGGACAACCCACTTTAGTGAACAGGGAAACACACTTGGGCTTAGCCGCCTGTGGGTTAATGTACTTGAGCATGGTTTCAGCGTCAGACACCTCAAAGGGGTCGCCTTCAACTTGGGGTTCAATAAACATTTTTTCGATGACGCCATCGTTGACTAACATGGAGTAGCGCCACGACCGCTTCCCGAAACCTAAGTTTTCTTTATCAACGAGCATTCCCATTCCCTCGCTGAATTCACCATTGCCATCGGGAATGAAGGTGATGTTTTCTGCTTCTTGCGTTTTCTGCCATTCGTTCATGACAAAGGTGTCATTGACTGAAATACAGATAATGTCATCAACGCCGTTTTCCTTAAATGTCTTGGCTAACTCGTTGTAACCCGGTACATGGGTAGATGAACAAGTGGGTGTAAAAGCTCCAGGTAGCGAAAAGACAATGACTTTCTTCCCTGCAAACAAATCATCTGTTGTGACATCAACCCATTGATTGTCCTTGCGGGTTCTGAATGTGACGTTGGGAACTCTTTGTCCTTCGCGGTTTTCTAGCATCTGTTGTATTCCTTGGTCGTAAAAGCGAACTCGTTATGACTTCAATATTTTAATACTGTACTCATAACGAGTATGATTTGGCAAGTAGGTAGGGCTAAAATCTGAACAAGAGTTTCGGTAATTATTCCGTCTTGGGTGGAAATACAACTGCCATATACTCCCGGTAGCTGGAAATCTTGTCACCGCGAACATCAAAGGAGACAGCGACTTGGTTTTGGTAAGGATTCCCACGCAGGGAGCCTTCAGAACGAAACTCAAAGACAACGGTTGTTTCGTTGCTAGTGATGCGCTGCAACGTTACTGTCAGTCCTTTGTCCATCACTTGAGAAACATACTGGAAAAATGCTGCTGCCTTTTCTTTTCCAGCGTTTAACCCTTTGTAAGCACCGACTGGAAACCAGAAGGTGAAATCGTCGGTTAACATCTCCAAGAACGGTTCCCACTCGCTAGTCGCTAAACCGTGTGTAAAGTGCTTGAAGGCTTGCGTGGCAGTCTCCATTGTGGCTAGTGTTGTTTCTGCCATTCTTGCTATCTCCCCAAACTCAGTAATTTTGGCTCCAAACAAAAGTTAGAGCAAAAGCTTTATAGGTAATACTACGTCCTGAAGTTGCGATCGCGTTTTTAAGGGCAAGGTAACTCAGACTTCTGGTGAAAATCCCTAAAAGGGCGAAGCATTCGCATAAAAATAGTGGAATATAGCTATAAATTACCGCTCGACTATAAGGCTAACGCTTCCCGTCGCTTACGCCTCTATCTGGGGGTATAGCGTTACTTGACTTAAGGTTCTTGATATTCAACGACAGCAGCCACAGCAGCAGCAATTTCTGCGATCGTTGTTTCAGAAACTTGTCCTAACTTGCGGATGAATCTTTGCACATCCACACCTCGCAATTGTAAGGTATCAACTGCGGAAACTTTAGACAAACCATTGGTGCTGTCAGGGTCGATTCTGATATGCCAGAGGTTGCGAGAAAAGTAGGATTTCCAGTCGGTGATTGGTGCAATTAATTTAATGGGCAATCTACCAATAGCATCAGAACTTACTACAACAGCAGGACGTGTTTTTTTGATTTCTGCTCCGAGAGTTGGGTCAAAGTTAACTAGCCAGACTTCACCCCGTTTGGGCGTTGGAGAATTAGTATTCAATGATATCGCCTGCCTGTAGTTCTTGCCATTCAGTATTTTGTTGATAATGCTCTGCCATTGCTTCTGCCTGTTCGGTAAGAAGGCGACGCCTTTCTTCCATTGGTAGTTTTAGGAAGGCACGGCGATCAGATAAGGATAACGGTTGTTGAATTGTTGTAAGTTCGGCTGGTATTTTCTCTGATGGTGTAATAGTAACAGCATATTCAACTGCATAGGGTTTTTCTATACGTTTAGAGGCATTCAAAATTTCCATACCTACAACATTGCCATCTTTGTCGTAGTCAAAAATCATACCTGGTTTTGCTTCATCACTCTCGGCAACAGGTGCGTTGCTCAACAGAATTCTTAAAACATCTACTTCAGGGTCATAAAGAATTTTCATTTTGCTTTTTTATCTATGTTATCGATGGGTTGATAGGTAGGCGATGGATTTTTTGGGAAGGGATGCGATTTGCATTCCGCACCGCTTCGCTAACGCACTCAATCTCCTAATCTCCGTTTCTCAATCTCAGCGATAGGTAAAAGTAAGGTGTCTTCGATGTGCGATCGTCCTACGATAGTTATATTAGAAGCGCTAGTTAAACAAGCTACCAGCAATTTATTAGCATCGTGGTACTGCTTCAGTAATTCCTTCTGCTTGTTGCTGAACCGTCGATAGTGACCAATGCTAGGATGCTGAGTAATTACAGCTTTTAATTTCTCAATCCAGACTCGACTGTGAGCTTGTCGCCACTTTTTCAATCTTGTTGCCTCTGTATCTGGATTTGGTAGTTGAGCTTTGAGTTTTTGTAACGGCAATACTGGCTCGGGAGCGAGGACAAGCGCAAGCTTAAGGGCAAGGTCAAAGGCAAGGAGGCGAGTAAGATCAATGTCAACAGTGCGACCCCGGTGTGCATAGGAGGGGTCAAGCGTAAGTTCAAAGGTGCGGACACGTTCACGAGCATGAGCGAAGCTAGAGGCTAGATTAAGATCAAGAGTGCGGGTAATTTCTAGATCGAGGGTATCAGCAAGTTTACGGGTATATTCCTTAGCTTCATGAAGATCCAAGATGAGGGCATTGGCAAGCTCTAGGGTAAGGTCAAGAGCAAGGTCAAGGGCAAGATACAAGGCTCGGATAGCTGCTGGTTTATGGGAAGCCTCCAATAAACTAGATTTCTGATCGAGCCAGATTAAAAACTGTTGTAGCTTGTCATTTTTTGCCACGAGATCATCAACTTGTTGTTTCATCAACTGCAGCAGTTTATCAGCCCTTGGCATCATGCCAGATGCTAGCAAAAAGACTTCGCGCCAACTTTTATTAGTAACGTGGCTGACTGATTTTTCCAAAGTTTGTGAGTCAAAGCTGTTAATAATTGCTTTAGCAGTGAAATACTCTTGAAATGTCAGATGGGAAAAAGAGTAAATTCGTCGCGCCCGTTCCACCAATAATCCATGCTGTGCCTCAATCGATTTCAGCACTGCTTCACTATCCTGTTGCAATGCAGCTACGTCAGCTCGGGCATCTGGTAAGGTGCGAAGATAGTCAGCAATATATTGCTGGATTTCATCTTGCTCAAAGAAGTATCGGTTATTTTCAAAATTAATTGCTGCTACCTTACTCAGAAGCTTTTTTTTGTGTTCTACGGATAAGCTTCTATAAGCTTCATCTCGGTTGATGCGTCTGAACTCATCCCATTTTCTGAGGAGAATTTCTAACCCTTCCTCATACAGCTTGGCTCGGTTCGCTGGAAATTTAGCTTTATATTGGAACACTAAGCAGGTTAGAGTCAGCAAGATTGGTGTAATGGCGATTTCACGAATTTGCTGATTTCTCGAATGACTTAGCTCTTCAATGAACCGAGTCGCTTTTTCTTGTCCTTCCTTCTCTGAATGTCTGGCAACCACCATAAACCATTTTTTAGCAAAATCTTTAATTTGCTTGTCATCAAAATCTGCTATCTCTACATCAGTGAAACCTGGCAACCTGTACTCAAAAGCGGCAATTCTACAAGTGGTAATAAACTGATTTTTGTAATACTTATCACAAAATCGGCGAATCTGTATAACGACTTCATCGCCATTATCTTCTGATACTTCATCCAAGCCATCCAACAAAATCAATGCTTTACCATACTTCAGTATCTTTTCGATTACCGATGGCTCTGCAATGCCATAACTATTAAATTCTTGGCTGATATAGTGTAACAGGCTGAAGTTTCCTGTATCGCCAGCATCCTCGGCAAAAGTCTTCAGTCGGATAAAAATTGGCACTCGATCAGTTTGAAAGTCACCTTGATTACACCGAATAGCAATGTGTTGTAAAAAGGTGCTTTTGCCTGCCCCTGGTTTGCCCAGCAACATTAACTTATGGTGTCTTAATACAGCATCTAACCCTGGTACTCGTGCCTGACGTACCTTACCCAAGACAAATCGGTCAAATTCATCTGTCTGAGAGTTGTAGACTTGTGGTAAATCGGAAAGCTCTAACCGAGCGTAACTGTTTGGCTCATTTAGGATATTGACATGGACATAAAGTTCATCTAAATCAATCGATCTAGCAACATCTAATATACGCAGGGTTCCGCACAGGTCTTGTATCTTCGCGTAGTAGAGTAATCGTACCTGTGGCACTACTAAAACAAGCACTTTCAAAAAATCAACATCCAAAATATCCCGCCACTTAAGCTTCAGATGGGAGCAAATATGGATAAAGATCTGGCGCTCAACTGGCTGACCTGCGAAAAATTGCTGAGTCGTTTGGATAGCTAGCTTTATATCTTTTGCCAGTAACGTCACCTTTTGTGTGAGTTTCAGATCTCCTTTCTGGTAATTTCCTTGAGGCTCACGAGCCTTGAGTTTACGAATCTCACGATCAAGAGCCTCTTTCACTTGTTCAATTTTGTCTGGAGATACCTGAAGTAATTCTACTTTCTGTACCAAAGCATCCAGATCATCCTCTGGGAACGAATCAGTAATCACTTCCTCGCGCCCTACAAAAACAGGATTCCTGGGTGGCGTTTCTTCTTTCGCTGGCTCTTGAGGCTGTGGGACTGCTGCTGAGTGCGATCGCTGCTTCAGTGCTGACTGAAAATTTGTTTTACTGACCTTTTCCCCTAACGCTTGTGTAAGCAACTTCCATAATTTAGAGCCTTCATTCTTAATGTGCTGAGGCTCATAGCGGTTAATCTCAGCAATTTCATCGTACTTCTGACCTTGCCAAGAACCTCGAAATATAAGCTCTTGAAGATCAGTAAGGCGTTTATTGTTTTTTGCAAAAACAGCAGCATTAGCGACTTTTAATGCTTCTTCAGCGTCCATAGGTCAGTGACTACACAATCAGCACGTCAGTAGAACCTTACTTTTTCGTACTAAATCGTACTTTTAACCTCCTTAAGTTATCGTAACGACAATTTTTGGGATTGAGAGCAGACTGTGAAGTATCTCATCTGACTAACAACTACACATTCACCCTCATGAACACTTTTGTATTCTGGATAGCCGAAAAGACTCTTGAAATTGCCCTTGGTAAACTCATCGAAAAGCTGCTGAGTGATTCCCACATAGAGCAAATAAAAAATTTCTTGAAGCTTCAGATTCTATTACTTTGCCTTGACTGGGTGTTACTAAAAACTCCTCTTGAACCGAAAAAACTTGCTCAACTGGACGAGCAGCCTACCTCATTATTTCGATAGCGATTTCGGGTACGATCGCATTTTTGGGGAAGGATGCGATCGCATAAGAACTCCATGCAAAACGCGATCGCACTCAATCAGTTAGCAGCAGGTAGCCTCGACACTCACCGATCACCTCTGTTGTGTCCACATCAACGCAGGGTTAGCTGGATTGGACAGCACAGACAGTTGCTGACTCAGAGCCGTAGAATAGTGATGGTAGCGAGGAATTTAGCCATGAGTGTTGTTGTCCCTGACGAAATTTTAACCACAACCCGCATGACTGAGGCTGAAATGCGCCAAGAAATTGCTGTCATGCTCTTTGAGAAAGAGAAGCTCACCCTCGCTCAAGCCAGTCGATTTGCAGGAATGCACCGCATTGCTTTTCAACATCTACTTGCCAGTCGTCACATTCCAGTGCATTACGGGGTGGAAGATTTTGAGCAGGACATTCAAAACTTGCGAGAGATGGGTAGATTGTGATCATTGTCAGTGATACATCACCCATCAACAATCTTGCCGCGATTAACCAGCTTTACCTCCTACATCAACTTTACGAAACAGTTCTTATTCCTGAAGCAGTTTATCGGGAACTAACTGACCCCAGTTTTCCCGTTGCAGGTGC